>JBKOYY010000146.1:0-16067 GCA_046725615.1 Pseudomonadota bacterium
CGTGTAGAAGCGCTCGAACACGGTCTCGAGGTTCTCGGGTGGGATGCCCGGACCGTTGTCGGAGACCAGCACCAGGGCCTCGCCCTTCACGCGGACCAGGCCCACCGACACCACGTCCCCCGGCGGGCTGAAGGAGCGGGCGTTGTCGATCAGGTTCCGCAGCACCTGGCCCAGCGGCCCCTCGCGCCCCAGCACGGTCACGGCCTCCATGCCCAGGTGCGGGTTGAACTCGACGCGCACCTCGCCCGGCTTGGCTGTCGCCTCGTAAGTGGCGACGATGTCTCCGATCAACCGCCCCAGGTCGAGCAGCTTCGGCTGGTCGCGCGACAGTTCCGCGTCGAGGCGCGAGGCGTTTGAGATGTCGGTGACCAGGCGGTCCAGCCGCTGGACGTCGTTCTTGAGGATCCCCAGCAGTCGCTCGCGCGCTGCGGGGTCCTTCACCAGGTCGAGGGTCTCCACCGCCGACCGCAGCGAGGTGAGGGGGTTGCGGATCTCGTGCGCCACGTCCGCGGCGAAGGCCTCGATGGCGTCCATCCGCTCGGACAGCGAATGGGTCATGGCTTCCAGGCTGCGGGTCAGGTCGCCCACCTCGTCGTCGCGTCGGGCCAGGTCCGGCAGGGAGATCGCCCGCGCCCGCGCCGCGCGCACGCGGTCGGCGGCCCGCGCCATGCGCAGTACCGGCTGCGCCACCAGGCTGTTCAGCAGCAGCGACGAGGCCACCGTCACCGCGATGGCGATCAGGATGAAGGGGATCAGCGCGGCGCGTTCGCGGGCGATGATGGCGTCGACGTCGCTGGCCTCCAGGGTCACGACGCCCAGCACCGCCCGGACATGCTGGATCGGAATGGACACGGACACGACCCGGTCGCCGCGGTCGCCGGGCCGCATCCCCGCCTGGTGACGCCCGCTCAGCGCCGCTGCCACCTCGCGCCGCAGGGCCGCCTGCACCTCCTGGTGCGAGGGCGGCGCGCCGTGGGGGACCAGCTGGAACCCCTCGTCCCCCGTATCGCGCGACCGGGCGGGTGGCAGCTCACGCCGCTCGACCTCGTCGGCCATCCAGTCGGAGTCGGCCACCAGACGGCCCTTGCTGTCGAACAGCCGGGCGCGCTGGGCCTTGGGGTTGGAGAGCGTCTGCAGCAGCTCGGTGGCCAGGGCGGCGTCCATCTGCGGCTCGGGCTCGCCGACGGTGGCCGCCTGGTTCAGGATGCTGGCGATCAGCTCGCCCTGGGTCGTCAGGCTGTCGATCCGCGCGTTGACCAGGCCCCGGCGCAGCTCGTTCAGCACCAGGGCGCCCGAGACCAGGATCGCCAGCCCGAGCAGGTTCAGCGCCAGGATCAGCCGGCCGAGGCGGGAGCCGGGGAGCCCCCTGAACCGCCACGGGCGGCGCGTGCGCTCCCACGGCGGCGGCCGCTCCGACGCCGGGGTCTCAGGACTCCCGGTATCGGTAGCCGACGCCATAGAGGGTCTCGATCGCGTCGAACTCAGGGTCCACCTCGCGGAACTTCTTCCGCATGCGCTTGATGTGGCTGTCGATCGTGCGGTCGTCGACATAGACCTGATCGTCGTAGGCCGCGTCCATCAGGTTGTCGCGGCTCTTCACGAAGCCGGGCCGCTGGGCCAGCGACTGGAGCAGCAGGAACTCGGTGACGGTCAGCTTCACCGGCTTGCCTTCCCACAGGCTCTCGTGGCGCGCCGGATCCAGGGTCAGTTTGCCGCGCTTCAGCGCCCGGGCCGCCGCGGCGTCGCCGCCCGCGACCGCCGGGCCGGCGGCCTCGTCGGCCTCGCCGCGTCCGGCGCGGCGCAGCACCGCCTTCACCCGCTCGATCAGCAGGCGCTGGCTGAAGGGCTTGTGGATGTAGTCGTCCGCCCCGAGATTGAATCCGAGGATCTCGTCGATCTCCTCGTCCTTCGACGTCAGGATGATCACCGGGATGTCCGAGGTCCGGCGCAGCCGGCGCAGCACCTCCATGCCGTCCATCCGCGGCATTTTGACATCGAGGATCGCCACGTCCGGCGGATCGTTCTCGAGCGCGGCGAGGCCCGCGGCCCCGTCATAATAGGCTTTCACCGTGTGGCCGTGGCTTTCGAGGGCCAGGCTGACCGAGGTCACGATGTTCTCGTCGTCATCGACGAGGGTGATCTTCGCCATCGGGGTAGCAACTCTCCTTAACCCAGACATGCAAGGTATTGAGCCTTCACCATGGCCTCAATGGGGCCGCGGGAAAACCGAACAAAGTCAACGTGGCCTTAAGCTTATTTGCCGAATGTGCCCTCCTCGCTCTGGGGGGTTGCGAGGAATGAACGGGCGAGTGCACTTCGAAGTCTTCATACGCAAGGTCCCGGGAGCCCCGTGGACGCTCGATCTCGCGACCGAGAATCGGGCGCTGGCGCTCCAGACCGCGCATGACCTCATGGACGAGGGCCGCGTGGCCGCCGTCCGCGTGTCCAAAGAGGTCTTCGACGAGGAGACCCGCGAGTTCTCCTCCGCCATCATCCTCAAGCTGGGCGCCGCCGAGTACACCGCCAAGGTCCGTCCCCAGGCCGAGCCGCAGCCCCTTTGCGTCACGCCGCAGGATCTCTACACCCTCCATGCCCGCGAGCGCATCGGCCGCCTGCTGGAGGGATGGCTCGAGCGTAACAACGCCACGCCGTTCGAGCTGTTGCACCGCCCCGACCTCGTCGAGAAGCTGGAAGCCTCCGGCGTCGACCTGCAGCACGCGATCCAGAAGGTCGCGGTGCCGGAGGCCCATGCCCGATCGATGTCGGTGCACGAGCTGATGCGGGTCTTCCACGCGCTCATCGAGCGCGCTGTGGCCCGGCTGATGAAGGATCACCGTCGCGGCGCCCTGCCGGACGTGGACAAGGAAGGCTTCGCCGCCGCCGCCGAGCGGCTGGCCCAGGACCCCGAGCGAGGCTACCTGCTGGGGGCGGGCGTCGCCGCCTCTATCGCACCCGCCAAGACCTGGGCCGACAAGGTCGACCGGCTGATGGACCTCGCCGACGCGGCGCCTGAGGCCGGCCTCGGGCGTGGCGCTGCGCTGACGGTCATCCAGCAGCCGCTGGCCGAGATCCTCGAGACCAAGCCCGGCATGAGCGACATCATGGGCAAGGGCCAGGACCTGGGCGCGAACCTCGCGGCCATGACCCGGCTGGCCGCCTACGACGCCGTCGAGAGCCTGATCGCGGTCGAGAAGTCGGTGCAGAAGATCATGCCGCCCATGTCGCCGCTGGCGATCCGGCTGGCCAAGTGGCTGTCCGGCGACAGCTTCCAGGACGTGCGCGGCGCCATCGGCCGCCGCATCCTGCGCGAACTCATGGGCCCCCGCCGCCTGTGCCCGGGCGACGCGGAACGCGAGATCCACGTGCTGCGCGCCCTGGCCATGTCGCTGACGGCGGCCTCGGGGAACCTGTTGCCGCTCGAGGAAGTGCAGAGCGCCTTCGGCGCCCGGTCGAAGATGCTGGTGACGGGCGACTTCGTGGAGGCTTACCTCGGTCAGGGCCGGTCGGCGCACGACGAGGTCGAGGCCCTGGTCTGGCTGACCGAGAACGTCATCGGCGCGGCCAACAAGCGCCAGGCCGGAAGCTGGCTGAAGGCCCTGATCGGCTCGCTGCGGTTCGAGAAGGAAATGCTCAACGGGCCGACCGAAACGGCGCCCGGACGGCTGGCCCAGCTCGCCGCCCTGCACCGCGCCGTGGGCCGGTGCGGTCTGGTGCCCGAAGACTACGAGCCCATCCAGGAGCGCCTGGGCGAGGTCGGCGGCCGCGTCGAGGTCGAGGCGCGCCTCACCCAGGCCGTCGCCAGGGCCAACGCCCCGGTGGTGAACCGGCTGGTGCTGTTGCTCCGCCTCGCCGCCGGCGAGACAGCGCCGCGCGGCCCGGCCGCGATCCGCGCCCGCAGCGAGGCGCTGAAGCTGTTCAAGCTGGACGCCACTCGCGCCGAACTGGCCGCGGCGCCCGAGCATATGGCCCAGGTCCGCGATCTGATCCACGCCGCCGGCATGGCGGCCTGAGGGCCGGTCAGCTGGCCAGGGCGCTCTTCGAGCGGCCGTAGAGCAGGTAGGCGACCACCCCGACCGCGTTCCACGCGAAGAAGAACACGATCGTCTTCGCGGACAGGCTGGTGAACAGGTAGAGGCAGCCGGCGACCGCCGCCGGCGCGATCACCCACACGAGCGGGGTGACGAAAGGCCGTTCCAGATGCGGCGCCCGCCGCCGCAGGGCCATCACCGCACAGGCCGTGGCGATGAACGCGGCCAGGGTGCCGGCGTTGGCCAGGGCTGCGATCTCGTCCAGCGGCATGGCGCCGGCGATGATCGCGGCGATCACGCCGGTCAGCACCGTCACCGCCACCGGCACGCCCCGGCGGTCGACCTTCGCAAGGCCGCGGGGCAGCAGCCCGTCGCGGGCCATGGCGAAGAACACCCGGCTCTGGCCGAACATGAAGACCATGATCACCGTCGGCATCGCCACGACCGCGGCGCCCGCGATCAGCGCGGCGGCCCGCGGCTGGCCCAGCTCGCGCAGGACGAAGGCCAGAGGCTCGGGACTCTTGGAGAACAGGCCGAACGGCACGGCGCCCAGGGCCGCGGCGGCGACCACCATGTAGATGAGGGTGCAGAGCACCATCGAGCCGACGATGCCGATGGTCAGGTCGCGCTTGGGATCCTTGGCCTCCTCGGCCGCCGTCGAGATGGCGTCGAACCCGTAGAAGGCGAAGAAGATGATGGCCGCCGCGCCCATCACCCCCACCTTGTGCCCGTCCACCTCGTGCGCCCCGAACCCGAACGGGGCGAAGGGCTGGAAGTGGGCGGCGTCGAACGCCGGCAGGGTCAGGGCGACGAAGGCGGCCAGGGCGACCAGCTTCACGATCACCAGGATGAAGTTCACCGTCGCGCTCTCGTGCGTCCCCGCCAGGAGCACGCCTGTGACGACCAGTGCGATGAAGATGGCCGGCAGGTCGACGATCCCGCCCGCCAGCAGCGAGTCCGGCACGCCCCAGCCGGCGTCGCGGATCAGGCCCGAGGCGTACCCCGACCAGCCCACCGACACCGCGCTGCAGACCAGGGTGTATTCCAGGATCAGGCTCCAGCCGATGATCCAGGCGACGCCTTCGCCGAGCGTCACGTAGGAATAGGTGTAGGCGCTGCCGGCCTGCGGCGTCAGGCTGGCCATCTCCGCGTAGCAGAGCGCCGCACAGGCGCAGACCAGGCCCGCCACCGCGAACGAGATGATCACCGCGGGTCCCGCGAGCCCCGCGGCCACGCCGGTCAGGGTGTAGATGCCCGTGCCGATGATCGCCCCGACGCCCAGCGCCACCAGGTGCGGCCAGCCGAGCGACTTCTTCAGGCCGTGCGCCGGCGCGGCGTGTTCGAGCGCCTTGCGGCGAGTAAGAAAGCTCATGGGCGCCCCTGCCTCTGCGGAAGCGGATTTGGCCTGCGTCGCCGGGCGCTGCCAAGCCTTCGCTCCGGCCGGGCGCATCTGAACGCTGATCAGAAATATTGCCGCAACGCCGGGGTGCTGCGGTATGATTTGACGTAACGAAGTATTCCGGAGCGATCGGACGGGGCGCTACAAGCCTCGCCGCGAAGGGGGAGACAAGAGACCATGAAGGCGCGCCTTTCCGCGTTGGTGACCGCGGCGTCGTCCGTCCTGTTGTTCGGCTGCGCCAGCGACGGCTCGGCGCCGGACGCCTACAGCGCCGCCAGCCCGGCGGCTGCGGTCGAGGCGGTCGTCCCGGCCAGCCCGGCCACCATCGACAACTTCATGCTCGCCGACACCGACTACATGGGCCACGAGCTCTATCGGATGGGCGATGCGCGGGCGATCGTCATCGTCACCCACGCCAACGGCTGCCCCATCGTCCGCAACCTGGCGCCCGCCCTTCGAGAGCTGAAGGCCAAGTACGAGGGCCAGGGCGTCCGCTTCCTGATGCTGAATTCGGCGGTCCAGGACAGCATGGAGGCGATCGCCAAGGAGAAGGCCGAATTCGGCTTCGACGTGCCGATCCTGAAGGACGCCAACCAGCTGGTGGGCGAACAGCTCGGCGTGACCCGCACGGCCGAGTTCATCGTGGTCGACCCCAAGAGCTGGAAGATCACCTACCGCGGTCCGCTCGACGACCGGCTGGACTACGGGACCCAGAAGGCGCGCGCCGACCACCCGTGGGCCGAGGACGCCATCGAGGCCACCCTCGCCGGGCGGCCGGCGCTGGCCGCGACGAAGCAGACGTCGGGCTGCCTGATCGACTTCCCCGACCGTGGCAAGGTGGCCAAGATCTCCTACGCCAAGGACGTCGCCCCCATTCTCGAAGCCAAGTGCGTGGCCTGTCACTCCGAAGGCGGCATCGGCCCCTTCGCCATGACCGGCTACGAAATGGTCAAGGGCTTCTCGCCGATGATCCGCGAGGTGATCCGCACCGACCGGATGCCGCCGTGGAACGTGGACGCCCATGTGGGCAAGTTCGCCGACGACAAGAGCCTCACCCCCGCCGAGATCAAGACCATCGTGCGCTGGGTGGAACAGGGCGCGCCGCGCGGCGAGGGCGCCGACCCGCTGGCCGCGCGCCGGCATGTCGCCAGCGAATGGCCGATGGGCAAGCCCGACCTGATCCTCGACATCCCGGCCTACACGATCCCGGCGTCGGGCGTGGTCGACTACCAGCGGCCGGTGATGGTCAATCCGCTGAAGGAGGGCCGCTGGGTCAAGGCCGCCGCGTTCAAGGTCAACGAGCGCCAGGCCGTCCACCACTTCCTGACCGGCTACCTCACCGAGGTCCCGGCCGACGGCAAGGGCAACGAGTCCCGCTGGGGCGCTTCGATGGGCGGCTATGCGGTGGGCGCAGAGGCCACGCTGTGGCCGAAGAACGTGGGCACCTATCTGCCCCCTGGCGGCGCCATCGGCGTGCAGGCGCACTACACCCCCTTCGGCAAGGAGGTCACCGACCGGTCCCAACTCGGCCTCTACTTCTATAAGGGCGGCGAGAAGCCCGGCCTCGTGATGCGCAACTCGGTGATCGTGGACAACACGATCGTCATCCCGGCCGGCGAGGCGCGGCACAAGGAGACCGCCTACCTGACCGTGCCGAAGGACATGCTGCTCTATTCGGCGTTCCCGCACGCCCACTATCGCGGCTACGCCTCGGACCTGTGGCTCGAGACGCCCGACGGCGCCCGGACCCGGCTGCTGGCGATGCCGCGCTACGACTTCAACTGGCAGCGGGAATACACCTTCGCCCAGCCCATCAAGGTGCCGGCGGGGTCGCGCCTCGTCGCCAGCTACTGGTACGACAACTCCAAGCAGAACCCGGCCAACCCCGACCCCACCAAGACCATCGTCTGGGGCGACCAGTCGTGGGAGGAGATGTTCTACACGGCCATCCGCTACCGCTGGCTCGACGAGACCTCGGCCAAGCTGACCGACTACGACGATCAGATGAACCGCTCGCGGATGCTGGGGATGTTCGATGACAATCTCGACCGTCAGATCCAGAAGGCCGAGCTGAAGGGCGAGTTCGGCGACCGGCTGAAGCCGTTCTTCGCCCAGGTCGACCGCGACGGTTCCGGGGCGCTGGACGCCGCCGAGATCACCGCGCTGCAGGGCTACCTCGGCGGGCGTCGGCGCGAGCAGGCGCAGGGCCACCCCACGCCGTCGGCGCCGGCCCAGGTCGGCAAGTCGGGCGGGCGCTAGCTCCGGAGTCCCTCCGCGGCTAAGACCGGACGCGGAGGGACCCCATGCGCCTGCTGATCCACGACAAGAGTTACGCCCGAATCTCGGCGGCGATCGCCGCGCACGGTGGGGCGGTGGAGCCCGTCCTTGTGGACGACGCCGGGGCGATCACCCTGGGCGGGCGTTCGCTGACGCCCGACGAGGCGGCCCCCGAGGCCGTGTGGGCCAACGCCGACGTCTTCTTCGGCGGCGGGGCGCGGGCGTTCATGACCTCCGCCCTCAAGTCACCGGCGCTGAAGTGGGTGCAGAGCGGAGCGGCAGGCTTCGACAATCCGGTCTTCGGCCAGTTCGTGCAGAAGGGCGCGCGCCTCACCACCAGCCACGGCCAGGCGGTCGGCATGGCCGACTATGTGCTCTGGGGCGTGCTCGACGCCTTCCAGGACGGCGCCGCGCGCCGTGCGGCCCAGGCCGCCGGCCAGTGGGACCGGCGACCCTTCCGCGAGATCGACGGCTCGCGCTGGCTGATCCTGGGCTTCGGCGCCATCGGCCGCGGCGTCGCCCAACGGGCGAAGGCCTTTGGCGCCCACGTCACCGCCGTCCGCCGCAGCGTCGCCCCCGACGCGCTGGCCGACCGCATCGCGCCGCCGTCGGCGTTCCTGGATCTGTTGCCGGACGCCGATGTCGTCGTCCTGGCCGCGCCGGCGACGCCCGAGACGCGGCATATCGCGGACGCGGACGCCTTTGGCCGGATGAAGCCGGACGCGGTGTTCGTGAACGTCGGCCGTGGCGCGCTCGTGGACGAGCCGGCCCTGCTGGCGGCGCTGGACCGGGGAACGCCCGGGCACGCGGTCCTCGATGTCTTCGAGACCGAGCCGCTGCCGACGGACAGCCCCTTCTGGCGCCACCCGCGCGTTACGCTCACGCCGCACAGCTCGGGCATCACCGCCGGCAACGTGCCACGCAACGACGCGCTGTTCGTCGAGAACCTGCGTCGCTACCTCGCTGGCGAGCCGCTGGAGAACGAGGCCGATCCCCGCGACGTGCTGTCGGGCGGCTGAGGCCCGACAGCCGCGCCGGCGGCTCAGTGCAGCATCTTGTCCTCGACGGTCGGCCGCTTGCGGCGGGCCAGCATGTTCAGCGCCTCGACCCCGGCGGAGAACGCCATCGCGGCGTAGATGTAGCCCTTCGGCACATGCACGCCGAAGCCGTCGGCGATCAGCACCGCGCCGATCATCAGCAGGAAGCCCAGCGCCAGCATCACCACGGTCGGGTTGTTGTTGATGAAGTTCGCCAGCGGGTCGGCGGCGAGCAGCATGATGGCCACCGTGATGACCACGGCGGTGATCATGATCGGCAGGTGTTCGGTCATGCCGACGGCCGTCAGGATCGAGTCGATCGAGAACACCAGGTCCAGCAGGATGATCTGGAAGACCGCGGCGCCCATGTTGGTGACCACCTTGGCGCCGGTGTCCATGATGCCGTGGCCGTCGCTGGGCTGGACCTTCTCGTGGATCTCGGTCGTCGCCTTCCAGACCAGGAACAGGCCGCCGGCGATCAGGATCAGGTCGCGCCAGGAGAAGGCCAGGTCGAACGCCGGCTCGCCATACGCGCCAGGGGGACCCTGCCAGGGCAGCGAGAACACGGGCTGTGTCAGGCCGACGATGAAGGCCAGGGTCGACAGCAGCGCCAGGCGCATGACCAGCGCCAGGGTGATCCCGATCCTCCGGGTGGTCGCGCGCTGGTGCTCGGGCAGCTTGTTCGAGAGGATCGATATGAAGATTAGATTGTCGATGCCGAGCACGACCTCCATCACGATCAGCGTGATGAGCGCGGCCCAAGCTGCCGGGTCGCTCACGAGCGCGGCGATATCCATTAGATCCTCCCAGATTTTCCCCCTCGGATATCTAGGTGGTCAGTCCAGCTTCGCCACCCCCCGCCGAAAGAAGGCCTACGGCGCCGCTTTTGTGGGCGCCGCATCAGGGTTCACGCGGCTGTGAACGGGAAAATTCTCCTCTTGGGCGAGTCCTGCCGAAGACGTGGCCTCGGACGCCGAGCTCTTGTTTCGGCTTGTTACCCGGATGTGAGGCGTAGATTAGATCATGTTACAATCGCTTAACCTGTCGCCTGTTTTTCAGTTGTCTACAGCTCAAATACGGGATGTGAAACGCCCGTTCGCCAATAGTTTTCTTGAATCGCGAACCATGACTTTCGATTTCCGCGTATCCACTAGGGTCTGTCGGGGGCTGCCTGGCATCATGCCTGGGACAAGCTGTGGATAATCCGTGCGCGACATCCCGCCGCGCGGCGTAAACCCTCTTTTCACTCAACGCGGATACGGTTACCCCTTCGCACCGAGACGTCGGGGAGTCACCGATAGCATGCTGAAACGGACCCGGGCCCTTGTGGGTTCCTTGGCCGCCGCGGCCGCGATCGCCTTCACGCCGGTCGCTGCGAGCGCCGATACCTATTGGCAATGTGTGCCGTTCGCCCGCCTCATTTCGGGCATCCAGATCTTTGGCGACGCCTGGACCTGGTGGAAACAGGCCGCCGGCAAGTACGAGACGGGCTTCACGCCCCGCGCCGGCGCCGTCCTGTGCTTCAAGCCCACCGCCCGGATGCGCCTCGGCCACGTGGCCGTCGTCAGCCAGGTGCTGACCGACCGCGTCGTCCAGATCACCCATGCCAACTGGAGCCCGATCGAAGGCTCGCGCGGCAAGGTCGAGAAGGACGTCACCGTCATCGACGTGTCGCCCGCCGGCGACTGGAGCCAGGTGAAGGTCTGGTACGACCCGAACCGCGACCTCGGCGGGTCCACCTACGCCACCCACGGCTTCATCTACCCGGACAACACCGCGCGGATCCTCGCCGCCTCGGGCATGTCGCGGCTGCAGAACGGCGCCATCGCCGTGGCGCAGTCGGCGGCCTCGCAGATGGCCAGCGCCGTGCGTCCGTCCCAGGGTCCGATGAGCGTCCTGACCCAGGCCGCGGACTCCACCGACCGGATCGCCGCCCTGATCGCGGCCGCCACGCGCGGCGACGGCGGCAGCGACCGCTGACCCTCCAGGGTTGACGCTCCCGGGGACGCACGCCCAAAAGGGCGGGCGGAGGCCGCGGCATGCTCAACGTCCTTCGGCGCGGACAAGGCGCCGCCCGGCTCGAACCGGCAGGACCCGGATGGAAGCCGGATCCCGATGTGGTCTGGATAGACCTGCTGACGCCGACCCGCGAGGAAGAGTTGGCCGTGGAAGCGGCGCTCGGGGTGCAGCTGCCGACCATCGAGGAGATGGAGGCGCTCGAGCCCTCCAGCCGCCTCTACCAGGAAGACGGCGCGACGTTCATGACCGCCACCCTGCTGGCCCGCAGCCACCAGGACACGCCGTTCGCCACGCCCGTCACCTTCGTCCTCGCCAAAGGCTTGCTGGTCACCCTGCGCTATGAGCCGCTCCGCGCCTTCACGGTCTTCGCCGAGCGCGCGCCGCAGGGTGCGATCGACAGCGGCACCGAGGCCCTGCTCGGGCTGTTCGACGCGGTGGTCGAGCGGCTCGCCCAGACCCTCGACGACATGGGCCACAAGGTTGAGGAGGTCTCCACCCTGGTGTTCAACCGCCCGCCGGCCGGCAACTTCCGACCCCTCCTGACGGGACTCGCCCAGGCGCAGTCGGTGACCTCCCTGACCCGCAACAGCCTGGTCAGCCTGGCGCGCACCCTCGGCTTCGCCATCCTCGCGCGCGAGATCGGCGGCGACCCGGCCTGCCGCGCCCACCTGGAGGCCCTGCAGCGCGACGCCCAGTCCCTGACCGAGCACGCCGGCCAGCAGTCGGCGCACATCACCTTCCTGCTCGATGCGGCGCTGGGCCTGATCAACATTGAGCAGAACGGCATCATCAAGTTCTTCTCGGTGGTGGCGGTGGCCTTCATGCCGCCCACCCTGGTGGCGTCGATCTACGGCATGAACTTCGACATCATGCCCGAGCTGCACTGGGTCACCGGCTACCCCTTCGCGCTGGTCCTGATGCTGGTGGCCGGCGTGGTGCCGGTGGTCTGGTTCAAGCGCCGCGGGTGGCTGTGAGGCTGACCGCCCCGAAGTCTGCGACTTTGGGTTGCGGGAAACCTTCCCTTAAGGCTGTCGGGCAACCCATCCTTAAGTGCGACACGGCATGGTGAACGCGAAGGCCTCCATGTCGTCCCAACCGCAGCAGCATCATACGGCGCTCGACGCCCATGCCTTGCGCGAGGCGCTCGATGCGCACCAGCGCTACCTGGCGGGCCGCGCCGGCGGACGGCGGCTGGCGCTGCATTACGCGGATCTCGCCAACTGTTCGCTCGAGGGCGTGGATCTGCGCGACGCCGACCTGACCGGCGCCAAGCTGGCGGGCTCGACCCTGGCCCGCTCCAACCTTTCCCGCGCGATCCTCTTCGGCGCCGACCTGCGCGAAGCCGACATGCGCCATGTGAACCTCAAGCGGGCCGACCTGCGCGGCGCCTGCATGCGCGGCGCGAACCTGGCCGGCGCCGAGCTGGCCGGCTGCGACCTGCGCGAGGGCCGCATCGCCCTGCAGGACAAGCTGGACGGCTTCCGCATCCTGCGCCACGAGCACCGGCCGGGAGAGCTGAACTACGCCGTCCTCGCGGGGGCCAACCTCCAGGGCGCCCAGATGACCGGCGCCGTGGCCATGACCTCGGACTTCACCGACGCCAACCTCTCGGGCGCGATCCTGACCGGCGCCAAGCTGATGCGGGCGGTGCTCGACGGCGCGGACCTGTCGGGCGCGGACCTGGGCGGCGCCGATCTCAGCGGCGCCTCGATGAAGCGGGCGGTGCTGACGGGGGTGAACCTCAGTCAGGCGCGCCTGGACGACGCCGACCTCACCGACGTGCTGCGCGCGCCCCCGCCGATCTTCTACATCGACGACAAGTCGCTCACCGACGTGGTCTCGGACCATGAGGCGTTCTGCGACTCCAACGGCCGGCACGGCGAGGTGATGAAACTCCACCAGGTCGACTTCCGGCCGATGAAGTCCCTCAAGAAGCGGCGCCTGTCCGGCCTGTCGGCGCCCAACTCGATCTTCTTCGGCATGGACCTGGAAGGCGCCCAGCTGCAGGGCGCGGACCTCACCAACTGCGACTTCCGCGGGGCCAACCTGCGCGACGCCGACCTGCGCGGCGCCCGCTTCACCGGCGCCCAGCTCGCCCGCGCCGACCTGCGCGGCGCGAAGATGGGTCCGCTGGCCATTGGCGACAACCGCTTCGTCCGCACCGACTTCAGTCGCGCCTCGCTGCGCGGCGCCGACCTGCGCGGCGCCCACGCCCCGCGCGCGCGGTTCCTCGAGGCCGAGATGGACGGCGCCCGCGTGGCCGGTTGCGACCTCACCGGCGCCGAGCTGGAAATCTGATCACATCTCCTTGCGGAGCGGGGCCAGGTTCTCGAACTGCGGATCGCGCTTCTCGGCCTTGGCCTTGAACGCCTCGGCCATGTGCGGGCCCGAGAACATCGCCGTCTGCCAGACCGCGATGTAGTCCAGACCGTCCTTGATGGTGTGGTCGCGGGCGTAGTTGATCATGACCTTCGAGCCGGTGACCGCCAGCGGCGCCTTGCTCGCGATCTCGCGGGCGGTGACCAGGGCGTGGTCGATCACCTGCTCGTGGGTGTCAAAGACCTCGTTGACCAGGCCGATCTCCTTGGCCCGCAGCGCCGGCAGCCTGCGGCCGGTGTAGGCCAGCTCGCGAACCCAGCCCTCCGGGATCAGCTTGCAGAGCCGCGGGAAGGTGCCGACGTCGGCCGTCATCCCGATGTTGATCTCCTGGATCACGAAGAAGGCGTCGGCGGTGCAGTAGCGGATGTCGCAGGCGCTGGTCATGTCCACCGCCCCGCCGACGCAGCCGCCCTGGATCGCCGCGATCACCGGGATGCGCGCCTCGTCGAGGCAGGAGAAGCTGTCCTGCAGGTTCTTCACGTGGTGGCGCATGGCCTCGGCGTTGATGTGCCGGTCCTGCGAGGCGGGCGCGGAGGTGGAGCCGCCGCCCTGGAAGACCGCCAGGTCCATGCCGGCGCAGAAGTGCTTGCCGGTCGACGAAATGACGATGCAGCGCGCGCGGGCGTTGTCGTCGATGTCGCGCACGATCTGCGGCAGTTCGTTCCAGAACTCGCGGACCATACTGTTCATGGCCTCGGGCCGCTTCAGCCGGATATGGGCGACGTGGTCCTGGATGCTGACGTCGAAGCAGGTCCAGTCGGTGGTGGTGACGTCGATGGCGGCGGGCGCGTTCATTGGGGATCCTCCCTTTGCGGGGATCATCGCGCCGCGACGCCGGGGAAAGCTAGAGGGATCCTCTACAGCGTGGACGGCTGCAGGTTCTCGACCTGGAAGTCGGCGGCCTCCTGCATGCGCTCCACGACGATGGACCGGTGGCAGCCACGGTGGTCGGCTTCGTAACAGAGCAGGGCCGCCTTCTTCGCCTTGGCGATCTCGATCGCGCGGGCGAGCTGGAGCTGCGCCTCCGGTTCGGCGAGGTGCGCCTCGAAGATGGCGCGCATCTCGGCGGTGCGGCCCTTGCGGGCGGCCATGCGGCCTTCCTTCGGCGTGCCCAGGGCGCGCAGGTGGACGTATTCGATGCCCGCGTCCTCAAGGCTCGCGGACAGAAGGCCCTTGGAGAAGCCGGCCCTCCGGGACGCCGCCACCGCGCGGACGTCGATCAGCACCTCGACGCCGGCGGTCTTCAGGGTCTCGATCACCCGCGCCTGGGGCGCGCTCTCGTAGCCGATGGTGGCGAGGGGGATCATGCGGCGTCCTTCGGCGGCTCCCGGGTGTGGGCCTCGATCAACGCCTCGGCGGCCATTCGGGCTGCGCCGGCCGGACCGTCGGGCCCGAAGAGCTGGCTGGAGACATAGACGCCCTCGATCAGCAGCAGCAGGGCGTCGGCGAGCTTCTTGGGCTTGCGCGCGCCCATCGCCTTGGTCATCCCGCGCAGCCGCTCCCGCAGGTCCTGCTTGTGGCCGACCGACACGCGCCGGCCGGGGTGGTCGGGCGCGGGATACTCGACCGCCGCGTTGGTGAGGGCGCAGCCGCGATAGCCCGGCCGCGCGGCGCGTTCGCCCAGCGCGTCGAAGAAGGCAAGGATCTGGGCCCGCGGATCTCCCGGATGGCCTTCGACCGCCGCGTCGAAGTACCGCCAGAATCCTTCGCCCTCGCCCGCGAGGTAGGCGGCGATGAGCTGGTCCTTGGATTCGAACGCGCGATAGAGGCTGGGCTTGGTGGCGCCGGCGCGGGTGACGATCTCGTCCACCCCGATGGCCCGCGTGCCTTCCCGATAGAACAGTTCGCCGGCGGTCGAGAGGATTCGTTCAGCGGCCCTGGGGCCGTCCTTAGAGCTTCTGGTCATGGTCGTGCTTGACGATGTTACCGATCGGTACCTAATAGCGGCCGACAGATATTGCCGTACCGGTAGGTAACATGACTGTAGTCCGCAGCCGGCCGCTTGGCCAGAACTATGCGTGGGTGGTGGCGGCGGTCACCTTCCTCGCTCTGCTGGCCGCGGCGGGACTGCGCTCGGCGCCCGGCGTCCTTCTCACGCCGCTGCACGACGCGTTCGGGTGGGAGCGGGGCCGCCTCTCGGCCGCGGCCGCACTAGGGATCTTCCTCTATGGACTGGTGGGGCCCTTCGCCGCGGCCCTCATGCAGACCCTGGGGCTGAGGCGGACCCTCCTGGCCGGCCTCGTCCTGATGAGCGGGTCCACCGCGCTCAGCCTCTTCATGGCCCAGCCCTGGCACTACATCCTGACCTGGGGCGTCCTGTCCGGCCTGGGCTCGGGCGCGGTGGCGCTCTCCATGGGGGCGACAGTGGTGAACCGGTGGTTCCACGCCCGCCGCGGTCTTGTCATGGGCCTGCTCAGCGCCTCAACCGCCACCGGATCCCTGATCTTTCTGCCCGCCATGGCCGCCCTGGCCGAGAGCGGCGGCTGGCGGCCCGTGGTCATCGCAGTTTCGGCCGTCGCCGCCGCGCTGATCCCGCTGGTGCTGTTCCTGATGCCCGAGCGGCCGGCCGACATCGGCCAGCCACCCTATGGCGCCAGCACGATCGAACCGCCGCCGCCGCCCGGCCGGCCCCTCGACGCGGTGAGGCTGGCGCTCGGCGTCCTGGCGCGCGCGGCGCAGAAGCCGGCCTTCTGGCTGCTGTTCGCCACCTTCTTCGTCTGCGGCTTCACCACCAACGGGCTCGTAGGCACGCACCTGATCTCCTTCTGCGGCGACCGGGGGCTGGCCCTCGTCCAGGCCGGGGCGCTGCTGGCGGCCATGGGCGCCTTCGACATCGTCGGCACGACGGCGTCGGGCTGGCTCACCGACCGCTACGACCCCCGCAAGCTGCTGTTCGTCTACTACGCCCTGCGCGGGCTCTCGCTGATG
>JBKOYY010000063.1:0-8592 GCA_046725615.1 Pseudomonadota bacterium
CTCCAGCCGGTCGCCGCTGGTGAGCGTGATCCGGTAGATCACGCTCGGCGCGGTCGCGATCAGGTCGAGGTCGAACTCGCGCGTGAGCCGCTCCTGGATGATCTCGAGGTGCAGGAGGCCGAGGAAGCCGCAGCGAAAGCCGAAGCCGAGCGCCGCCGACGTTTCCATCTCGTAGGTAAAGCTCGCGTCGTTGAGGCGGAGCCTGCCCATCGCCGCCCGCAAATTCTCGAAATCGGCGGCGTCGACCGGGAAGAGGCCGCAGAACACCACCGGGATCGCCGGCCGAAAGCCGGGCAGCGGGTCCGCGGTTGGCTTTCGCTCGTCCGTGATGGTGTCGCCGACGCGGGTGTCGGCGACCTCCTTGATCGCCGCGGTGATGAAGCCGATCTCGCCGGGGCCGAGGCTCTCCACCTCGGTGCGCTTGGGGTTGAAGACGCCGATGCGGTCGATCTGGTGCGTCGAGCCCTGCTGCATCATCCGCACGCGCTGGCCGGACCTGAGCGTCCCGTCGATCACCCGCACCAGCACCACCACGCCCAGGTAGGCGTCGTACCAGGCGTCCACCAGCAGCGCCTTCAGCGGCGCGTCGCGATCGCCTTTCGGCGGCGGCAGGCGCGTGACGATGGCCTCCAGCACGTCGTGGATGCCAACCCCCGACTTGGCCGAGCAGACGACGGCGTCGGAAGCATCGAGGCCGATCACGTCCTCGATCTGCTGGCGCACGCGCTCAGGCTCGGCGGCCGGCAGGTCGATCTTGTTGAGGACCGGTACGATCTCGTGGTTGTTGTCGATGGCCTGGTAGACGTTGGCCAGGGTCTGGGCCTCCACGCCCTGGGAGGCGTCGACCACCAGGATCGAGCCCTCGCAGGCCGCCAGGCTGCGGCTGACCTCATAGGCGAAGTCCACGTGCCCGGGCGTGTCCATCAGGTTGAGGACATAGGTCTCGCCGTCGTCGGCCTTGTAGTGCAGGCGGACGGTCTGGGCCTTGATGGTGATCCCGCGCTCCCGCTCGATGTCCATGTTGTCGAGCACCTGCTCGGACATCTCGCGCGCGGTCAGCGCCCCCGTCTCCTGGATCAGACGGTCCGAGAGCGTGGACTTGCCGTGGTCGATGTGCGCGACGATCGAGAAATTGCGGATCTTGTCGAGAGGCGTGGTCATCTTGCGCGCCCCTCTAGCACATTCGCGGCCGCAACATAGGCGGCCCCTTTGTCGCCGCGGATCGTGGTTAATCCACCATTAAGGCTGACGCCGCCATGCAGGGGCGCTGGGCGGACCTGATTCACGGCAACTGGAGGCGAGAAGCGCCCATGGATCGACGCAAACTCATCGCTTCGGGCATCGTCGCCCTCGGCGCCCCGTCGCTGGTCCGCGCCCAGACGGTGCAGTCCCAGCCGCTGCCGCCGGCCGAGGGGCCGCCGCCGCCCAACACCACGCCCGCCTATCCGTCGGCCGGTCCGACCGGCGCGCCGGGCGCCTCCACCTACAGCCAGGATGAGATCGTCTCGGGCGTGTCGGATTTCCTGGGCGTGACCGCCGAGTCCGCCGGCGCCGCCGTCGAGCGCATCTTCGCCAAGAACGGCCGGCCCACCGCCTACATCGCGGGCGAGGAGGGCTCGGGCTCGTTCGTGTTCGGCCTGCGCTATGGTCGTGGCCTGCTCTACATGAAGGACCGCCAGCCGATGGAGGTCTTCTGGCAGGGCCCCTCGGTGGGCTGGGACTGGGGCGGTAACGCCAGCCGCGTCTTCACCCTCTGCTACAACCTGTTCGAGCCCGAGCGCATCTTCCAGCGGTTCCCGGGCGTCGAAGGCTCGGCCTACCTCGTGGGCGGCCTGGGCGTGAACTACCAGAAGGCCGAGGACGTGACCCTGGCGCCGATCCGGGCCGGCGTCGGCCTGCGCCTGGGCGCGAACGTCGGCTACCTCGCCTACACCCGCAAGCGCAGCATCATCCCGTTCTGAACCGCTTCAGCGGTCGTCCAGGCTGGCGCCCACGCGCTGCGTGGCGGTGTCGAAGAGGCCTCTCCCCGGCACGTGGTTGAGCTCGAGCCGGACGCCGTCGGGGTCCTCGAACAGCACGGCGTAGTAGCCGGGCGCCCAGGGCTCGTCCTGCGGCGGGTGGACGATCTTCGCGCCGATCTCCACCAGGAAGGCGTGGAGCGCGTCGACGTCCTCCCGCGAGCGGGCCCGCCAGCAATGGTGGTGCAGCCCCACGCGGAATTGCACGAACCGCGCGCCCGCGTGCTCGGGGTCCGGCCGGCGGATGCCGAAGCCCGTCCGGCCGCCCACGCAGTAGTAGGTGTCCGGACTGTCCGCGACCTCCCGCATGCCGAGGAAGGGCAGCAGCTTCCGGTAGAAGGCGACGGAGGCTTCGAAGTCCCCCGCCGTGATGAAGGTGTGGGCGACGCCGTTGACTTCCATGGCGCAAGTCGACCGCCGTCGCGCGACGTCAGTCAACCCGCCCCGGCATCCTGCGTCAGCCGCGCAGCTTCGCCCCGACCGCCTTCTCGGCCGCCGCCACGATCCGGCCCGACAGGGCTTCGATCTCGGCGTCGGTGAGCGTCTTCTCGCGGGGCTGGACGACGACTTCGACAGCCACGGACTTCATGCCTTCAGGCACGCCGGCGCCGGCGTAGACGTCGAACACCCGGGCCTCGGCGATCAGCGCCTTGTCCGCGCCCTGGATCGGGCGGACCAGGTCGCCCGCCGGGGTCTCGGTCGCTACGAGGAAGGCGAAGTCGCGCCGGAGTGGCATCAGGGCGGAGAGCTCCAGCGCCGCCTTGGTCTTCACACCCTTCCGCTTGGGCTCCGGGATGGCGTCGAGATTGAGCTCGAACGCCAACATCGGGCCGTCGGCGTCGATGGCCTTGAGCACGTTCGGGTGCAGTTCGCCGAACTCGGCGATCACCACCTTGGGGCCGAGTTGCAGCCGGGCCGAGCGCCCCGGGTGCCACCATGCCGCGTTCTGACCCTGGACCACCTGCAGCGTCGGGGCGCCCACCTCGTCCAGCAGGGCGAGCAGATCGGCCTTTAGCTCGAACAGCGGATCACCGCCCGTCTTCGCCCAGTGCTTGGGCGTGTGCGGGGCGAGCAGACCGGTGACGGCCGTCCACTGGTCGGCGGGCTGGTCCCCGCGGAAGTTCGGCCCCACCTCGAAGAGCGCGGCGTCCGCGAAGCCCTTGCGGGCGTTGCGCGCCGCCGCGTCGATCAGGTTGGCCAGGGCCGACGGCCGCATGGTCGACAGCTCGGCCGCGATCGGGTTGCTCAGCACCAGTTCGGGCTGGCCGCCGCCGAACAGCTCGGCCCATTCGCGGCGCATGAAGCTCCAGGTCACCGCCTCGGCGTAGCCGCGCGCGGCCATCAGCCGACGGGCGTCGCGCATGCGCCGCTGGCGCACGGTCAGGGCGCCGCCGGGCGGGCGGGCGATTTCGGGCAGGGGCGTCGAGGGCAGGGCCCCGAAGCCTTCGATCCGCGCGACCTCCTCGACCAGGTCGGCCTTGCCCTCCACGTCGCGCCGCCAGGATGGCGGGGTGACCTGGCCGGCCTCGACCTTGAAGCCCAGCTTTTCCAGGATCTCGTCGATGCGGGCGTCCGAGACGTCGAGGCCCGACAGCCTCTTCACATAGCTGCGGTCGAAGGCCACCGGCGCGGGCGGCGCGGGCGCCTTGCCGGCCACGCGCACCTCCGAGGGCTCGCCCCCGCAGAGCTCGAGGATCATCCGGGTGGCGTACTCGATGCCGGGAACGACGGACTCGGGGTCCACCGTTCGGGCGAACCGATACTGGGCGTCGGAGGTGATGCCGGTGGTCCGACCGGTCTGGGCGGTGCGGATCGGGTCGAACCAGGCGCACTCCACGAACACGTCGACCGTGTCGTCCGAGCAACCGGTGGACTCCCCGCCCATGACGCCGCCGATGCCGATCGGCCGTTCGCCGCCGGCGTCGGAGATGACCGACATCTCGGACGACAGGTCGTAGGTCTTGCCGTCGAGCGCGATGAGCTGTTCGTCGTGGTGCTCGGCCGGCGAGGCCTGGCCGGATCCCGCCTCGGCCTTGCCGCGTCCCAGCCGCGCCTCGATCACCTCGCCGACCAGCTTGGCCCGGTCGTAGACGTGCAGCGGCCGGCCGCGGTCGTAGGTGATGTAGTTCGTCACGTCGACGAGGGCGTTGATCGGGCGCAGGCCGATCGAAGTCAGCCGCTGCTGGAGCCACGCGGGCGACGGACCATTCTTCACGCCCTTGATCAGGCGGCCCGCGAACACCGGGCAGGCGCTTCCATCGACCTTGATCTCGATCGGGCAGGGATAGCCGCCGGCCACCGGCTGCACGGGATCCGGCTTCAGGGTCCCCAGCCCCGCCGCGGCGAGGTCGCGGGCGATGCCGCGGACACCCAGCCAGTCGGGCCGGTTCGGCGTCACCTCGAAGTCGATGACCGCCTCCAGGCCGAAAGCGTCCACGGCGCTGGTCCCGACGGCCAGGTTGTCGGGGAGTTCGACGATGCCGTCCGACTCCTCGGCGACTTCCAGCTCGCGCGCCGAGCAGAGCATCCCGTTGGAGACGACGCCGCGGACCGGGCGCGCCTCCAGCGTGATCCCGCTGCCCGGCACATAGGCGCCGAGGGGCGCGTAGATGGTCGTCAGGCCGGCCCGCGCGTTGGGGGCGCCGCAGACGATCTCCAACCGGCCGTCCTTCGTCTCGACCTGGCAGACCCGCAGCTTGTCGGCGTTGGGGTGCTGCACCGCCTCCACGATCTTCGCGACCGAGAACGCGGCCAACTTGGTCGCGGGGTCCTCGACGTGCTCGACCTCGAGGCCGGCCATGGTCATGGCCTCCACCACCTGATCGACGGTGGCGGACGTGTCGAGATGCTCCTTGAGCCAGGAGAGGGTGAATTTCATTGCCGTCTCTCCCTCAGCTCAGGCCCGTGGCGGTGTTCGGCGCCTGGAAGGCCGAGAAGCCGTAGTGCTCCAGCCAGCGCACGTCGCTGGCGAACATGTCGCGCAGGTCGGGCATGCCGTATTTCAGCGTCCCCAGCCGGTCGATGCCGAAGCCGAAGGCGAAGCCCTGCCACTGGTCGGGATCCAGGCCGCAGTTGCGGAGCACGTTGGGGTGCACCATCCCGCAGCCGACGATTTCCATCCAGTCGGTCCCCTGTCCGATCCTCACGTCGGCGCCCGAGCGGTCGCAGCGCACGTCCATCTCGGCCGAGGGCTCGGTGAACGGGAAGTGGTGCGGCCGGAACCGCGTCTCGACCACCGGGGTCTCGAAGTAGCGGCTGATGAAGGTGTCCAGCGTCCACTTCAGGTGGCCCATGTGGATGTTCCGATCGATGACCAGGCCTTCCAGCTGGTGGAACATCGGCGTGTGGGTGGCGTCGCTGTCCGAACGGTAGGTGCGACCGGGCACGATCACGCGGATCGGCGGCTCCTGCCCATTCGCGATCCAGGACGGCAGCTTCTCGTTCAGTCGCTGCATGACCCGCACCTGCACCGGGCTGGTGTGGGTGCGCAGCACCTTGCGCTCGCCGCGCTCGTCCTCGGGCAGCCAGAAGGTGTCGTGCATCTCCCGCGCCGGGTGCTTCGGCGGGAAGTTGAGGGCGGTGAAGTTGTGGAAGTCGTCCTCGATGTCCGGACCTTCCGCGAGCGCGAAGCCCATGTCGGCGAAGACCGCGATCATCTCGTCCATCACCTGCATGGTGGGATGGACGCGGCCACGGCGCTCGGGCGGCGGCGGCAGCGACAGGTCCACCCGCTCCGAAGCCAGCTTGGCGTCCAGCTCGGCGGCTTCCAGCGCGGACTTGCGGCGCGCGATGTGCGCGGCGACGCCGTCGCGCAGGCCGTTGATTTTCGGCCCCTGCTCCCGGCGCTCGTCGGGGCTCATCTTGCCCAGCGACTTGAGGAGCTCGGAGATCGAGCCGGTCTTGCCCAGGGCCTCGACCCGGATGGCTTCCAGCGCGGCCAGGTCGGTCGCGGCGGCGATGCGCTCGTCGAGCGTGCGCGCGAGTTCGGAGTAGTCGGTCATGAGGGGGTCTGCTCTAGAGGAGGACGGTCATGAGCGGAAGGCAGCAAAAAGCCCTCCGGCGGTTCGGCCGGAGGGCTCTTGAAAGCTTCAGGGTCTCGTCGAGACCTAAGGCTTAAGCCAGCGCGGCGCGAACCTTGTCGGCGATGGCCTTGAAAGCGACCGGATCGGCGCCGGCGACGTCGGCGAGAACCTTGCGGTCCATTTCGATCCCGGCCTTCTCAAGGCCGTGGATAAACTGCGAGTAGGTGAAGCCTTCCAGGCGCGCCGCGGCGTTGATCCGCTGGATCCACAGCGAGCGGAACATGCGCTTGCGCACCTTGCGGTCGCGATAGGCGTACTGGCCGGCCTTGTCCACGGCCGCCTTGGCGGCGCGGATGGTGTTCTTGCGGCGCCCGTAGAAGCCCTTGGCTTGCTCGAGAACCTTCTTGTGCTTGGCGTGGGCGACAACGCCCCGTTTCACGCGAGCCATCTGTCAGTTCTCCTTAGAGGCCGTAGGGGAGCCAAAGCTTGATGATCTTGGTATCAGCTTCGCTCATCACCTTGGTGCCGCGGTTCTGACGGATGTACTTGGCGTTGTGGCTGATGAGGCGGTGGCGCTTGCCGGCGACGCCGGCCTTCAGCTTGCCAGACGCCGTCAGCTTGAAGCGCTTCTTCACGCCCGACTTGGTCTTCAGTTTGGGCATTTCACGTCGGGCCCCGAAGGTCCCGTCCTCTGTCGTGTTGATGAACCGCCATGGCATGCCTTGGGGCCAGGCGGTTCCGAAGGGGCGGGCTAGTACGCGAAAGGGCAGGGAATTGCAAGGCGCCGGGCGCGCAGAGCGACCTGGTGATGCTTTCCCGGGATTTACCCCATCCCTTGAGGATCGGTTACCCGAGGCGAGCTAAACCATGGTCCTGTCGGCCGCCGAACCGTGGCCGGAGGAGACGAGCCATGTCCAGCGTCACCCCCGCGGCGTCGATTGCGTCGCAACCCCCTGTCGCCCCCATGCCGCCGGTTCGCGCCCAGCAGGACGACAAGACCGCCGAGCGGAATGCTCAGAAGAGCGCTGAGCTGACCGCCACGGCCGTCGCCGCTCAATCGTCCAAGGACGCCCGCAAAGGTCTGGTCGTCGATATCCAGGTCTGACGCTACTTCGCCTTCCGCACCGCGATCCCCATCACCTCGAACCGCGCGCCGCCCAGCAGTTTGTCGGCGCCGATGTAGGCGCGGGCGGGCAGGGGCCCCTTGAAGTAGCCGCGATACACCTCGTTGAACGCCGCATAGTCGTCCAGGTTGGTGGAGAACACCTGCACCCAGACGACGTCGTCCATGGTGAGCCCGGCCGCCTCGGCGTTGCGCTTCAGTCCGTCCAGGGCCCGCCGCGCCGCGTCGGCCGGCGTGCCGCCCAGGGCTGCGCCGCCGTCGGTCACTCCCGACAGATAGGCCGTGTCGCCCGCGGTCACCGCCGCGCTGAACGCCGGCGCCGAGCCGTCGGGGCGGGGCGGCATGGGCGAATGGGTGACGACGGTCTGCGCGTGGGCGGCGAGGGGCGCGAGGGCGAGGCCGGCAAAGAGGATCAGCGGGCGGAAAGCCATGGCGGCTCCTGTCGGAAGGGACGCTCCGTCTAGCCCAGGTCCGGCAGGGCGGGGCCAGGGGATATGCGGTCATGGCTCCCGATACCGCCAGGCGCCGTATTCATGGGCGCCCTGGGCGAGAGCGGCGGGCTTACGCGGATTCCGAGCTCTCGGCGTCCCGGCGCCAGATCTGGGCCCGGCGGCCGGCGCTGATCGCCAGGAAGATCGCCGGCACCACCATGACGGCCCCCTGGAAGAAGGGAGCGTTGATGTTCAGCGGGAAAGTCGCGCCCGCGCACTGCGGCCCCGCGACCCGGGCCAGGGCGCCCATGGCGTTGTTGAGGCCGAGGATCTGCCCCTGCCGGTGCGGATCGGCGGTCTCGGAGATCAAAGCCGAGACGTTGGGCCAGGCTACGGACTGGCCGATGGCCGACAGGCTCATCAGGACGATGGTGACCGTGCCGCCGGGCGAGAACGGCTGCAGCCCGATGCAGACCACGGTGATCGCCATTCCGACCGCCAGCATCGTCGCCTGACCGAATTTCTCGGAGAGCGGGGCGGTGAGGAAGATCTGGGTCACGGCCGAGGCGACGCCCACGAACATGAAGGCCCAGCCGATCTCGCGCGGACCCCAGCCGTAGCGGGCCTCGGTCCAGAGCCCGAAGATCGCCTCGATGCCGGTGAAGGCGAAACCCACCAGGAAGGTCACCAGCATCAGGCGTCCGACCACGGGATGGCGCGCCGCCTCACCCATGGCCGCCCACCGGTTCGGGCGGAAGGTGTTGCTCTCGTCCCGCTGCCGGCTCTCGCGGATGAACAGCAGGATCAGCAGGGAGGACGTCATGAACAGGCCGGCCGAGACGAACAGCGGCAGCTGGAAGCCGATGTGACCCAGCGACGGCTTGGCGAAAATCCCGCCCAGCCCCGGTCCCACGATCAGGCCGACGTTCCAGGCGGCGCTCATCCAACTCATAGACCGAGTGCGGCGCTCGGGCGGGGTCACGTCGGCGATGTAGCCC
>JBKOYY010000057.1:0-16362 GCA_046725615.1 Pseudomonadota bacterium
CCTCACCGGCGGCCGGGGCGTAGACGTGGTCGTCGAGATCGGCGGCGCCGGCACCATGAACCAGTCGCTGGCGGCCGTGCGCATCGGCGGCCACATCTCCCTCATCGGCGTGCTGGCCGGCTTTGCGGGCGAGGTCGCGACGGCAGTGGCCATGTCGAAAAACGTGGCGATCAAGGGTGTCACGGTCGGCTCGCGACAGGAGCAGGAAGAGATGATCGCGGCCATCGAGGCCAACGGCATCAAGCCGGTGATCGATTCCACCTTCCCACTCGACGGTATCGCCGCGGCCTTCGCCCACCAGCTCTCCCAGAAGCACTTCGGGAAGATCTGCCTGGAGTTCTGACGCACTCGAGGCGATCGCCGCTCGAACCTGGCGCCGTCGTCCGTCAAGCGGGCGGCGGCGCTTTTGCTTGCGCGCCCGGAAGCCGATCCAGGCTTATTGACGCCGTCAATTTCGACGCTAAATTGACACCGTCAATATTGGTGGCTTTGGGACCGCCAGATGCGCACGGGACCTGCATGACAGATCTGAACCGCGCCGGCCGATGGATCGGTCTCGCCATCCTCGCCGGCTATGCGCTCGACATCGCGTCGAACTTCTTCCTCCAGCCGATGATCCGCGTCGGAGACGGCCCCATGGGCCTGTTCGCGGGGGCGGCGGCCCAGCCGGGCCTGATCGGCATCATCGTGCTGATGGGCATGGTGTCGGGCGTGGTCTCGATCGCCGTGGCGGGGCTCGTCTGCCAGCACTCGTGCGGCCGGGCGTTCGCCTGGCTCGCCTTCCTGCTGCTGGGCGTCCGGGCGGCCTCGTTCGGAATGGGCGGCGGCGAGATGGCGAGCTACCAGCTCTTCCATTCGCTGGGGACCGCGATGCTGTCGGCGCCCGATGGCGCCCTGGCCCAGCTCACCGAGCCGATCTGGGCCCTGGTCACCCAGCAACGGGACGGCCTGCACTATCCGCACCTGCTGCTGGGCGGGACGGGCGCCTTTGTCCTCTACGTGATCCTGTTCCGCAGCCGCTGGATCCCACGCTGGCTCGCCGTCGCCGGGCTCGCGGCCACCGCCTCCCAGATGACCGGCGTCTTCACCGGCGTGCTCGGCGCGGAGGTGTCGTTCTACTTCCTGGCGCCCCTGGCGGTCGTCCAGCTCGTCGCGGGCCTGTGGCTGACGGCCCGTGGCTTCGACGACAAGCCGACGGCCGCCTGACGATGCGCCGCCTCGGGACACAGAGGCAGATCAGTGCGGCTCAAAGGTGTCGGGCTGTAGCAGTTCGTAGAGTTCGCTGACCGAGCCAGCCGCCCTCACCGCGGCGAGCAGCGGCTCGAATTCAGTCTCCCGCTCACCACCCTCGAAATAGTTCTCGGCGTGGGCCTCCAGAGCCGTACAGACCTTCTTGCGGAGCTCTTCGATCGAGACCGATTCCATCGGTTCCAAGTCGTGTTCGATGCGGGACTGAGGTGGCCCGAACGGCAGCAGCAGGGACAACAGCGACCCGGCGCGACCGGTTCGCCGTATCGAGCGAACTCTCCATCGGCGACCGTCCGCATCGACGAGTTCCATTCCTGTCTGGATGCCGTCCTTCAGGGTGCGGGGGCCGCACCTGGTTAGGCGATCCAGATCCTGGAATCCCCATAAGTTGAGATCCAATGTGAATCCCAGAACCGGAAAGTGAAAGTTCGCCTCGGATGTTTTCACGGCACAGCTCCGCCAGAACAAAACCGGAACATACGTCAGGCCGGCGCATTTGGGAAGCTGAGCGCTAACGACCTCGCTTCTTGGGGCCTGGCGCTGGCGGCGAGAATGGGCGCGTGACGTTCTCCCAGGCGTCAGCCGCGTAGGCTGAGGCCCCCGTGGGCGCTGCCTTCTGCCAATCCGTCGTGCCGTGCCACACGCGTCGGATCGGGTCGAAGCGGGGCTTTCCGTTCCAACTTCCCGTCAGACGCCGATGTGTCTCCTGCGGCAGTACTTTCAGGAAGGCATAGTGATTCCTCCAGTTCTGCTCGCCTCGGCCTATGCCGTCCAAGGGGACGGTGTGGTGGATTTCCTCGCCCTTCTTAGCGACACCCCAATCCCGCAGCCGACTGCGCGCGGCGTTCGCCGTCAGGGATCCCTTTTTGAGTACAGTGACGCCCTTCGTCGCCGCCTTGATCCCCTTTGACGCCACGCCCACCGGCAACGCATCCGCGACCGCCATCGCACCGTTGAACGCTGCCCCGGCGTAGTTCCCCTCCTGCAGATCTGCGACTGCCTCCCAAGCCGGTCCCACCACCGGGATGAAGGACTGCGCCGTGTTCGGGCGCTGAATCTTCGGCCCGGTTTGGAAGTCGTGCAGGGCGTCCTTTGCCAGATCGATAGGTGACTGCAGGCCGCCATCGTCCGGCTCCCGCGCCGCCTCGCGGATACTGACTGCAAACGCTTCGTGCTTACGCTGCTCGGCGGCGTCTTTCTCCTCCTGGATCTCCTGGGGTGTACGACTGTACCAGCGTGTGAGGGCCGCGCCCTTCAGCCGCGCGGGATCGGTCCGGCCATCGGCCATGCATGCTCTCCTTGAATGGTGGGTGTGGCAAACCGCAACGGCTCAGCGCTGCGATCAGACTTTTAGGAGTGCGGGGCCCTTGGTGTGGCGCCTTGTCCGCACAGCAAGCGGGTGGCGCGGGACACTGATCGACGCTGGAACAGTATCTCATAGAGGCGATCTGCGATCAAGAACAAAATGCGAACATTGGCCGGCCAGACGAACCCGGCTGCGGGAGGAACGCCTCCTCGCAGGCGTGCGGCTCTCTGGCCCGGACCTGCCCATCCGGACGGCAGTTCCTCACAAATCCATCAAACGCCAGCCGGTGCGGCTGGTGTTCATCCTTGAGAATCAGAAGCTTAGCCGCGGCGCGGTGGCCGCATCGGCCGCTTCCCTGTGAAGCCGCATCGAGCCGACCAAGCCCAAAGGGGCCTCAAGATTTCGATCGGGCTGTCGAATTCTGGAGCGGGTGAGGGGAATCGAACCCCTGACATTCAGCTTGGGAAGCTGACGTTCTACCTCTGAACTACACCCGCTTTTCAATCACTTAGCGTGATCGCGCCGGAGCCCTTTACAGGTCCCTTTACAGGGGATGTTCCGGCGGGGTTCTCAGTAGCGGCCGGCGGCGGGGGTTGCAAGGCCTCGGCCGAGGTCGCCGCGTAGTCGAGAAGGCGCAGCCCCGCTTCGGTGGGCCATGCCCAGTCAGGCCCCAGGCCGACATCGACGAACCCGCGACCGTAGGCGCGCTCGATTGCGTTGCGGGCGACCTTCTCCGGGGCCCCGGCGGCGATCAGGTGATCGATCGTGGTCTTCGGACCTCGCACGACCGCATGGACGGGGATGCGCTGATAGGCCAGGGCGGCGGCGACGACCTGGCGGTCGGATATGTCCGAGGTCTTGCGGATGGGCTTCGGGGGCGAGGTCATGGGGTGTCCTTCAGGATGGCGTCGACCTTGCTTATCCAGATATCGCGGGCGCTGTGGCTGCCTGGCTGATAGCCCGGCGGCAGGTGCAGCCCCGTGACATCCATGGCTTCATGATCGCGGATAGCCTCCAGCCCGGCGCGGGCAACCTTCTCCAGGTCGATGTCTCCGCTGATGTGCGCGACGCTCGTGTTCGGATTTGGCACGCCCTGATATTCGGGTTTATCGAAGAGGACGGCGCTCACCGTTGCGGACCTGTGCTTCTGCAGGTCAACCTGTCGCGCGACCTCGGCGAACATCGCCTCGACGATGGCTTTCAGGGCGTCAGTCACGATTTCCCCTCGCTCTTCTCGATCCGGGCGATGATGCCTTCGACGATGCGGTTGCGGTCGACGTAGCGCTTGCGGATGGCGCGGACGCGGTCGGGCTCCCAGGCCATGATGTCGGCGATCTCTTCGTCGGTCAGGGGGACGCGGCAGAAGGCGGTGACCGCCGTGCCCCGCAGGTCGTGGAAGTGCTTGTCGGCGTTCTCGCCCAGGGCCTTCTTCACCGCCCGGTTCCAGGTGGCGCCGAGGCCGTCCTTCTGCCACGAGCCGCCCTTGGAGTGGGTCAGGACGTAGGTCGACGGCATCTTGCTGGCCTTGTTGGCGGCCTTGATGTCGGCCAGCAGCTGGCGCGCGTCGGCGGTCAGCGGGACCAGGAGGCGGCGGCCCGTGGTGGACTTGTTGGCCGGGCGGTCGATGTAGAAGTCCGAGACTTCGGACCAGGTGAGGTCGATCAGGTCGCCGCGGCGCATGCCGGTGCAGGCGGCCAGGCGGAAGGCCCGGGCGCCGGCCGGCGTGGCGGCGGCGCAGATCGCGGCCAGTTCGTCCGGGGTGACCACCACGTCGGCGCGGTTGGCCTTCCACAGGCCCTCGATCCCGGCGGCCGGGTTGCGGTCGATCAGCTCGCGCCCGACCGCCCAATTGAAGAGGCGGTTCAGCACCTGGATCCCGGTGTCGGCCGCGCGCGGGGTGGCGGCGAAACGGTCGCGCCAGGCCAGGATGTCGGACCGGACTCCCTTGGCGGGGATGGCGACGTTCGGCAGGTCGCCGAACTCGGCCACGATCGCGTCCAGCCACGGCGACCAGGTGGCGCGCGTGGAGGCGGCGACGCGGCCCCAGCCGTCGGGGGCGGCCTTGAAGCGAGTGACCAGGTCCTTGACCGTGACGGCCGGCGGCGGGGCCGGTGCGGCGTTGTAGGCCTGGACGATCGCCTCGGCGCCCTCGGCCTCGGCCCGGAACGCCTCGGCGGGCGTCGCGCCCTTGAAGCTGATCATCGCCGGCTTCGCGCCCCGGCGGCGATACCAGTAGATCGCCAGGCCGCCACCGGCGAGCGGATAGAGCACGCGATGCGCGCCGGGGAGCTTAACCGGCGCCACCGGCTTTCCGGCCTTTCCACGCAGCATAGGCGGCGTCCGCATCGTTGGCGCTCGTCTCCCCTGCCCCACCCTGGGACGCGGCCGGCACGCTAAGCCCGGCGAGGCGGTCCAGCCAAGCGTCCAGCTCGGCCCGGTCGTACTTCGGCTGGGAGCCCGGCCCCTGCGGGACCAGGCGGCGGGGCTTCACCGGGATGTTCGCGAGCACGCCCGTCGTCGCATAGCCGAGGTACGCCGCCGCCTGTTCGGCGGTCAGCAGCCTGGGCGCGATCGGGGCGGGCTCGCGGCGGGACATCAGGAACGGCTCACCCGATCCTGGGCGGCGTCTGCGATCTCCTGGATGATCAGCGCCTGGCGGCGCGGGTCGCCCGGGTAGTTCAGCATGGCCGCGCCCAGCAACAGGGACTCGAGCATCACGTTGAGGTGCGAGGGCGTCTCTCCAGACAGCCGCCACAGCTCCTGGATCAGGCGCCCGACCGCTTCGTTGTGGACCCGCACGTGATCCATGCGCTTCGCTCCCTGTGAGATCTTCATGCGCTCTACTGAGTTGAAGGGGATGGGTGGGCGCGGGCGGCGAGTTCCAACGCCGTGAAGAGCCGCCCGCGCCCACCCAGGCATCACCAGCCGTAGCCGTCGCCGTAGCCGTCGCCGTAGCCGTAGCCGTCGCCGTAGCCGTCGCCGTCGCCGTAGCCGTAGCCGTCGCCGTCGCCGTAGCCGTAGCCGTAGCCGTCGCCGTAGCCGTCGCCGTAGCCGTAGCCGTAGCCGTCGCCGTAGCCGTCGCCGTCGCCGTAGCCGTCGCCGGAGCCGTAGCCGGAGCCGGAGCCGGAGCCGGTCAGGCGTCCGGTTCCGCTGCCCTGCCCGTCAAGGGTGGTCAGGCGTTCCATGCCGTCTCCTCGCAGGGGACGATGGCGATGACGGCGCGGGCGGAGATCTTCGTGTCGGCGGGCTCGTCCAGCACGGTGTTGGGGCGCGGTCCCAGCTTGGCCAGCTCGCCCAGGCCTTTGCTGGTGCCCCAGCGCCGGACGCAGCGCGCGCCGGCGATGTGGGCGAAGTCGCCGTCGGTCTTAACCTGGCCGACGAACACCCAGCCCCGATCGGCGATGACGATGGCGAGGCCGTGATCTTGGGAAGTCATGTCGATGCAGTTCCTTGTGGTCGCGCGGCCCATCCCCGCCGCGCATGGGGATCGGTGGCCCGGTCAAGCTCCGCTGGTCGCAGACCGGACGAACGCCGCGCCGGCGGCGGTGAGGCGGTAGAGGGGCGAGGCGGCGTGGCCGTCGTCGAGGTAGTCCAGGCGCAGCGCCAGGCGGCGGCCGGCGTGGTCGGTCGGGGTGACGACGTAGGCGTCGCTGCGGATCTCGCCGCTATCCACCCGGCGGAGGAAGGCGAGCAGCTCGGCGCGCTCGGCCGGCGTGAGGTCGGGGCGGCGTCTCATCGGGAGGCCCCGGGCATGGCGTCGTGGGTCACGCCGTCGAGCAGGCGGCCGGCGGCAGCCTTGCCGACGTTCGCCATGCAGGCCGCGCGGCGCTCTGGCGCCGGTCCGACGAGCACGAGGCGGCCATCCGGCAGGCGTTCATCCTCCTGGATGTCCATGTGCCCGAGGTCGATCTGCTCGGCCCAGGCCCCCCATTGCTTGAAGAAGAACGGCACGCCGGCGGCGGCGCAGGCGTCGCGGACCTGGCGGGCCCAGTCGGGGTGCATGGGGCGGGCGCCGGGGCCGCTCTCGCCACCGAGGACGACCCAATCGAGTCGGGGCGTGCAGACCTCGGCGGCCGGCGTGGTCGCCGGATCCCTGAAGGGCAGTATGGGCAGATCGTCGCTGTCGCCCGCGGCGTCGAGGATCGCCTGATCCTCGTGCGTGAAGATGAACAGCGCCGGCGTCAGGTCCGCCGGCCCGACCATCGGCTCTAGGCTGACCCAGCGAACAGCAGCCGGCGTCGCCAGCAGCTCGGGGATGCGCTCATCGGCGCGGGGTTCGTCCTCGGCGCTGACGCCCAGCCAGACGTTGGGGAGGGGCCAGCGGTCGAGATAGACCCGAGTCCCGGGCGGCGCAGTGAGCTCGCTGACGCCGGGCGCGATGAGCACCACGTCGTGCGCCTCCAAGATCACGCGGTCGCACACCAGATTGTAGATCCGACCGATCGTCCTCGGATCGCTCATGTAAGCCCGCATCCGCGCGGCGCGCTTGGTCAGCACCTGGAAGGTGTGATGGGGCGCGAGCGCCATGACCGCGAACACCTGGTCGATCCAGGCGTCGGGGACGCTCTCGTGGAACAGGTCGCCGTGGGCGCAGACGAAGATCCGCCGCGGCTTTTTCCAGCGCAGGGGCTGGTCCAGCCAGCCTTCGTTGAAGCGCACCTCGCCCGTCCAGACCGGCCCGGACTTGGTGTCCCGGGTGAGGCCCTGGCGGCTGGGGTGGTCCTTCAGGCGCGTGCCGGCCAGCCGCATGGCGTAGCAGTTGGTGCAGCCGGGCGAGACGACGCTGCAGCCCGTCACCGGGTTCCAGGTGGCGTCGGTCCATTCGATGTGGGTGTGGTCGGCCATGGTCAGGCGGCCTCGCGCCAGGCGTGGGTGGTCACGGGGTGGCCGCGACGCAGGACGGAGAGGGCGGCGGCGCCTTCGTGGCGCAGCGCCCAGGTCCCGTCGGGCTCGCGCCAGATGAAGCCGTCCTGGGCCAGGGCCACGACGGTGGGGCGGGCGCGCTTGCGCCGGCGGGCGTTGGCGTTCGGGTAGGCGGCGCGGACCAGCTCGGCCGAGGTGGCGCAGCCGTGGTCGGCGAGGTGGCCGAGCATCCGGTGGCCCTTGCCGCCGGGGCTGTAGGTGCGGGTGGGGGTCATGCTTCGGCGTCCCGGGCGTTGTAGGCGGCGTCGAGGGCGGTGCGGAGAGCGGCCCGCGTGGCGACGAAGACGTCGTCGTCCTGGTCTTCGTCGGGGCCGTAGCTGTCGAGCAGGGCGAGGGTGTCGGCCGCCGCCCGGGCCAGGGTGTCGAAGGCGCTATCGGCCATGGTCGCGTTCCTGGCGCGCGCGGCGGGTGGCCCAGCCGCGCAGGGCCTGTTCGGAGTTGCAGCCGGTCCCGGGGCGGCAGGGGCCGCGGAAGGCGACCCCGCGGTCGCGGGCGCGGCCGATGACGGTGTTGCGGGTCACGCCCAGCAGGCCGGCGGCCTGACGGGCGCTGAGGCCCGCCGCGGCGAGGGCGCGCAGGGTGGCGGCCTGGTCGGCGCGGGGGTCGAGGGGGAGCTGGGCGTGACCCATGGCGACGCCCTTAGGCCGGGCGCCCGAAAACGGCCGGACAGCCCGTGCGGGCGGCGGCGTCATCGACGATACGCTTGAACTCGGCCTGGCGGACGTGCTCGGCGCGGTGCAGGGCGACGCCGAGCTGCAGCTTGCCGTCGTCCAGCTTCCACCGAAGGAAGGCGATCAGCTCGACGCTGGGGCCGTTGAAATAGACCGGCAGGCGCAGCCGGAATCGGGTCGGAACCTCGACGCTGCCCTGCCGCGTGCTGGCCTGGGTCTCGTCGGTGTATTCGAAGTTCTCGTTATCCGAGCTGGTGCGGACGGCCTTCTTGAAGTCGACCTTCCGCACGGCCTGCAGGTCGCGCACCACGTCGAGCAGCTCGCCGCCGGACGGCGCCTCGACGTCGGCCGCGTTCTCTTCGATGAAGCGGGCGAACTCGAGCTGTCCCGTCATCTGGCCCGACACCTTCGTCCAGGCCTTCCATTCCTCCGAATAGGGGAGGTCCATGGTGGCGCGATGGGCGCCATGAGCGGGGTCGGCGGCCCGGTGATAGTCGATCACGGCCGCGATCCGGTTGGCGGCGATGTCGGCGAACAGCACGGTGCGGCCGCCACCGTCCTTGTAGTGGCTGACGTAGTCCACGAGGGAGTCGACGGACTGGAGCGTCACGCCCTGGACGATGTGGTCCGGCAGCTCGGGCGGCACGCCGTTGGGCTCGGTGACGTCGTGGTGACGGTCGCCGATCACCAGGAACTCGCGTCCCGCCTCGGTGCGGATGATCTCGGGGCCGCGGAAGGTCTCGCGGGCCAGTTCGGCGATGGCTTGGGCTTCGGTGTTCAAAGGGGGCTCCTTAGGCGCTGAGGACTTCGCCCGTGCGGGCGTCGATCTTTTCGCCGGACGCGTCGGCGAAGATCCGTTGCTGGGTGGGGTCGTCGCGCAGCAGGTCGCCGTCGATGTCGGCGAAGAACAGCGCGTCGGGCAGGTCGGCCTGGGGCCGCTTGGCCTTCACCTCGGCCGAGACGATCACGGCGTTGTCGCCCTTGCCCTGGGGCTTGATCTTGAGCTTCAAGGTGAGCTCGCCCGGCTTGCTCGTATCGAGCACGGCGCGGACGACCTCGGCGAGCTCATCGCTGGCGGCGTCGACGACGCGGCCTTTGCGAATGTCCCGCAGGACGTCGGTGAAGGGTCGCAAGAGTGGTCTCCTTTCGGCGGTGAAGGTCAGGCGAAGAGGGCTTGCGCCGCGCACATGGCGGCGACGAACAGCAGGGCGAGGCCGCAGTCGGCGAGCAGCGGCAGCAGGGCCGGCGGGCCATGGCGGCGGTGGCCGCGGGGCGGGAGGCGGCGGACGATCACTGGACCGTCCTCCCGTCGCCTTCCGCGAGCTGGCGGAACAGGTTCAGGAAGTTGGTGCGGACGGCCTCTGCCAGGGTCTCGGGCGTGACGTCCTGAGCCCGAGCGGCCCACATGAACCGGGCGAGCCCGGCCTGGGCGCCGACGGAGAGGTCCACCAGGTCCTCCAGCGTTACAGCCGTCGCGGCGGTTCCGGCCAGAAAGTCGAAGATCCTGGCGTCGACTGTCAGCGAGATGGTGTCGCGCACCTCGTCGGTGCTCGTCGGCGGCGCTCATTGGACCGCTCCCCCCGCCGGCGCCTGGGCCGCCCGGCGCAGAACGCCCAGGGCGAGCTGCAGGTCGTGCTCGTCGTGCCAGCGGTCGGCGAGGCGGCCGAGGTAGGTGGCCTCCGCAGGACGGCCGTCCCCTGCCGAGGAGGCCTGGGGACCCGCATAGACCCCGATACTCCAGAAGGGGGCGAAGTCGGGGTGGGCCGAGCGGCCCGGCTTGAGCGCCAGGACCTGGCCGCGCGCCCGCGCCTCGGCCGCCCAGCGGGCGACCTGGTCGCGCATGGCGTCGAAGCCGCCGAGATCCTGCGGGCCGGTGAGGCCGGGCGGGATGAGGATGGCGCCGGGGACCTGCCGGGCGCGGGCGAGGAGGTCAGCCATGGGCCTGTCCCTCCCCCCGATCATCCGCCGCGCCGTCGGTGGCGCAGGGGAGGCAGACGTTCGCGGCGTCCACCCGGCGGAAGTCGCCGCACACGCGGCACTTGCCCTTGGCGAAGGCTTCCCAGGTGGCGGCGGGGGTCAGGGCGACGCCCGCAACCGTGTCGTAAGGCGGTGTGACGGCCATGCAGCACCAGCCGCGCGAGACGCCCATCTGGCCGCCAGGGAGGACGAAGGTCACGTCCTGCGACAGCTCGCGGCCGGTGTAGGCGCCGCCTTCCTCGGCCGTCGGGTCGAATTCCCGCTGGCGCAGGGTGTCGCCGACCTGGAAGTCGCGGTCGGCGGTCTGGCGCAGCTCGAACGTCTTCTCGCCTGACAACAGCCGCTCGAAATAGCGGGGCCAGCATTTCAGCTCGTGGACAGTGCTCACCGGGTCACCTCGGCCAGGAAGAACAGGAGGCCCGCCGCGAGGCCGCCGATGGCGCCGACGCAGGCGAGGGTCAGGAGGACGCGGGCCGTCTCGGCCCAGGCGCGGCGGCGGGAAGCGCGGCGGGCGCGCACGCGGGCCTTGAAGTCGGCGATGAGGGCGCGGCTGACGTCGCGGGGGCCGTCCAGCACCACCACCTCGCCGCGGTGGATGATGGCGACGCGGTCGCCGGTGAGGCCGTGGATGGCATAGAGCTCGCAGCCCTGGCTGAGGATCGCCTGGGCGCCCGTGGGCACGCGGCGGGGGAGCACGACGACCTCGCCCATCACGCCACCGCCATGTTGGGGACCTGGGCCGTCAGGGCGGCGCGCAGGGCCTGCCAGTCGCGGCCGCCGACCCAGGCGTGGCCGATCAGGCGGCGGGAGAGGGCCGGGTCCTCCGCGTGGACGGCGACGACGTCGCGCGCCCGGCCCTGGAAGACGATGCGCTCGGGGAACAGCAGCAGGGCGTCGTCGCCCCGGCGGCGGTGGATGGCGCGGGCCAGCTCGGGCAGGGTCGCGAACGCCAGGGGCAGAGCGGCCGGCCGGTCGGTGATGAGGGCGAACCGCATCCCGTCGGGCATGGGCGCCGGGGCGCGGAAGGGTTGGGTGGCGCCCGGCTCGGCCTGGGCGCCGGGGGCGCGACCGTGGCGGGGTTCGGATGACAGGAGGCGCATGAGGCCAGCTCCCGCACCCCCCGCCGCGATCCGGCCCGGCGGGGGTCAGGGGGTGTTGGGGAACCTGTCGGAACCCCCGCCGGGCCTTTGCGGACGCCCATCGCCAGGGATGGCGGCGGGGGTTGCGGGTTGGAGAAAACAACTGCGTTGGTGTGGTTGTCAACTCCAACTGTGCAGTTGGTGAGTTGGGAATGCGAACCGGCTGGCGCCTAGCTCGGCCAGCCGATCACCGATTAGCGTGGCGGTGTAGCTTGATGGGGGTGCAATTTGGGCGCGATCTCACGGCGAATGTTCGTCGCCGGCGCGGCGGTGGGCGTGCTGGGCGTCGCCGGGCCAGCCGTGGCTGGGGACTACCGGCAGTCGTTTCCCTACCCGCGGGACAAGGTCTATGCGGCCCTGGTGGCAGCGCTGCCGGCGCTGGGGCTGAAGATCCGCGAGGAAGACCCGATCCTGGCGCGTGTGGTGGCGGCGGCCGGCGTCTCGGCCTGGTCGTGGGGCGAGAACTTGTCGATCGCCGTCGTTGCCGACGGCGAGGCCGCCAGCGTGCTGGAGTTCGACAGCAAGCGTGTGCTCGGGACCAACATCGCCGACGGCGGGCGCAGCCTGAAGCTGTTCAACAAGATCGTGTTCGAGGTCAGCCGCCGGTTGCAGGACGCGCCGGGTGATTGAGGCCGGGGTCCTGATGCTTCTGGCGTTGGGGGCGTTCGTGGTGTGGGCGAATGTGTCGAAGCCTTCCGGGGCGGCAAAGGCGGCGTCGCCGACGCCAGACGATCAGCCAGTCTGGCTGGAGGGGCGCGGGGAGTTCGCGCACAACATCGTCGGCGAGTCCTTCTACCAGGACGTGCTCGAGGCGCTTTGCGGCGGCAAGACCGATGAATCTGCCGACGTAGAGTTCGACGCCGAGATCGTGCTGGAGGATGGCAACGAACACGACCCCCTGGCCGTAGCGGTGAAGGCCGACGGAAAGACCGTGGGCTATCTCGCGCGAGGCGGGGCGAGGCTCTATCGGGAGCGGCTGGCCGAGCTGGGTCACGCGCACCGGCGCGTGTTCTGCCGCGCCAAGGTCGTCGGGGGCTGGGAGCGGAAGACGCGCGGCCGAAACGACGTCGGCCACTTTGGCGTCAAGCTGGATCTGGCCTAGAGCCGCCGGATCGTGGACAGCACCAGGCCCGTGACCTGGACGACGATCTCTTCGTTCTCGGCTGCGCCGGCATTGAGCTCCAGCGGGCTGCGGAAACGCGGATTGCTCGAGCGTGGCCAGAGGAGTGCGGTCTCGGGTCCGACCACCTCGACCTGCTTCAGGGTCGCCTCTCGCTCGTGGCCGCCGAAGCGGATGCGCTCGGCGCGCACGATGTCGCCGGACCGGGGCACATAACCGATGTCGGCCGCGTCAACCCAGTGGACCCAGTCGCCTTCCACGATGTTGAGGAGGTTCATGGAGTCGCCGCGCACCACGGAAATGTACTGGCGCGCGTGCGGATAGCGCGGATCGGGCAGGATGTTCGAAGCCGCCGGGGCGACCTGGCCGCCGTCATCCAGCTCCACCCAGACACCGGCCTGGATGGTGTCGACGATGCCGAGAGGCTCCTGATTGGCTGGCGCCCGGTGCTGAATCCACGATTGGCGCTCAATCGGGCTGACGCGCGGCTGGCCGGGTAGATCCTCACCCGCGAGGCGGGCGCGCTCCTCCAGCAGCTCCTGGCGCGTGAAGCCGAGCGCCTCCGAGAGCTTTGACTGCGTGTCAGGCGAGAAGATCGCCTTAGCCATGCCGGCTTCGTATTTGCGCCAGCCCTCGGCCGAGATCCCGTAGCGCGATCCGGCGCCCTCCTGGGACAGCTCCGCCCGCTTACGCAGGACGCCCAGCGCCCTGCCCAACAGCTTCGCCTCGGGGGCGTCCACCGATTCCCGTGCCATGAGCGATACGGTACGCGGCGGAAATGCAAGCGCGAGTGCAGCCACGGTTGTGGATTACCCCAACAGTGGAGTTGTGAAAACCACCAAATCAGTTCTCGTATCCACGGCCATGGATACGATGACCGACATTGAGCGTGTCCCGGACCCCGTCGAGCGGCCCCGCCTGGCCTACTGGCTCTGGGAGCGGAAGCTGCCGTTCTCCTGGCTCGCGCCTCGCATCGGCGTCTCGGTCGAGCAGGTGCGGCGCTACTGCCTGGAGTTTGGCCACGACGACCGGGCGATCCCCCGGCGCGAGGTGCTGACGCGAATCGCCCAGGTCACCGGCATCGCCGAGCGGGAGTTCTATCCGCCCCACATTCGGGGCGCGGGGCCGATCACGGCCGGCGCTGCTGGAAGCGCCCAATGAACCGGCTGCGGAGGAAATCCACGTGGGCGGCGGCGAGCTCAAGGGCTGCCGACGTCTCGGTGATCGCCGTCTCGAGGGCCCGTTCCCCCTCCACGACCCCCAGCGCGCCCCGCAGGGCGGCGGCGACGCGGGCGCGGACGTGCGGCGGCGCCTGGATGGCGCGGTGGGCCAGCGCCTGCAGCGTGGCGTCGATCTCTTGCATGGTTTCCCCCCTGTACGCGGGCCGCAACTGGCCCGGGCGGGAAGCTGGGCTGTTTCGACGTCAGAAGCGGACGCAGGTCGTTAACTTTTGTGAACGGGCGGGACCTCCGGCGGGGGTGGTCCCCGTCGCGGCGCGCCGGGAGGATGGCGATGAGCGAAACGAAAACCGAGACCGTGTCCGTCTCGACCGGCCCCATCGAGACCCTGGAGCGCCAGACCGAGGTGACGCTGTTCGGAACCTCGGTCGAGGCCGTGGCGGTCGGCGGCTCCGTTCGCCTGGTCATGCGGCGCAGCATGGATGGGCGCGTGTATCCCAGAGGGTCCATGAAGCTGACGCCGGCGCAGGCCCTGGCGCTGTCCGGCCAGCTGCTGACCGCCTCGGCGCAGGCCAGCGCGGCGGAAGCCAAGGCCATGGTGGAGATCCTGCAGGCCTGGGACGCGAACGGGGACACGGACGCTGCGGCGTCGAAGGACGGGGACGCGACCTAGTCGTTGTCCAGTCTGGGGGGCAGCCGCTGCAGGCTGCCGATCAGGAGCAGCTGATCCACGCGGCGGTAAGCCACCTGGATCAGGGCGCGGTCGGGCGGCGTGAGGTTTCGAACTTCGAGATCCTCGACGTCCTCTCTCAGCTCCTGGCGGATGGCCTTGATCGCCGTCGCGTCATGACGGGCGAGCCAGCGCAGTACGCGCTCCATCAGGTCGCCCAACGCGAGCAGCTCGGGGTCACGCGTACGGGCCAGCGACTCGTTGTCGATCATATCCAGGGTTCCTCTGTGGGGTGCGAAGCCCTCGCAGTAGGGACCGAGTCCGCGACCCCGATGAATGGTGATTCGTCGGGGTCGCGGCCGACGGGCGAAGGCCTTGGGGGCGCGCCGTCGTCGGCCCCCTTTCGCGGGGCTCTGGGGGACCTCCCGACCCGAGGCGCGGTCCTGGCTTGCGCGCCGTCGTCGGCCCTTCCGGACCTCCCGACCCGAGGCGCCCAGTGACCCGCCCGGCTCCCCGCTTCCACTCGCCCAGCCGCGCGGCGGGGATCTCGGACGCCGAGGCGCGCAAGGCCTGGGTGGCGGTGCTGCGCGCGGGCCGGGTGCTGGCGACGCTGGCCGCCGGAGGCGGGCGCGTGGGGGCGCAGAACGTGCTGGAGCTGCGGGCGCAGCTGGTGCGGCTGAAGGCGCCGTTCCCGCTGCGGTTCGTGAGCGCGCGGGCGGGGGCCGAGGCCTTCCTGATCGCGGCGCGGGCGTTCGTGGCCGCCGAATGCGCCCCGGCCCTGGCCCGCAGCGTGGCCGCCCTGGCCGAGGACCTGACCGACATGCTGGACGCCGAGACCCGGGCCGCCTTCGCGCGGAGCTGCCGGGCCGTCGGCGACGCCGACTGATTTTTGCTGGGCGGCGATCGTCGCGCGGGGCGCTCCCGACCCGACGCCGCCCAAGGGGAGGACGACTGATGCGCGAGCTGAGATTGGCCGCCGGCGCCACGCCGCGCCCCGAGTTCGACCCGGATGCGCCGGCGAGCGATCGCGTGTGCGCCATGGTGGCCCGGATGCCGAGCCTGGCCGCGCCGGACCTGGCCGACCCCATGGCCCTGCTGAACGCGCTGGCCGAGCTGGCGGCGCGGGCGCGCGGGGCCGGATGGACCGTCAACGTCGCCCTGGAGGCCGCGCCCGGCGGCGGGCGGCTGCACTTTTCAGCCGGGCGGGAGGGGTGAGGATGCAGCACATCATGGTCGATCTGGAGACGCTTGGCGTCGGCGAGGGGGCGGCGATCGCCAGTCTCGGCGCTGTGGCGTTCGATCCTGCGAGCGGGGAGACCGGGCGCGAGTTCTATCGGATCATCGACCCGCGCTCGTGCCAACGGGCGGGGCTGCGCGTGGACGCCGCGACCTTCGTCTGGTGGCTGAAACAGTCCGACGGCGCGCGCCAGGCCCTGGCCGACAGTGGCGACGAGCTGGCCGAGGTTCTGCGCGACTTCACCGCCTGGTGGGGCTTTGAGGCGGCCATCTACATCTGGGGATTCGGCGCCGGGTTCGATGAGCCGCTGCTCGGGGCGGCTTACCGGGCTGTGGGGTTGAAGACCCCCTGGCGCTATTCGGCCAGCCGCTGCGCGCGCACCGTGCTGGACCTCGCGGACGTGCGGCCGCAGCGGATCGAGGGCGAGCATCACAACGCCCTGGCCGACGCCCGGTCGCAGGCCGCCGCGATGATCGAGGCCTATCACCGGCTGGGTCTTCGGAAGTTGTCGCTGGACGACGTCGACCTGTCGCACCTCGTTTCGCCGCAGATGCCTGTCGCCCCGGCGCGGGAGGGGTGAGGATGCAGCTGACGGCGGACCTGTTCGCCCGGGCGATCATCGCCGCGGCGCGGGCGTATGGCGACGATCCGGTTAGGGCGGCCCAGGCGAGGGGCCGGGGCGGTCGCCTGAGGCGGTCGCTGTGCGCGGCGGCGTCGGGGATCGCGCGGGGCGAGGGCCTGGACCTGCGGCGCGTGTGCGCCGTCCTGGGTGTGGACAAGACGACGGTGTGGAACGCGCGGTCGCGGTCGGCCGCCGGGTTCGTGGCCGCCGAACGGGCGGCGGTGTTGGCGGCGCATGGGGTGGCGGACTGGCGTCCCGGGCGGACCTTGCG
>JBKOYY010000132.1:0-9596 GCA_046725615.1 Pseudomonadota bacterium
GGCCAGGACCGCCCTGCCCGGCTCGCCGCCGCACCGATCGCTTCCACGCTCACCCGACGCCTCGCCCCACGCCCGGCGCGCACCTTGCCGCAAGCACAACCATAAGGCCATGTCCGACGCGCCGCCGCCCGCGCGAGGCCCGCCGACGTTCCCTTTTCGGGCCGCCGTGCTAAGAGGCGCGCCCGCAGGCTTCCCCTACAGAACCGAACCCATGACCGACCGTCCCGTCCGCACCCGCATCGCTCCCTCGCCGACCGGCATGATGCACATCGGCACGGCGCGGGTGGCCCTGTTCAACTGGCTCTACGCGCGCCACACCGGCGGCCAGTTCCTGCTGCGGATCGAGGACACCGACCGCGAGCGCTCCACCGACGCGGCCGTGCAGGTGATCTTCGACGGTCTGAGCTGGCTGGGCCTGGAGCCCGACGAGACGCCCGTCTTCCAGTTCGCCCGCGCCGACCGCCACCGCGAGGTGGTGGACGAGATGCTGGCCCGGGGGGCGGCCTATCGCGACTACATGACCCCCGAGGAGTTGGAGGCCGAACGCGAGGTCGCCCGGGCCGAAGGCCGCGTGATCCGCTCGCCCTGGCGCGACCTGTCGCCGAACGACGCGCCGGACCGCCCCTTCGTGGTCCGCCTGAAGGCGCCGCTGACCGGCGAGACCGTCGTGGCGGACCAGGTGAAGGGCGAAATCCGGTTCGAGAACCGCACCCTGGACGATCTGATCCTGCTGCGCACCGACGGCACGCCCACCTACAACCTCGCCGTGGTGGTCGACGACCACGACATGGGGATCACCCACGTGATCCGCGGCGACGACCACCTCAACAACGCCGCCCGCCAGACCCTGATCTACCAGGGCCTCGGCTGGGAGGTTCCCGCCTGGGCGCACCTGCCCATGATCAACGGTCCGGACGGCAAGAAGCTGTCCAAGCGCCACGGCTCTCAGGCGGTCAGCGAGTTCGACGACATGGGCTACCTGCCGGAGGCCATGCGCAACTACCTGGCCAAGCTGGGCTGGGGCCACGGCGACGACGAGATCTTCTCCGACGAACAGGCGATCTCGTGGTTCGACATCAAGGACGTGGTCAGCGCGCCGGCCCGCCTGGACTGGGACAAGCTGAACCACCTCAACAACCACTACATCCGCCTGGCCGAGCCCGCCCGGCTGGCCGGCCTGGTCATGGGCATCCTCAGGAGCCGCGAGGCCGAGCTGAAGTCCGCGGACGAGGCTTTGATCGCCCGGGCGATCCCGTTCGTGCGCGACGGCGCCAAGACGACCCTCGACCTGGCCGATGCGGTGGTCTTCGTCCTCAAGGACAGGCCGCTGGAGCTCCCGGAGAAGACCCGGGCCCAGCTTGCCGAGCCCGACATGCGCGACCGCTTCGTGCGCCTGCGCGCCGCGCTGGGCGCCGTGGCGGACTGGGACGTGCCGTCACTGGAGGCGAGCCTGCGCGCATTCGCGGAATCCGAGGGCATCGGCCTCGGCAAGTTCGGGCCTCAACTGAGGGCGGTTCTGGCCGGAGGTTCGCCCGCGCCGGATCTCGCGGGAACCATGACGGCGCTGGGTCGCGACGAGAGCCTGGGTCGCATCGACGATGCGCTTTCGCTCCCCGCGTAAACCGCTATAAGCGCCGAACAAACGTTTCATCTCGCAATCGCGAAGGGGACCATATGGGCGATACGGCGAAGTTTGAAATCAATGGTCAGGTCGTCGAGTTGCCCGTCCTGAAAGGCACCGACGGTCCGCCGGTGGTGGATATCCGCAAGCTGTACGGCGCGGCGGACGTGTTCACCTACGATCCCGGCTTCACCTCGACCGCGTCTTGCGAGAGCAAGATCACCTTCATCGACGGCGACAAGGGCGTGTTGCTGCACCGCGGCTACCCGATCGACGAGCTGGCGGAGAAGTCGAGCTTCCTCGAAGTCTGCTACCTGCTGCTCCACGGCGAGCTGCCGAAGGCGCCCGAGTTCGCCGAGTTCGAGAAGAACATCGTGTACCACACCATGGTCCACGAGCAGTTCGACCGCTTCTTCCAGGGCTTCCGCCGCGACGCCCACCCGATGGCCATCATGGTCGGCGCCGTCGGCGCGCTGTCGGCCTTCTACCACGACAGCACGAACATCGATGATCCGGCGCAGCGCATGATCGCGACGCATCGGATGATCGCGAAGATGCCGACGATCGCCGCCCGGGCGTTCAAGTACTCGCGCGGCCAGCCGTTCGTGTACCCGCGCAACGACCTCTCGTACGCCGAGAACTTCCTGCGCATGTGCTTCTCGGTGCCGGCCGAGGACTGGAAGCCGAACCCGGTCCTGACCCGGGCCATGGACCGCATCTTCATCCTGCATGCCGACCACGAGCAGAACGCGTCGACCTCGACCGTGCGCCTGGCCGGCTCGTCGGGCGCCAACCCGTTCGCCTGCATCGCCGCGGGCATCGCCTCGCTGTGGGGCCCCAAGCACGGCGGCGCGAACGAAGAAGCGCTCAACATGCTCAAGGAGATCGGGACGGTCGAGAACATCCCGGACTTCGTGAAGGGCGTGAAGAATCGCGAGCGCCTGCTCATGGGCTTCGGCCACCGGGTGTACAAGAACTACGACCCCCGCGCGAAGGTCATGCAGAAGACCTGCCACGAGGTGCTCGAGGCGGTCGGTCACTCGAACGACCCGCTGCTGAAGGTCGCGATGGAGCTCGAGAAGATCGCGCTGAGCGACGAGTTCTTCATCGAGCGCAAGCTGTACCCGAACGTCGACTTCTATTCCGGCATCACCCTGCGCGCCCTGGGCTTCCCGCCCGAGATGTTCACGGTGCTGTTCGCCCTGGCCCGCACCGTGGGCTGGATCGCCCAGTGGAAGGAAATGATCGAGGATCCGTCCCAGAAGATCGGCCGTCCGCGCCAGATCTACACGGGCGCCCCGCTGCGCAGCTACGTGCCGGTCGACAAGCGCTAAGCGCTTATCCGAGCGAAGCTATGGAGAGGCCGGGCCGAAAGGTCCGGCCTCTTCTGATTCCGGCTCAAGGGCCGGGGGGACGAGCCCGAGCACGGCCGAGGCGGCGACGTCGTTCGGATCCGGCCCGCCACGGCCCATCCTCGCCAGCGCTTCGTTCTGGCGTGCGACCTGCCTGGCCCGCAGCTCGGCATCGTCGAGACGGCGCGCCACCTCGGCCGCCAGCGCCGGTCCGTTGCAGTCGTCCTGGATCATCTCGGGCGCGACGAAGTCCTGGGCGGCGATATTGAACAGCGTGACGTACTTGGTGCGGATCAAACGCTTCAGCACCGCATAGGTCAGCGGTCCCAGCCGATAGCCGACCACCATGGGGCAGCCCGCCAGCGCCAGTTCGGTGGTCACGGTGCCGGAGCAGGCCAGGCCGACGGTGGCCGCCTTCATGGCGTCCCTCTTGGCCGTCTCGCCCTCGACCACATGCGCCCGATGCGGCCAGCCGGCCACCCGCGCCCTCACCGCTTCGGCGACGGTCGGCGCGGCGGGTATGACCACATGCAGGTCGGGTCGATCCGCCTTCAGACGGTGCACGGCGTCCTCGAAGGCGGGCATCACGTGCTCGATCTCCGACGGCCGGCTGCCCGGAAGCACGAGCAGGATCGGATCGCCTGGACCGGCCCCGATCTCCGCACGCAGCCGCGCCGGATCGGCCCCGCCAAAATCGATGGCGAGCGTGGAGTCGCCGACGAAGACCGTCCTCAGCCCCTCCTTCTCGAACAGGGGCGCATCGAAGCCGTGGATCGTCAGCAGCAGGTCGTAGGCCTCCGCCGCCGTGCGCGCCCGGCCGGGACGCGAAGCCCACACCTGGGGCGCCACGTACTTCACCAGCGGCAGTTTTGGATCCTGTTTCCGCAGCCGCTGCGCCACGCGCAGGGTGAACCCCCAGGAGTCGATCAGAACCGCCACGTCCGGCCGTTCGCGCGCGGCGAGCGCCGCAACCTCCTCGGCCCGCCGCACCACCCGGCGCCACGCCATCACGCCCTCGAACAGGCCGAAGATCGACAGCTCGGTGATGTCGAAGGGACTGGCGACGCCCTCGGCCGCCATGCGCTGGCCGCCTACGCCGACGAACCGCACGTCCCCGCCCAGCCGGCGCCTGAGCGCCCGCGCGAGCCCCGCCCCCCGGTCGTCGCCGGAAGCCTCGGCGGCCACCAGCATCACCGTGAGCGGGCGGCCGGTCATGGGCTGTCGGGCTCCACGCCCAGAATGAACACGCCCAGTTCGTCGGCCAAGGCGATGGTCGCCTCGCGGTCCAGCACCAGCAGCCGGCCAGCTTCGCCGACAATCCCGGCCAGGCCGGCGCGCGCCACGCCCTGCACGGTGGCCAGGCCGATGGTCGGCAGGTCCACCCGGGTCTCCTGGATCGGCTTCGGCGCCTTGGCGAGCACGCCCGCCCCCGCGCCGGGCCGGCCTTTCAGGTGCGCGGGGAGTTCGGCCACGCGCGCCAGCATGGCGTCGGTGCCCTCCTGCGCCTCTACCGCCAGCACCAGGCCGTGAGCCGCGACGGCGGCCTGGCCGATGTCCAGCCGTCCAATCGCCCTCGCCACCTCAAGCGCCCTCATGGCGTCGGCCAGCACCGCCTCGTCCGGCATGTGGGCGCCAAGCGGCCCCTCGGGCAGGGTGAGGTCCTCCATGACCTCATGCGCGCCCTCGACCTCGAACCCTTCGCGCTCGAACTCGGAGACCAGGAGGCGCAGCAGCGCATCGTCACCCTTGCGGGCCGCCGAGATCACCTTGGGCAGCAGCATCAGACCGCGCAGATCGGGAACGAGGCTGGTGAAATCCGGCCGGGCCACGTTTCCGGCCAGGCAGATCGAAATACAGCCGGCCCGCTTGAGCGCCTTGATGCACTTGCCAAGCTCGGCCAGCCCCACTTCGGCGCCGGCGTAGTCCGACAGGTCGCCGCCGGCGAACCCTTTGAGGCGCACCACGAACAGCGGCCGGCCCGAGCGCTCGCAATGCTGCGCGATCTCCACCGGCAAGGTCCCCCCGCCGGCGATCAGGCCGAGCTTGCGCATCACAGCTCGCGTTCGGGCAGGCAGAGCGGCCGGCTGGCGTCGGCGCGGATGAAGTCGATGATCTCCATCACCGGGGCGCTGTGTCCGAAGGTGGCGGCGGTGTCTTCGATCCGCTCCTGGAAGGTGCCTTCCTCGGCGAACAGCAGGCGGTACGCCGAGCGCAGCTCGCCGATGGTCTCACGGCTGAAGTTGCGGCGCTTCAGGCCCACCAGGTTCAGGCCCTCGAGGTGCGCGTGGTTGCCCCACACGAGGCCGTAGGGGATCACGTCCTTGGTCACGGCCGCGAGGCCGCCGATGAACGAATACCGGCCAACGCGGCAGTGCTGGTGCACCGCCGCCAGCCCACTGACCATCACGAAGTCCCCGACCAGCACGTGACCGCCGAGGGTCGCCGAGTGGGCCAGGATCACGTTGTCGCCGACCGTGCAGTCGTGGCCCACGTGACTGGTGGCCATGAACATGCCGTCGTCGCCGACCCGCGTGACGCCGCCGCCGTCGGGCGTGCCGATATGCATCGTCACGTGCTCCCAAAGGCGGTTGCGGTCACCGATCACCAGTTCGGTGGGCTCGCCTTTGTAGCCCGTGTGATGCGGCGGACCGCCCAGGTTGGCGAAGTTCCGGACCAGACAGTCCTCGCCGATGGTCGTCCGGTTCTCGATCACCACATGCGCCAGCACCTGCGTGCGCGCGCCGATGCGGGCATGTTCCCCGATGATCGAGTACGGCCCCACCGACACGCCGTCGGCGAGCTCGGCGCCCTTGGCGACGATGGCTGTAGGATGGATATCGACCGCCAAGGGATCAGGTCTCCACGACCATGGCGGCGAACTCGCACTCGGCGGCCACCTTGTCGCCGATCATCGCCTGGCCGGCGAACTTGAAGACATCGCCCCGGTGACGCACCACGCGCACCGGCATCCGGATCACGTCGCCCGGCCGGACCGGGGCGCGGAAGCGGCAGTTGTCGGCCGACATGAAGAAGATCGCCTTGCCGGCCGTGTCGACTTCCAGCGACTTCGACATCAGGACTGCGCCGGTCTGGGCCATGGCCTCGATCAGCAGCACGCCGGGCATCACCGGATAGTCAGGGAAGTGACCCTGGAAGAACGGCTCGTTCACCGTCACGCACTTGATGCCGACGATCGATTCCGAGGGCTTGTACTCCTCGCAGCGGTCTACCAGCAGGAACGGATAGCGGTGCGGGATCCGGGTGAGGATCTCGGTGATGTCGATGTCGGTGGGGCTGGTCCCCGCCGGCGCCTTGCGCGTCATGCTTCTCCCCCAGCCTTGCGAGTGGCCATCCGGGCCAGCCACGCGGTTTCCTTCAGCCATTGCCGGATCGGACGCGCGGGCATGCCGCCCCAGGTCTCTCCAGCCGGAATGTCCTTCATCACCCCGGCCGCCGCGCCCACTCGGGCGCCGGCGCCGATGGTCACGTGGTCGGCGACCCCGGCTCGTCCGCCGAACTGGACGCCGTCGCCGATGATCACGCTGCCCGAGATGCCGGTATGGGCCGCCATCACGCAGTTCCGGCCGACGTGGACGTTGTGGGCGATCTGCACGAGGTTGTCGATCTTGGTGTTCTCGCCGATCACCGTGTCGTCGAAGGCGCCACGGTCGATGGTGGTGTTGGCCCCGACCGAGACCCCGTCCTGCAGGATCACGCGGCCGAGTTGGGGAATGTCGATCAGGCCCTTCGGCCCGACGGTGGCGCCGAAACCGGGCTCGCCGATCCGGGCGCCGGCCAGCACCCTCACCCGGTCTCCGACCAGCGCGAAGCCGATGGTGACATTCGGGCCGATTTCGCAATCGCGGCCGATGGCGACACCCGGCCCAATGACGGTGTTGGCTCCGATCCGAGTCCCCTGACCGATCTGGGCGGCGGGACCGACGACCACGCCGGGGCCGAGGACGACGCCATCCTCCAGCACGGCGTCCGGGGCGATGGCCTGCTCACCCGTCGCTCTCGGCCGGTGAAGGCGCTGGGCCGCCAGCGCATAGGCGCCCTGCGGATTGGCCGACACCATGACCGCGCAGCCTTCCGGGGCGAGGCCAACGAGGGCTACGGGCAGGAAGCAGGCGCCCGGCCGCGCCTTGGCGAGCTCGGCGGCGTAGCGTCGGTCGTTGAGGAAGGTCACGCTGTCCGGCCCGGCGTGGGCCAACACCGACACCCGGCTGACCCGCCGGTCGGCAGCCGAGGCCTCGGCGAGCTCGGCGCCCACGAGGGCGGCCAGTTCGCCGAGGCTGATCGGCCCCAGGTCCTCGAAGAAGCGCGGATCAGGCATGACTCGCCTTTTAGGCGGACTCGCCCGGCGCGTCTCTTGTCGGCGCGTGGCTTAGCGCCTCGGGGCCGCCGCGGCCGGAGCCGCCGCCGCCGGAGCCGCGGGCTGCGGCTGGTCCAGCCGCTCGCGATCGAAGGTGAACTGGGTGATCTTGGCGTTCAGCGCCGTCACCACTTGCTGGGTGATGTCCGAAGCCGGGTTGCCCAGGATGATCGAGTTGCGGTTCACCAGCATCGAGCAGGCCTTGGCCTGGTAGGCCTGGCGGATCAGGGGCTCCATCTCGGTCCCGACGCGATTGAACGCCTTCTGCTCAGTCGCCTGGATCTCCCGATCGCGAAGCTGCGCCTTGCGCTGGAGCGCGTTGGCGCGGACCTGCAGGGCCGCGGCGCGCTGTTCCAGGGCGTTCTGGTCCAGGGTCGCCCGCTGGCCTTCCAGCGCCTTGGCGTCATTGTCGATCGCCGTGCGCTCGGCGCTCAGCTCGGCGTTCACCTGGCCGACGAGCTGCTGCAGGCGGGTGTTCACGTACTTGCCGACGGTCGAGGCCCCGATGGCGTTCTCGATGGACACCACGCACAGGCCAGGGATCGGCGCGCCGTGGGTCACCTGCGGCGCGGCGGCCGCTGGAGCGGCGGGCGCCTGGGCGAAGGCAGAGGTCGCGCCGGAGAGCGCGACGGCCACGGCGCAGCCGGCCACGGCGAAGGTCTTGAGGGTCATGTTTCCTAGAACCTAGTTGAAGTGGAGAACCGGAAGGTTTCTTCCCGATCGTAATCTTCCTTGGCCAAAACACGGCTGAAATCGAACCGGATCGGGCCCATCGGGGACTTCCAGAAGATGCTGACGCCGGCCGAAGCCCGGAGCGACAGGTCGTCCCGGATGCAGGTGTTGCGCGTGCCCGGCGTGGCGTAGTTGGGAACCGTCTGCGTCGGATCGGTCGGGCTGACCTTTGTCGGGTTCAGGCAGTCCACCTCGCCCGGCTGGTAGGTCTTGTCCCGCTTGTCCAGCTTGCCCAGCGTACCGACGTCGCTGAACAGCGCGGCCTTGATGCCGTATTGCTCGGGCAGGAACGTCGGAACCGTCAGCTCGAGCGTGCCGATCGCATAGGCCTTGCCGCCCAGGGCGTCGGTGCGACCGAAGCTCAGGTCGCGCGGGCCGATGCCGGCGGTCTCGAAGCCCCGGAAGCTCAGGCCGCCCTTGTAGTAGCGGTCGTTGATCCGGACGCTGTCGCCGCCCCAGCCGGTCACGTAGCCAGCCGACCCCGTGGCCGAGAAGATGAAGTCCTTGGTGAAGCCGTGGAACCACGCCGCCTCCAGGTCGGTGCGGACGTAGTTCACGTCGCCACCCAGGCCGGCGACGTCCTGGTTGAAGTCGACGTAGAAGCCGCGGGTCGGGTTCAGGTAGTCGTTCCGGCGGTCGAGGCGCGCGCCATAGCCCACCAGCGAGGTCAGGTTCTTGCCGACCTGACCGCACAGCGCCGTCGACAGCAACGCGCCCTGCGACGGGTCGCAGTAGAAGCTGTCGATCTTGATGTCGTCCTGGCGCAGGGTGTAGCGCACCTGGCCCCGGCTATCGATGCTGAGCGGGAAGCCCGCTCGCAGGGTGAAGCCATAGGTCTCGGTCTTGTAGGCCGAATACTCCGACAGGTCGTAGCGGTAGCCGTAGACGTCGATGCCTGCGGCCACATCCCGGTTCAGGAAGCGCGGCTCGGTGAACGAGAAGTCCAGCTGCTGGCGCAGCGAACCGACCGACACCCGCGCCCGAACGTCCTGGCCCCGGCCGCGGAAATTCCGTTGCGAGATCCCGAGGTCGAGCACGAGCTGGTCGACCGACGAGTAGCCGGCGCTGAACGAGAGCTCGCCCGTCGGCTGCTCCTCGACCTTCACCTGCAGGGCGGTGCGGTCAGGCGCCGATCCGGGGACCTCGGCGATCTCGACGTCCTTGAAGAAGCCGAGCGCGCGGATCTGCCGCTTGGAACGGTCCACCAGGGCCCGGTTGTAGGCGTCGCCCTCCACCACGCTCATCTCGCGACGGATCACGTAGTCCAGCGTCTGGGTGTTGCCGACGATGTCGATCCGGTCGACGTAGACGCGCGGGCCCTCGCGGACCTGGAACGTCACGTCGACGACGCCCTTCTCCCGATCCGGAGTGTAGCGCGGCCGCACGTCCACGAAGGCGAAGCCCGCCGCGCCGGCGGCGAAGGTCAGCGCGTCGGTCGCCTGCTCGATCGCCTCGTCCTGGTAGGTCGAGCCCGAGCGGATCGGGACCAGGGAGGCCAGCACGTTCTTGTCCAGCT
>JBKOYY010000187.1:0-39170 GCA_046725615.1 Pseudomonadota bacterium
CCTTGGGGGTGCCGAAGTAGTCGATCATCACCGAGTGGTCGATCACGAGGTCGACCGGGTTCAGCGGGTTGATCTTCTCGGGGTCGGCGCCGAGCTTGGTCATGGCGTCGCGCATGGCGGCCAGGTCCACCACCGCCGGAACCCCGGTGAAGTCCTGCATCAGCACCCGCGCCGGGCGGAAGCTGATCTCGTGCTCCACCGAGCCCTTGTTCTGCAGCCAGGCGGCCACTGCCTTCAGGTCCTCGACCTGGACCGTGTCGTTGTCCTCGTTGCGGAGCAGGTTCTCCAGCAGGACCTTCATCGAGATCGGCAGGCGCGAAATGCCGGAAAGACCGGCTTCCTCGGCGGCCGGGAGGCTGTAGTAAGCGTAGGTCCTGTCACCCACCGTCAGCAGGCGGCGGGTCTTCAGGCTGTCGACAGACGCCATGAGGGGAGATCCTTTCTCTGTTCCCTGCCGCTAACACACCCTGGACGGTTCGCGCGCTCAATCAGAGACGGACACACAGCGTTCGTCCCCGCGCGGCGTTGGTCCCCTCCGGCTGCGGCGGCCGCCGCTTCATAGCTCCCGGCTTCCGCGCCGTCCATGCGCCCGACGGCGCCGCTTCTCAAAAGCTTGCGGTGGCCGCTTGATTTCGGAGCTTCTGATCAGGGACGCGGCGATCCGCCGGGGCGGGCGTCTGCTGTTCGAGGGCGTGTCGCTCGCGCTCGAGGCCGGGCAGGCCTGCGCGCTGACCGGACCCAACGGTTCGGGCAAGACCAGCCTGTTGCGCGCGGTGGCCGGGCTGGTGCGCCTGGAGGCCGGCGAGATCGGCTTCGGCGGCCTGGACCCGCTGGACGCGCGGGGCGAGGGGCTGCACTTCGTCGGCCACGCCGATGGCCTGAAGCCCGCCCGGACGGCGCGGGAGGAACTGGATTTCTGGACAGGCTGGTGCGGCGGAACGGCCGCCTCGGCCAAGGACGCGGCCCAGGAACTGGAGCTCGTCCCGCTGCTGGACCTTGAGGTGCGCCGCCTGTCGGCAGGCCAGCGTCGCCGGCTGGCGATGGCGCGCCTGCTCGCAGCGCCGCGCCCGCTGTGGCTGCTTGACGAGCCGCTGAGTCCCCTCGATGCGCGCTGGCGCGAGGCGTTCGGCGGCCTGATGCGCCGGCACATCGACGGCGGCGGCCTGATCCTGGCCGCGGTTCACGACCCGCTCCCTCTGCCGACTTTCAGCCTGGAGCTCGCCGCATGAGCCGCCTGGGCGCATTGCTGTCCCGAGAGATCGCCCTCGCCTGGGGGCGCGGCGGCGGGCCGCTGGTGGCGGTCGGCTTCTATGCAGGCGTCGCCACCTTCCTTCCCCTGGCCATTGGACCCGAGCCCGAACGGCTGGCGGCCATCGCGCCCGGCGCGGCCTGGGTCGCGCTCGCGCTCGCCTCGCTGCTGTCGCTGGAGCGCCTGTTCGAGCGCGACTACGAGGACGGCGCGCTGGACCTGCTGATGCTCTCTTCGACGCCGCTGGAGCTGACCTGCTTCGTGAAGTGCCTGGGCCAGTGGCTGGCTACCGGCGCGCCGCTGGCGCTGGCCGCGCCCGTGGCCGCGATCGGATTGGGAGCTTCGCCCGCGCTCGCGCCGCTGGTGTTCGCCTGCGCCCTGCTGGGTGGGATCGCCTTCGCCTTCGTGGGCGGTATCGGCGCGGCGCTCAGCCTGGGCGCCCGGCGCGGCGGACTGCTGACGGCGGTGATCGTCCTGCCGCTGTTCGTGCCGCCGGTGATCTTCGGCGGCGGCGCGCTCGACGCCTTCGCCAGCGGCCTCACCTGGACCAGTGGCTTCGCCCTGCTGGGCGCCTATGCGGCGGCGGCGGTCGCGTTGGGGCCGATCGCCATGGCCGCCGCCTGTCGCAATGCGCTGAGCTAGCTCCGCGGCTTCGGGTACCAGAGCGCGTTGACGATCACCCAGCGCTCGCCGAACCGGCCGAGGTGGAAGTAGTCCACGAACCAGGGCGTCTCGACCCGCGCCACGGCGGCGTTGCCGGTGATGTCCAGGACCCGGACCGAGCGGTTCCACTGCTCGCGCGGCGTCTTCAGCACGCCCTGGCGGGTCAGGTCGACCAGTTCGTCCTTGGTCATCCGGCGCAGGGCGAGGGTCTCGTCGGCGTCGCCGCCGTTGCGGACGGCGCGCTTGGCGAGGTCGGGGTGCAGGCTGCGGGCGACGCGGGCCGGATCCCCCTCGAGCTGGCCGTCGACATAGTCATAGGCGACGGCCTCGATCGCCTTCACGGCCGCAGGGTCCATGGCGGCGGTGGCGGCAGGCGCGGCGGGGGCCGTCGCGGGGGCGGGCGCGGCGGCGACGGCCGCGGCGGCGAACAGGGCAGCAAGCATCGAACGGGTCTCCTCGAAGCTGGGCCCTATGCCTCGTCCGTCCGTCGGAGGCACATGAAGAAAGCTTAATGCCGACCGCCGTTTTTCCGCCCCATGCTGCGGCCGAGCTTGGCGCTCGAAGGGAACCGCAGACACGGGAGACGAACGACAGATGTCGACGCCCAAGACCTGGCTCCTGGCCGGAGCCGCCCTCATCCTCTCCGCCGGCGCCGCCATCGCCGCCGGCCCCGCCGACGCCGAGCGCGAAGCCGCCGCCGACAGCCAGGCCGCGGCCCGGCGCGACGAAGGCCCGCGACAGGAGCGCCGCGAGATCCGCGTCTACCGCTCCGACGGACGCGGCGGCGAGGTCTTCGTCAGCCGCGGCGGCGGCCACGCCGAGCACCTCAAGGACATCCTCCAGCTGCGCCCCGAACAGGAGCCCGCGCTGAAGGCTTTCCTCGAGGCGACGAAGCCGGCCGACGGCGAGCGGCGCGATCACATGGTGAAGCTCGACCGCGACACCCAGCGCACGACACTCCAGCGGCTCGACGAGATGCAGGCGCGCCTCGCCGACCAGCAAGCGGCGGCCAGCCGCCGGATCGCGGCCATCCGCACCTTCTACGGCCAGCTCGACGCCAGGCAGCAGAAGGCGTTCGACGCCCTGCCGATGCTGATGATGGTCGGGCCCAGCATGGGGCCGATGATGATGCCGCATCCCATGCACATGGCCCACGCCATGCCCATGCCCCCCGCGCCCCCGCCTCCGCCCCAGCCGCCGGAACCGCCGAAGCCGCCGAAGCCGCCGCACGACGGCCTCTGACCTTGCCGGGCGGGCGCGCGGACTCTATGGCCTTGGCATGAGCTGGGCGCCCGCCTTCCTGTCGAACCCCGACCGCTTCATGGCGTTTTCGCGCTGGGCTGCGCCGATGTTCGGCGTGATCGCCATCGTGCTCGCCGTGGTCGGTCTCTATCTCGGCTTCACCGCGCCCGACGACTATCAGCAGGGCCAGACGGTCCGCATCATGTTCATCCACGTGCCGGCCGCGTGGCTGTCGATGTTCGTCTACGTCTGCCTGGCGGTGGCGAGCTTCCTGTCGCTGATCTTCCGGCACGCCCTGGCCGACTGCGCGGCCCAGGCCGCGGCGCCGCTGGGGGCGGCCTTCACCTTCCTCGCCCTGGTGACCGGATCCCTCTGGGGTCGGCCGATGTGGGGCGCCTACTGGGTCTGGGATGCGCGCCTGACCTCGGTGCTGGTGCTGTTCCTGCTCTACCTGGCCTACATCGCCCTGCGCGCCTCGCTGGACGACGAGGCCAAGGCGGCGCGGGCTGCGGCGATCCTGGCGCTGGTGGGCGCGATCAACCTGCCCATCGTCAAGTACAGTGTCGACTGGTGGAACACCCTGCACCAGGGCGCGTCGGTGTTCCGCGCCGACGGCCCGACGCTGGCCCCGGTGTTCCTCTGGCCGCTGCTGATCATGGGCCTCGCCTACATGTCGGCCTTCGGCTCGCTGTGGCTGGTCCGAATCCGCGGCGAAGTCTGGCGGCGCAAGGCTGAGGCGGCCGCTGTCCGCGCGGCGCGGGGCTGAGCATGTTCGACTTCAAGTACGCCGAGTTCATCGTCCCCTCGTTCATCGTCACCGGGGTGGTGTTCGCCGCCATGCTGGCGTTCTCGCTGAGCCACGCCCGGCGCTGGCGGCGGCGGTACGAGGAGCTGAGCGGCCAGCGGAGCCGGGACGCTTGAGCCGCTGGCTGGCCGCGCTGCCGCTGATCGCGCTCGTGGCGCTGGGCGGCCTCTTCTACTTCTACGCCCTGAAGCGTGACCCCCAGGTCCAGCCCCAGGCGCTGGTGGGCAAGCCCGTGCCCGACCTGTCGCTGCCGACCCTCAAGGAGGGGACGCCCGTCTCGATCCGCGCCGCGGCGGCCGAGGGGCCGATGGTGGTCAACTTCTTCGCCTCGTGGTGCGCTCCGTGCGAGATCGAGCATCCGGTGCTGATGGGCCTGAAGGGACGCGGCGTCCGGATCGTAGGCGTGGCCTACAAGGACGCCCCGCCCAACAGCCAGGCCTTCCTGGCGCGACTGGGCAATCCGTTCGCCCAGGCCCTGGTCGACCGGGACGGGCGGGCCGGCGTGGAGTTCGGCGTCACCGGCGTGCCCGAGACCTATGTGATCGGCCGCGACGGCAAGGTGCTGGCCAAGCACACCGGTCCCCTGACTGAGGCCGACGCCGAACGCCTGGCCAAGCTGGCGCGTTAACCTTGCGTTGAGCAAGCCGGGGCAGGTTGAGACCCGTCCGTTAACCATGTCGCGCCGCCCGTGAACCCCATCCGTCCCAACATGCTGCCGCCGTCCACCCTGTCCGGGGGCGAGCGCCAGGACGCCGGAAAGCTGGCGGCCCAGCGGGCGTTCTTCCAGGCGGCGCTCAGCCAGGCGCAAGGCGCCGCCGGACCGGCCAGAACTACCGCCGCGGCCCCGGCCGCCGCCGCGCCCGCCGCGGTCCAGCGCACGCTTCAGGCCGCCCCGCCTTCTGACGAACCGCCGCAGAAGATCCTGCGCCCCGGCTCGCTGCTCGACATCCGCGTTTGAGCCAGTCGCGCATCTCGCGCGGCTAAGCTCCCAAATTAACTACAATTTATCCGGGAACGCCCTACACGCTTCGCGGCTTTTACCTGCGACCAGCGGACATTGGGACCATGGGACGGGAAGATCGCATCTACGAAGAGGCTGCCGCCCTCTGGCGCCAGCTCTACGGCGAGCCCCCGCCGGCGACCCTGGACGGGCCGGCGATCCTGGGCCTCATCGTCGGCGGTCTGCCGGATCCGGACTACCAGCGCCTGGCGACGCCCCACCTGCGGCCCACCAACGTCACCTTCCCCCGCTAGCCGAAGCAGCCGGCTATTCCGTGGGTGGCGGCGGCAGATCCTCGGCCTTGGCGTATCGCATCAGCATCGGGACCTGCGTCAGGGTGAACAGCAGCGTCAGCACCATCAGGCCCGGGAAGCGGAACAGCACCCAGACGCCGTCGGGCTGGGTGCGCCAGACCACCTCGTTCAGGGCCGCGAGGCCGAAGAACAGCAGCATGTAGTTGATGGTCAGGGTGCGCCAGGCCGTCTCCGGCATCTGGAACGCGTCCCCCAGCACCAGCTTCAGCGGGTGTTTCCGCATCAAGAGTCCCACCAGCATGATGAGGCCGAAGGCTGCGTTCATGATCGTCGGCTTGACCTTCAGGATGCGCGGATCGTGGAAGAAGATCGACGCGGCCCCGAAGGCCAGGCCCGCGCCGCCGGCGATCAGCGGCAGGGGCGCGATCCGCTTCTCGACCCCGAAGCCCACCGCGAGCGCCGCGGCCGAGCCGACGACGAGGGCCCAGGTCGCCTTCTGCAGGTCGCGCAGGAGCAGATAGGCGATCAGGAACGCCACGAGCGGCGCATAGTCCACGAACCAGCGGACCCAGTGACGGCGGCTCTCGGCGCTCATCGCGCGGACTCCTCGAGGCCGACGAGCGAGCGGGCGAAGGCGCGCGCGTCGAAGGATTGCAGGTCGTCGACGCCCTCGCCGACCCCGACCAGCTTGATGGGGCTGTCCGAAGCCTGGGCGACGGGCACGAGGACGCCGCCGCGGGCGGTGCCGTCCAGCTTGGTCATGACGATGCCGGTGACGCCGATCTGGTTGCCGAAGATGTTCTCCTGCGCCAGGGCGTTGCGCCCGACGGTGGCGTCGAGCACCAGCAAGGTCTCGTGCGGCGCGTCGGGGTCCACCTTCTTCACCACGCGGATGATCTTCAGCAGCTCCTCCATCAGGCCGGCCTTGTTCTGCAGGCGGCCGGCGGTGTCGATCAGCACCACGTCGTAGCCTTCGTCCTTCGCCTTCTGCACGGCGTCGAACGCCAGGCCCGCAGCGTCGGATCCCGTCGGACGGCCCAGGAAATCGGCGCCGGCGCGCTCTGCCCAGATCTTCAGCTGTTCGACCGCAGCGGCGCGGAAGGTGTCGCCGGCCACCACCAGCACCTTGGCGCCGCGCCGGCGCAGGTCGGTGGCGATCTTGCCGAGGGTGGTGGTCTTGCCCGAGCCATTCACGCCGATGAACAGCACGATGTACGGCCGCGGCCCGGAGAGCGGGTCGAAGCGGCCCTCGCGCGACGACAGCTCCTCGCCGATGGCCGTCGAGAGGGCCTCGCGGATCTCGCGCTCGTCCACGTCCTTGCCGAACTTCTCGGCGGCGAAGCGTTCGGTGATGCGCGCGGCCGAGTGCGGGCCAAGGTCGGCCTCGATCAGCATCTCTTCCAGCTCGTCCAGCTTGGCCTGGTCGAGCGGCGCCTTGGCGGTGAAGACCTGGGCGATCTGGTCGCCCATCTGCTTCGAGGACTTGGTGAGGCCTTGGGTGAGCCTCTGGAACCAGCCGCGTTTGGGTTCTGACATGGGCGCGGTTCTAGAGGCTGAGGGGCACTGTGGAAATGGGGGGCGCGTCGCGCAGGGCGCGCGTCAGAAGACGGGCTCTTCCACCTTCGGCGGCGGGGGCGGCGGGGCGGCGGCCTGCTGCTGGATGACCTCGCCGATCTTGTCGGCCGGCGCGGCGCCGGACACGGCGGCGGCTTCGGGGCCGGCGGGCGCGCCCTTGTCGGCCTCGGCCTTGGCGAGCAGGGCGGCTTCGGCCTTAGCTTTCTTCTCGGCTTCGAGGGCGGCCTTCTCCTCTGCAGTCAGCTCCTCGACCGCGGCGCCCTGGATGCGCTCATCGACCAGGGGCTGGGCCTCGGTGGCCTCGAGGACGGCGGCGCTCTCTCCGCCCAGCCGTTCGCCCGGCAGGCGGCCGCGTGACGGCGCCGTCGCCACGCCCAGCGCAAACGACCCCAGCGACGCAACCACGACGCCGGCGGCGACGACCTGCAGCACGGGGCGGGGCATGGACCAGTTCATGCGCGCAACCTAGTGCGCCGCCGGGCCGCACGGAAGTGCGATCTCGGGTCCGGGAAATCACGGTAAACGCCCGATTAACGGTCCCTGCCGCAAACAGGGCGTGATCACTTTCGGAGACCTTGGGCGCATGGCGCGGGCGGCGCGGAAAACCGGCGGGGAGCTCGTCCTCCACATCGCGAGGCTCGCCTGGAGCCATCCGGCGACTGCGCGGCTGCGCGGCGGCCTGGTGGCGGCGCTGGGCGTGGCCCTCGCCGCGGCCTTCGCCACCTACAGCCCGGCCGATCCCAGTCTCAACGCCGCCGGTCCGGCCGCGCCGCACAACGTGCTGGGCGGGGCGGGGGCGGTGCTGGCCGACATCGGCATCCAGTCGCTCGGCGTCGCTGCAGGTCTCGCGGCGCTGCTGCTCGTCACCTGCGGCCTCGCCCGCGTCGCTGACCCCGAGCCCGACGCCAGCCGGCTGCGGCTGCGCCTGCGGGCCGGCGCGGGGGCCCTGGGCGTTTTGGCGCTCGCCGGCGCCCTGGCCTGGGCCCCGACGCCCGCCGCCTGGCCGCTGGCCAAGGGCCTGGGCGGATTCTGGGGCGACGCCCTGCTGGGCGGCCTGGCGGGTCTGATCGGCTATGCGCGCATCCCGGCCGGGCAGGCGATCGGGGGCGGCCTTCTGACCCTGGCCGGCCTCGTCGCCTACGGCTACGCCCTGGGCCTGTCGCGCCTCGACCTGCGGCGGCTCGCCGACACCGTCAGCCACGCCCTGCGGCCCAAACCGAGGCTGGTGGCCGCCGCCCCCGAGCCCGTCGCGGCCGCCAAGGTCGCCCGCCGCAAGCGCGGCGAGCCGGTGGTGAGCGACGCCGCCCTCGATGCGCCGGAACCGGCGCCGGTCCCGACCACGACCCCGGCGCCCGACGCCCCGGTGCTGACGGTCAAGGCGCCCAAGCCGGCGCCGAAGGAGAGCGGGCGTGAACAGAAGGAGGCGCAGGCCACCTTCGCCTTCGCCCAGGAGGGCGGCTTCCAGCTTCCCGAGCTGGCCATGCTGACCAAGGCCCCCGCCCGGGCCGCCCAGTACGACGAGGGCGCCCTGCGCCAGAACGCCCAGCTCCTGGAGAGCGTGCTGGCCGAGTTCGGCGTGCGCGGCCAGGTGGACCAGATTCGCCCCGGCCCGGTCGTCACCCTGTACGAACTCGTCCCGGCCGCGGGCGTGAAGTCGGCGCGCGTCGTGGCCTTGGCCGACGACATCGCCCGCTCCATGAGCGTAGCCTCGGCCCGCGTCTCGGTGGTGCCGGGCCGCAACGCCATCGGCATCGAACTGCCGAACCAGCGGCGCGAGACGGTCTACCTGCGCGAGCTCCTCGCCTCCGCCGAGTACGAACGCGGCAGCCAGGTGGTGCCCGTCGTGCTGGGCGAGACCATCGGCGGCGAGCCCTACATCGCCGACCTCGCCAAGATGCCCCACCTGCTGATCGCCGGCACCACCGGCTCGGGCAAGTCGGTCGGCGTCAACGCCATGATCCTGTCGATCCTCTACCGCCTGCCGCCCGAGCAGTGCCGGTTGATCATGATCGACCCGAAGATGCTGGAACTCAGCGTCTACGACGGCATCCCGCACCTGCTGGCGCCGGTTGTGACCGACCCCAAGAAGGCCATCGTCGCCCTGAAGTGGACCGTGCGCGAGATGGAGGACCGCTACCGGCGGATGTCCAAGATCGGCGTGCGCAACATCGCCAGCTACAACGAGCGCGCCCGCGAGGCCCTCAGCAAGGGCGAGCACTTCGAGCGCACCGTCCAGACCGGCTTCGACGACGCGGGCCGACCGATCTTCGAGAGCGAGAAGATCCGCCCCGAACCGATGCCGTACCTCGTGGTCATCATCGACGAGGTGGCCGACCTGATGATGGTAGCCGGCAAGGACATCGAGGGCGCGGTCCAGCGCCTGGCCCAGATGGCCCGCGCCGCCGGCATCCACCTGATCATGGCCACCCAACGCCCATCGGTGGACGTCATCACCGGCACCATCAAGGCCAACTTCCCGACCCGGATCAGCTTCCAGGTCACCTCCAAGATCGACAGCCGCACCATCCTCGGCGAGCAGGGCGCCGAGCAGCTCCTGGGCCAGGGCGACATGCTCTACATGGCCGGCGGCGGCCGCATCACCCGCCTGCACGGCCCGTTCGTCTCGGACGGCGAGGTCGAGGCGGTGGCGAAGTTCCTGCGCGACCAGGGGACGCCTAGCTACCTCGATGAGGTCACCGCGGGCGGCGACGAGGATGGCGAGGAGGGCGACCTGGGCCTCGGCGGCGGCGAGGAGAGCAACGACCTCTACGACCGCGCGGTGGCCGTGGTCACCCGCGACGGCAAGGCCTCCACCAGCTACATCCAGCGCCGCCTGCAGATCGGCTACAACCGCGCTGCCTCTCTGATGGAGCGAATGGAGCAGGAAGGCGTCGTCGGCCCCGCCAACCACGCCGGCAAGCGCGAGATCCTGGTCAGCGCCGCGCCCTAGGCGCTCAACGGCTCCGCCGCCCGCCCGGCTTGTGGCCGCTGGTCATCGGGTCCGGCTTCTTCGGCAGGGCCTTCTTCCGGTCCGCGCCGACGTAGCGTTCCTGGCTGGAGCCGAGACCCATGCGGCCCGGTTGCTGCTCGCGCAGGCCCGACTCGCCCGAGCGGATCCGGGCGATAGCGTCGCGCAGCAGGGCGGCGGTCTCGAAATCGCCGGCCTCGGCCGCCTCGGCCATGCGCCGCTCCAGGTCCTCGATCATCCCCATCGGAACGTCCTCCGGCGGCTCGGCGTTGCCACGCCTTCTCCCGGCCCTATTGCCGCCGCCCTGGCGCGATAGGACGTTCGCACGTTACGGAGCAAGCATGACCCTCACCCGCCGCAGCCTGACCCTCGCCCTCGCCGCCGCCCCGCTGGCGGGCCCGGCCTTGGCGCAGAGCCCGCTGCCGGCCGCCGACAAGGCGCTGGTGGACCGGGCTGTCGCCTATCTCGAAGGGCTGACCGAGGCCCAGGCGCGCTTCGTCCAGACCGACGGCCGCGGCCGCGCCACCACCGGCCAGCTTTTCCTGAAGCGCCCGGGCAAGGCGCGATTCGCGTATGACCCGCCCTCGGGGCTGCTGGTCGTCTCGGACGGCGGCGTGGTCTCGGTGCAGGACAAGCGTCTCAAGACCTTCGACCAGTACCCGCTATCGGCGACCCCGCTGTCGCTGTTCCTGGCGCGCACCATCCGCCTCGACCGCGGCGTGACCATCACCCGCGTGGCGAGGATGGCCGACGGCTTCTCGATCACCGCGCGCGACGGGAAGAAGGAGACCGCGGGCCAGATCACCCTGACGTTCCGCGACAATCCCGTGAGCCTGGCGGGCTGGACCGTGACCGACGCCCAGGGTCGGCCGACCCAGGTGCAGCTTCGCGGCCTGGAGCGGGCCTCGGGCCTCGACCGCTCGCTGTTCGTGCTGAAGGACCCGCGGCCGAAGAACGTGGGCCGCGGCAAGACCTGACGCAGGGTCAGGTGTGTTCTTGAAAGCACACGCAAGCGCTGCTGTCGAATGCCTTTGACAAACTGTCGTACTGTGGCGATATTGTCACTACGCTGCTGGCGCGTGCGTCGCGTCGGCGGACACCGTGCCGGAACCTATCCCCTCCCGGCGGCGGCATGAGAGACGACTCATACGGCCCGGACGCTCGCCATAGCGTCCGGGCCTTTCTTTGATCGGGCTTGGTTTCGGGCGCCGAGCGGCCCTAGAGAAAGCCCATGCGCCTCCGCCTCTGCACCTGGAACGTCAACTCCGTCCGCCTGCGCGCCGAACAGGCCGCGCGCTTCGTGGCCGAGCAGGCTCCCGATGTCCTGTGCATGCAGGAGATCAAGTGCCGCGAGGGCGAGTTCCCGGTGAACGCCTTCAAGGAGATGGGCCTGCCCTACCTGAAGATCGCCGGGCAGAAGGGCTGGCACGGGGTGGCCATAGCCTCGCGCCTGCCGATCGAGGACGCCCCGCCCCTGGACGTCTGCCGCGAGAAGCACGCCCGCTGCGTCGGCGGGACCATCGCCGGGGTCGAGATCCACAACTTCTACATCCCTGCCGGCGGCGACACGCCCGACCGCGAGCTGAACCCCAAGTTCGACCACAAGCTGGACTTCTACGAGAAACTCACCGCCGAGCTCGCGAAGCGCGATCCCAAGGCGCCGCTGGCGGTCGTCGGCGATCTCAATGTGGCGCCGGGCGAATTCGACGTCTGGAACCACAAGTACATGTCGAAGATCGTCAGCCACACGCCCGTCGAGATCGAGGCGTTCCGGGCCATGGAAAAGGCCGGCAGCCTGATCGACGTGACCCGCGCCGCGACGCCGGAGCCCTCGAAGCTGGCCTCGTGGTGGAGCTACCGGGCGGCCGACTTCCGCCAGTCGAACCGTGGCCTTCGGCTGGACCACATCCTCATCACCCCCGGCCTGCGGGACGCCGCCTGGCGCCTGGGCGCGCCCGCCACCCGCATCCACGACGACGTGCGCGCCTGGGAGCGCCCCAGCGACCACGCCCCGGTCAGCGCGGACCTGGTGCTCTAGCTACGGCGCCAGCCGGTAGCCGCCCTGCTCGGTCAGCAGCAGGCGGGCGTTGGCCGGATCGGGCTCGATCTTCTGGCGCAGGCGATAGACGTGGGTCTCCAGGGTGTGGGTGGTCACCCCGGCGTTGTAGCCCCAGACCTCGGCCAGCAGTTCCTCTCGGCTGACGGCCTTCTCGCCGGCCCGGTAGAGGTACTTCAGGATGTTGGTCTCTTTCTCGGTGAGACGGATCTTCTTGCCCTTCTCGTCCACCAGCATCTTGGCGGCCGGCCGGAACTCGTAGACGCCCAGTCGGAAGACCGCGCCCTCCGAGTGCTCGTAGTCGCGGAGCTGCACGCGGATGCGGGCCAGCAGCACGGCGAACTTGTAGGGCTTGGTGACGTAGTCGTTCGCCCCGGCGTCGAGGCCGCGGACCGTGTCGTCATCCGTGTCCGCCGCGGTCAGCATGATCACTGGCGCCGTGACGCCGTCCTGGCGCATGCGGGCGCAGGCGTCGCGGCCGTCCATGTCCGGGAGGTCCACGTCGAGCAGCACGAGGTCGGGCTTCGCCTCGCGCGCCAGGCGGACGCCTTCGCCGGCGGTGGGCGCTTCCACCGTCTCGAAGCCCTCGGCCTGCAGCTGCTCGGCGATCGCCCCGCGAAGGTCCTGGTCGTCGTCGACGATGAGGAGGGTCTTGCGTTGAGCCATGTTGGGCAACAAACACCATATGGGCCGTTCGCGCCAAAGGGATTTGATCCACCCGTGATCTTCACCGCCACATCCGACGGCTGGCTGGACCTGGGCGAGCGCAAGGCGCGCTGCGCCCTGGGCCCCGCAGGCGTGAAGCCCGCGGCCGAGAAACGCGAGGGCGACCTGGCCTCGCCCGCCGGCGTCTGGCCGATCCGCGAGGTGTGGTACCGGCCCGACCGCGGTCCGCCGCCCGCGACCGAATTCAGGGTCCACGCCATGGACGAGGACGACGGGTGGTGCGACGACCCGGCGGACCCGGCGTACAACCGCCACGTCAAGCTGCCCTATCCGGCGAGCGCCGAGCGGCTGTGGCGGGATGACGGCGTCTACGACATCGTCGTCGTTCTGGGGCACAACGACGACCCGCCGGTCCCCGGCCTCGGGTCGGCGATCTTCCTGCACCTGTGCAAGCCGGGCTACCCGCCCACCCACGGCTGCATCGCCGTCGAGCGCACCGACCTCGAGGCGCTGCTGGAAGAGGCCCGCCCCGGCGACGCGGTCGAGATCCGGGCCCTCTAGCTTCGCGCCCCGAACACCGCCGAGCCCACGCGGACGCTGGTGGCGCCGAACCGGATCGCCGTCTCGAAGTCGCCGCTCATGCCCATGGACAGCCTCGACAGGCCGTTCCGCCGCGCGATCTCCCGCAGCAGGGCGAAGTGCGGACCGGGCGGCTCGTCGGCCGGCGGGATGCACATCAGGCCCTCGATCGACAGGCCCAGCGCATCCCGGCACAGCGCGATGAAGGCGTCGGCCTCCGCGGGCGAAACCCCGGCCTTCTGCGGCTCCTCGCCCGTGTTCACCTGGATGTAGAGCCGAGGCGTGCGGCCCTGCTTGCGAATCTCGTCCGCCAGGGCGCGGGCCAGCTTCTCGCGATCGACCGTCTCGATGACGTCGAAGAAGGCCACGGCCTCCTTGGCCTTGTTGGACTGCAGCGGTCCGATCAGGTGCAGGGTCAGCCCCGCCAGGGCCGGATTGCGCGACCGCTCGCCCCAGCGGGCCATGGCCTCCTGCACCCGGTTCTCGCCGAACACGGTCTGGCCGGCGTCCAGCACCGGCTCGATGGCTTCCCACGGCTGCTGCTTCGACACGGCGACCAGGGTGATCGCGGCCGGATCTCGGCCGGCGGCTTGCGCGGCGCGGGCGATCCGGGCCACCACGTCGGCGTAGGCTTCTGGAGGGGCGCTCATTTCCGGGTTCTGGACCTTGCAGCGGACGGCCCGGCTTCTACCGGCCCGGCGACGGCTCCGGAAGCCTTTGCCGGCGTTGCTGTTCTTCACCGACCCCCGGCGGACGCCCGATCCAGCGGCCGTGGCCGCGCGGCTGCCTCGCGGCGCAGCCATCGTCTACCGCCATTTCGGCGCGGCGGACGCCGAGGCGCAGGCCCGGCGGCTCGAGGCCATCGCCCGGGCGCGAGGCTTGAAGCTGCTGATCGGCCAGGACGCCGCCCTTGCGGCCCGGATCGGCGCCGACGGCGTCCACCTGCCTGAGCGCCTGGCGCGCCTGGCCCCAGCGCTGAAGCGCGCCCACCCAGGCTGGATCGTCACCAGCGCCGCCCATTCCCTCGCCGCGGCGAAAGCGAGCCTTGCGGACGCTGTCGTGCTCTCGGTCGCCCTGCCCTCGCAGAGCCCCTCCGCCGCCAGCGTCCGCGCCCTCGGCCCCATCCGCCTTGCCGCCCGGGTTCGCGCGGCGGGCCGACCGGCCTATGCCCTCGGGGGGATCAACAACAAAACGGCCCGCCGTCTGCTGGACGCGGGCCTCGTGGGTCTGGCGGCAGTGGAGGGGCTGGCGCCCTAGACGTCGGCGCTAGAACTTGAACGTCGACTCCAGCCGCACCTTCGGGGTGTCGGCGGGGCGGGCCTGATTGGCGCGCGGGGTCAGTTCCTGCTCCCCCAGGGCCACCGAGCCGCCAACACGCAGCGAGGGGGTCAGGCGGAAGTAGGCGCCGGCCTGGACGTCGTTGCCCGTGGTCGGGCGCTCGGTCGGCTGCTGGATGTTGAGGGTGAAGCCGAAGCGGCCCTTGCTGGCGTCGTACTTCATCGTCCGGCCCGCGTTGGGCGTCAGCAGCGCCGGCTCGGACTTGACCGTGAAGTCGACGGGACGCGGAGCCTTGTCGGCCGCCTGCGCGGAAGCGGCCGCCGCGCTCATCAGCGCGGCTGCAGCAATCACGGCGCTCGTGCGGCGGATGGACATCACAGCCCTATATAGTCCCGACGGTCACAACCTGCGACCCATGCTCAATGCACAGCTTCGCGATTTCGATCCGATTAAGGGCGCCGGATTTTCCAGGTCAACGGGACTCGGTCCCCGCGGGGCCCCGGTAACCTAGTTCGCCGAAATCTGTGGCGCACGCGCCACGCGATTCCTGTTTGGCGCCTTACAGCGCATTGTTATAGAGGCAGCCGGCGCGGGGCGGCGCCGTGGCGCGTCGCGCCGCGGAAATCTATGGAGACGGACAGATATGCCGTTTGTGCGCGGTAACCGGATGCGTGGCCTGACGATCGCGGCCGTGGCGCTGAGCGCCTTCGCCGTTTCGGCGTGTGGCAGCGTGCCGCGGCCCTTCGGCGGCAAGTCCAACGTCCGTCCCTCGGGCGAGAACGCCGCCGCCATCGGCGTGAACGGCTACCTGTGGCGGGCGACGCTGGACACGCTGTCCTTCATGCCGCTGCAGTCGGCGGACCCTTATGGCGGCGTGATCGTCACCGACTGGTACACCAACCCGGAAAAGCCGGACGAGCGCTTCAAGTGCACCGTCTACATCCTGGATTCGCGCCTGCGCGCCGACGGCCTGAACGTGGCGGTCTTCAAGCAGGTTCGCGACGCCTCCGGGAACTGGGTCGACCAGCCGACCGCCGGCCAGACGGAAACGGACATCGAGAACTCGATCCTGACCCGCGCGCGCCAGCTTCGACTTTCGAACATCAAGGGCTGACCCGCCCGGCGCCGGCCCAGGTCGGCGCCCTCCTTCGGGGGAACCGTTCGTCAGTCGACGCGCCGTGATGTCCCAAGGCCGTTGACCGGAAGTCCAACTCCAGTCCAAAGGCCCGCTCATGGCCCCCCAGAACAAGCGATACAATCCCAAAGAGACCGAGCCCAAGTGGCGTAAGGCGTGGACCGACGCCGACGCCTTCAAGGCCGTCGCCGACCGCACCAAGCCCAAGTACTACGTGCTGGAGATGTTCCCGTACCCGTCGGGACGCCTGCACATGGGCCATGTGCGCAATTACTCGATGGGCGACGTCATCGCCCGCTTCAAGCGCGCCCGGGGCTACTCGGTCCTGCATCCCATGGGCTGGGACGCCTTCGGCCTGCCCGCGGAAAACGCCGCCATGGAGCGCGGGGTCGATCCCAAGGGCTGGACCTACGACAACATCGCCCGCATGCGGGACGAGCTGAAACAACTGGGCCTGTCGATCGACTGGTCGCGCGAGTTCGCGACCTGCGACGTCGACTACTACGGCAAGCAGCAGGCCTGGTTCCTGGACCTGTTCGAGCGCGGCCTGGTCTATCGCAAGGAAAGCGTCGTCAACTGGGACCCGGTCGACCAGACCGTGTTGGCCAACGAGCAGGTGGTCGACGGCAAGGGCTGGCGCTCGGGCGCGCCGGTCGAGAAGCGCAAGCTGAACCAGTGGTCCATGCGGATCACCGACTACGCCGACCAGTTGACCGACGACCTGAAGACCCTGGACCGCTGGCCCGAGAAGGTCCGCGTGATGCAGGAGAACTGGATCGGCCGCTCCAAGGGGCTGAAGTTCCGGTTCCACTTCGCCGGCAGCGGCGCCTCACCCGAAGGGCTGGAGGTCTACACCACCCGTCCCGACACCCTGTTCGGGGCCAGCTTCGTCGGCATCGCCGCCGACCACCCGCTGGCCGCCCAGGTCGCCGCGCGCGATCCCAAGGCCGCCGCCTTCATCGAGGAGTGCCGCAAGGGTGCGGCCACCGAGGCCGAGATCGAGACGGCCGAGAAGAAGGGCTACGATACGGGCCTGAAGGTGAAGCACCCGTTCGACCCGACCTGGGAGCTGCCGGTCTGGATCGCGAACTTCATCCTGATGGATTACGGCACGGGCGCGATCTTCGCCTGCCCGGCCCACGACCAGCGCGACCTGGACTTCTGCCGCAAGTACGGCCTGCCCGTTAAGCCGGTGGTGCTGCCGCCCGGCGAGGACCCGGCGACGTTCGACGTCGGGACCGAGGCCTACACCGGCCCGGGGACCATCTATCACTCGCAGTTCCTGGACGGCCTGGACATCGAGGCGGCCAAGGCCGAGGCCATCGCACGGATCGAGGCGCAGGGCGATGGCGACGGCGCGACGGTGTTCCGCCTGCGCGACTGGGGCGTCTCGCGCCAGCGCGCCTGGGGCTGCCCGATCCCTGTCGTCCACTGCCCCGCCTGCGGCGTGGTTCCGGTGCCGAAGGACCAGCTGCCGGTCACCCACCCGGCCGATATCGAGTTCGGCAAGTCGGGCAACGCGCTGGAGCGGCATCCGACCTGGAAGCACGTCACCTGCCCGAAGTGCGGCGGCGCGGCGACGCGCGAGACCGACACGCTGGACACCTTCGTGGACAGCTCCTGGTACTTCGCCCGCTTCGCCAACCCGCACGTCCCCGAGCCGATCAGCAAGGAGGACGCGGACTACTGGCTGCCTGTCGACCAGTACATCGGCGGCATCGAGCACGCGGTGCTGCACCTGCTGTACGCCCGCTTCATCACCAAGGCCCTGGCCGACGTGGGCCAGCTGTCGGTGCGCGAGCCGTTCGCCGGCCTGTTCACGCAAGGCATGGTCACCCACGAGACCTATCGTCGGCAGAACGGCGAATGGGTCGAGCCCAAGGACGTGGAGATCACCGCCGAGGGCAATACCCGTCGCGCGGTGCTGATCGCCGGCGGCGAGCCGGTGGTGATCGGCGACATCGAGAAGATGTCCAAGTCCAAGAAGAACACCGTGGCCCCCGAGGAGATCTTCGAGGTCTACGGCGTGGACGCCGCGCGTCTGTTCGTGCTGAGCGACAGCCCGGCCGAGCGTGACGTGCAGTGGACCACCGGCGGCGTTCAGGGCTCCTGGCGCTTCGTGAACCGGGTCTGGGACGAATTCGACAGCCAGCCGGAGGGCAAGGTCGACGCCGAGCCCGATGCGGAGCTGCGGCGCGCCACCCACAAGCTGGTGAAGCAGGTGACCGAGGCGATCGACACTTTCCGCTTCAACTCGGGCATCGCGCGCCTGTACGAGTTCCTGAACCTCTTGAAGGCCAACCCCGCCAAGGGCGCTTCGCCGGCCGTCCTGGCCGCCCGCCAGGAGGCCCTGTCGGCCTTCGCGCGGCTGGTCGCGCCGTTCACGCCGCACCTGGCCGAGGAATGCTGGGCGCGGATCGGCGGCGAAGGCATGGTCGTCCAGGCTCCCTGGCCCGAGTTCGACCCGGCCCTGACCGAGGACGCCACCAAGGTTCTGCCCGTTCAGGTCAACGGCAAGCGCCGCGGCGAGATCGTCGCCCCGGCGGGCGCCGAGCCGGCCGATGTGGAGAAGCTGGTCCTTGCCGACCCCGAGATCGCCGCCAAGCTGGACGGCCTGACGATCCGCAAGATCATTGTGGTGAAGGACCGGATCGTGAATATCGTGGCCGCATGAGGACGCTCGTCACCCTCGCGGCGCTGGCCGCCACGCTGGCTCTCGGCGGCTGCGCCGGGTTCCAGCCGCTGTACGCCCAGCCCGAGGTGGTGAAGAACCTCGCGGCGATCCAGGTGAACGCGCCCAGTGGGCGGACCGGTTACCTGATCCGCCAGCACCTCGATGACACCTTCGCCAAGGATCACGGCGCGGCGCCCAAGTACGCCATGGACCTCAGCCTGGGCGAGGCGCGCTATCCCCGCGGCGTGCGGATCGACAACGTCGCCACGCGCTACGAATACGTGCTGACGGCGACCTACGCCCTGATGGAGCTGCCGGGCCGCACCGTGGCCAAGCGGGGCCAGGTGCGGGTCGAGCTGACCTACGACTCGGCCGACCAGCCCTATGCCTCGATCAGCGCCCAGCAGGACGCCCAGGACCGCGCCGCCCAGGAGGCCGCCCGACGGATCGAGATGGAGCTGGCGGTCTGGCTCGCGAACGGGGCCAAGGTGGCCGCCCGGTAGGCCGACGTGATCCTCAGCAAGCGGCCGGACATCGAGCGCTTCCTCGGCAAGCCCGACCCGGCCGTCCGCGCCGCGCTGATCTTCGGCCGGGACATGGGCGTTGTGCGCGATCGCGGTCACGCCCTGGCCGCCCGGGTGGTTCCCAACCCCGACGACCCCTTCGACGTGGCCCAGCTCACCGAGCAGGACCTGTCGGACGATGGCGGCCGCCTGGAGGGCGAGCTGGCGGCCCAGTCGCTGATGGGCGGCCGGCGGCTCGTGCGCTTGCGCCTCACCGCCGAGAAACCCGCCGTCGACAAGCTGGCGGCCGAGGCGCTGGAACGGCACGCCAAGGGCGAGCTCAACCCGGACGCCTTCTTCCTCATCGAGGCCGGCGACCTGAAGAAGGACTCGGCCCTCCGCAAGGTCGCCGAGAAGGCCCAGGCCGCCGCGGCCATCCCCTGCTACGAGGACGAGCCCGGCGACGTCGCGCGGCTGGTGCGCGAGGTTCTGGCCCGGGACCAAGTCTCGCTGAACGCCGACGCCCTCCAGATCTTCGTCGCCCGCCTGCCCCGCGAACGCGGCGTGGCGCGCCAGGAGATCGAGCGCCTCGCCCTCTACCTCGGCCCGGGCAGCGGGATTGTCGCGACGCCCGCCGACCTGGAGCCATTCCTGGGAGTCGAACCCGAAGCCTCGCTGTTCGACGCCGCCGCCGACGCCTTCGGCGGGCGGCTCGGTGAGGCCCAGGCAGGCCTGCGCCGGGCGGCCCAGGAAGGCGAGTCCGGTCCCGCCGCCGTCCGGGCCATCGGGATGCACCTCGGCAAGCTGCGCCGCACGCTCACGCTCGCCAAGGCCGGCGCCGGGCTGCAGGAGGCCGCCAAGGCCAGCGGCGTCTTCTGGAAGCAGGAGCGCGAGTTCCTGCGCCAGGCCCGCGCCTGGAATCTGGACGAACTGGACCGCATCCAGCCCGAGGTGCTGGCCGCCGACCGCGCCTGCAAGACCGCCGGCTCTCCCGACCGGCTGATCGCCGAGCGCCTCGCCCTGACCATCGCAGGCCGGGCGCGTCGCCTGGGGCTCTGACCCCTACTGCCGCGTCAGCCGCCGGCAGATCTCGTCGAGCTGTTCCAGGGTCGCGTACTTGATCCGCACCTCGCCGACGCCGCCGCGGTCGGCGATGTCGACCGACAGGCCCAGGGCGTCCTCGAGGTCGGCTTCCAGCGCCTCGGTATCGGCGTCCTTGGCCTTGGCGCGGGGTCCGGAGGTCTTCTTCGCCGCCGGGGCTTTCTCGCCGCGGGCCAGGGCTTCGGTCTCCCGCACCGACAGGCCTTCGCGGACCACCTGGTCGGCCAGGGCCTCGGCGTTGTCCGCGGTCAGCAGCGCGCGGGCGTGACCGGCGGTCAGCCGTCCGGCAAGGACGTGGGCCTGGACGCCCTCGGGCAGCTGGGCCAGTCGCAGGGTGTTCGCCACGTGGCTGCGGCTCTTGCCGATGGCCTGGGCGATCTGGTCCTGGGTGTGGCCGAAGCGACTGACGAGGGTCGCGTAAGCCTGGGCCTCTTCCAGCGGGTTGAGGTCGGTCCGCTGGACGTTCTCGACGATGGCGATCTCGTAGGCCCGGTCGTCGTCCAGAGTCCGCACCAGCGCCGGGATGGCCGTCATCCCCGCCTGCTGCGCCGCGCGCCAGCGGCGCTCGCCGGCGACGATCTCGAACTCGCCGGCGGTCTTCGGAGACGGCCGCACGAGGATCGGCTGCAGGATGCCCTTGTCGCGGATCGACCGCTCGAGGTCGGCGATCTCTTCCGGATCGAAGTGGCGGCGCGGCTGGTCCGGGTTGCGGTGGATCAGCTCGATCGGGATTTCGCGCACGCCCTCGGCGGGGTCGACGGCGTGGTTGATCTCCTCGGCCTCGCCGAGCAGCGCCGACAGGCCGCGGCCCAGGCCCCTGCGGTTCTCCGCCATGTTCAGCTCACTTCCAGTTCCGAGCGCGCGCGCCGCTTGCGCTCGCGCAGCACCACTTCCCGGGCCAGCTTCAGATAGGCTTGGCTGCCGGCGCACTTCAGGTCGTAGACCAGCGCAGGCTTGCCGAAGGACGGGGCTTCCGAGACCCGCACGTTGCGCGGAATGACCGTCTGGTAGACCGCCTCGCCGAAGTGGGCGCGCACGTCGCTGGCCACCTGTTCCGAGAGGCTGTTGCGCCGGTCGTACATGGTCAGGACCACGCCCTGCAGCTCCAGCGCCGGATTGAGGCTCCCGCGCACCAGGTCGATGGTCCGCATGAGCTGGGACAGGCCCTCCAGGGCGAAGAACTCGCACTGCAGCGGCACCAGCACCGCGTCGGCGGCGGCCATGGCGTTGACCGTCAGCAGGTTCAGCGACGGCGGGCAGTCGATGAGCACATAGGAGTAGCTGCGGCCATCGCGCAGCGGGGCCAGGGCGTCGCGCAGCTTGAACGAGCGGCGGGCCTGCTGACCCAATTCCAGCTCCACGCCCGAGAGGTCCGGGTCGGACGGAATCAGGTCGAGGCCCGGCACCGAGGTCTTCACCACGGCGTCCGACACCGACTCCTCGCCCATCAGCACGTCGTAGAGGGTCTTCTTGCGCAGGGCGCGGCCGACGCCCAGGCCCGTGGAGGCGTTGCCCTGGGGGTCGCTGTCGATCAGCAGCACCTTTTCGCCCACGGCGGCGAGGGCGGTGCCCAGGTTGATCGCCGTGGTCGTCTTGCCGACGCCGCCCTTCTGATTGGCGACGACCAGCACGCGTAGGGCCGGGTCAGACCTTCCGGGCACGTCCCAGCCTCCTCACACGCACGATGCGCCCCCGATCGTCGCTCGCCGACGGAACCGTCTCCGCCTCAAAGTCCCAAAATCTTGTAGCTTCTTCTATGTCTGCCGCAACATCTTGACCCTTGAGCAAGAGTCCGGTCGCGCCCAGGCGGAAGTATGGCTGGGCATACCCCAACAGTCTGTGTAGCGGCGCACAAGCCCGTGCGGTGACGATGTCCACAGGCAGCTTCAGGTTTTCCGCCCTGTCGTTGTGGACCGTGGCCGGCAGGTCCAGCTCACGGACGACGTCCGAGAGGAACCGGCAGCGCTTGGCCATGCTCTCCACGAGGTGGACGTGGAAGCCCTCGCGGCCCTTGCCGAGGATCGCCAGCACGAGCCCCGGGAAACCCGCGCCGGCGCCGAGGTCGGCCCAGGTCTTCGCCTCCGGCGCCAGCTTGAGGAGCTGGGCAGAGTCCCAGGCATGACGGTTCCAGAAGTCGGGAATCGTCGCCGGGCCGACCAGGTTCATCACCGCGTTGCCGGCCGCCAGCATCTCGAGGAAGCGGGTCAGGTCCGCGACCTGCTCCGGCGTCGCGCCACTGGCGGCGGCGAACGAGGTGGCGTCGGTGACCTTCACCTCAGGCCGCGCGACGTCGGACATGGGCCAGCAGGGCCGTGAGCGCGCCGGGCGTCACGCCTTCGATCCGGGCGGCCTGGCCAAGGGTCAGCGGGCGCACGGTGGCGAGCTTCTCCCGAACCTCGTTGGAAAGACCGCCGATGGCGCCGTAGTCCAGCTCGGCCGGCAGGCGGAGGTCTTCATCCCGCCGGAAGGCTTCGGCGTCCGCAGCCTGCCGGTCGAGGTAGCCGGAGTAGGCCGCGTCGATCTCCACCTGCTCGCGCACCGCCGGACTCCAGCCGCCGATCTGCGGCCAGATGCGCGCGAGGTCTTCGAAGGCGATGGTCGGATAGGCCAGGAGCTGCACCAGGCTGCGTCGCTGGCCATCGGCCTTGACGGGCAAGCCGTGCTTCTGCGCCTCAGCCGGCGTCATAGACAGGTCCTCGGACAGCCGGCGGGCCTCGTCCAGCGCCTGGCGTTTCACGTGGAACGCCCCTGCCCGCCCGGAGCCCACGACACCCAGGTCGACGCCCCTGGCCGTCAGGCGCTGGTCGGCGTTGTCGGCGCGCAGGGTCAGGCGGAACTCGGCCCGGCTGGTGAACATCCGATAGGGCTCGGTAACCCCGCGGGTGACGAGGTCGTCGATCAGCACGCCGATATAGGCCTCGTCCCGGGCGAACTGCGCCGGATCAGCGCCCGAAGCCGAGCGCGCCGCGTTCAGGCCGGCGACCAGCCCCTGGGCGCCCGCCTCCTCGTAGCCCGTGGTGCCGTTGATCTGGCCGGCCAGGTACAGGCCTGGCAGGCGCTTGGCCTCCAGGCTCGGATAGAGCTCGCGCGGGTCGACGTAGTCGTATTCGATCGCATAGCCGTGGCGTTTCACCCGCACCTGCTCGAGGCCGGGAATTGTCCTCAGGAACAGGTCCTGGGTCTCGGCCGAGACCGAGGTGGAGATCCCGTTGGGATAGACCGTGTCGTCGTCCAGGCCCTCGGGCTCCAGGAAGATCTGGTGGCTGGTCTTGTCGCGGAAGCGGACGACCTTGTCCTCGATCGAAGGGCAATAGCGCGGCCCGCGGCCCGAGATCCGGCCGCCATAGACCGCGCTCTCGCTGAGCCGTTCGGCGATGATCCGGTGCGTCTCCTCGGTCGTGTAGGTGATCCCGCACTGGATCTGCGGGACCGTGATCTTGTCCGTAAGGAACGAGAACGGGATCGGCTCGGCGTCGGCGTCCTGCATCTCCAAGCGATCCCAGGCGATGGTCGAGCCGTCCAGTCGCGCCGGGGTCCCGGTCTTCAGGCGACCCATGGACAGGCCCAGACTATAGAGCCGGTCCGACAGGCCGATGGCGGGGGCGTCGCCCACCCGGCCGGCAGGGATCCGCTGCTCGCCGAGGTGGATGATCCCCTTCAGGAAGGTGCCGGTGGTCAGCACGACCCGGCCGGCGGGATACTCTGCGCCGCTCGCGCCGACGACGCCGGCCACACGGCCGTCCCGGACCAGCAGGTCCTCGACCGCCTCGGCCTGAAGGGTCAGGTTCGGGGTGGCGGCAAGCTCGGCCTGCATCGCCTCCCGATAGAGCTTGCGGTCGATCTGGCTGCGCGGGCCGCGCACCGCGGCGCCCTTCGACCGGTTGAGCATCCGGAACTGGATGCCGGACCGGTCGGCCAGGCGGCCCATGACGCCGTCCAGGGCGTCGATCTCGCGCACGAGGTGTCCCTTGCCCAGGCCACCGATGGCCGGGTTGCAGCTCATCTCCCCGATGGTCTCGAGCTTATGGGTGAGCAGCAGCGTGCGCGCGCCGAAGCGCGCCGAGGCGGCCGCGGCCTCGCAGCCGGCGTGGCCTCCGCCGATGACGATGACGTCCCAGGAGTTGCTCATGACCGGGCGCATATAGTCGAAAGCCGGCCGGGTTTCACGTGAAACAGGGACTCCGGGCGGTCACTTCCCGATGCAGAACGTCGAGAAGATCCGTCCCAACACCTGTTCCGGATCGATGCGGCCGGTGATCCGGTCGAGGGCGCGGGCGGCGAGGCGGACGTCCTCCGCCGCCAATTCAAGATATTCCTCATGACCGAGCGCCGAGCGGAGGCGGTCGCCGGCCTCGGACAGGAGTTCCTGGTGGCGCAGCCGCGTCGCGGCAGGGGACTCGGCGCCCGCCAGGCATTCGACCACGCGCTCGGCCAGCGTCGCTTTCAGCCAAGAGAGATCCCCCGGGCCACGGGCGGTGAATTCGGCGACCGACATCTCAAGGCGCCGCGCCTGCTGGGCGGCCCAGGCTCCGGCCCCACCGACCGGCGCGTCCCGCTTGGTCACGAGGCAAAGATCCCCCCGCCGCAGTTCCATGGGGACCGCGGGGGTCTCGTCGGCCGAGCCATCGACCAGCCAGAGCCGTAGGTCCGCGCCTGCCGCCCAGGCCCGGGCCCGCCGCACGCCCTCGGCCTCGATCTCGTCCCCCGTCTCCCGCAGGCCGGCGGTGTCGGCCAGCAGGACCTTGTACCCGGCCAGCACCATCGGGACCTCGATGATGTCGCGGGTGGTGCCCGGCGTGGCGGTGACGATCGCCGCCTCGCGGCCCGCCAGGGCGTTCAGCAGGGTGCTCTTGCCGGCGTTCGGCGCGCCGATCAGGGCGATGCGGAAGCCCTCCCGCACACGCTCGCCCCGCTCGGCGTCGGCCGCGGCGGCGTCCAGTTCGGCGACCAGGCGCTCCAGCACCGGCCGCGCCCGGCCGGCGACGTCCTGCGGCACCTCCTCGTCCGGGAAGTCGACCGCGGCCTCCAACATGGCGAGGGCCTCCAGCAGGGCCTCGCTCCAGCGCGCCTGGACCGCCGACAACCGGCCGCCAAGCTGCTCGAGCGCCTGCCGGCGCTGGGCTTCGGTCTCTGCGTCGATCAGGTCGGCGACGCCCTCCGCCTGGGCGAGATCCAGCTTGCCGTGCTCGAAGGCGCGGCGCGTGAACTCCCCCGGCTCGGCGAGGCGCAGGCCCAGGGCGGCGAGGCTTTCCAGCAGCGCGCCGACCACCGACGGCCCGCCGTGCACGTGGAACTCGGCGACGTCCTCGCCGGTGTAGCTCTCGGGGCCCGAGAAGAAGAGCACGAGCGCCCGGTCGATCTCCTCGCCATCCGGGCCGCGTAGGGATTTCAGGCTCGCGCGGCGCGGCCGCGGGACCCCCCCGGCGAGGGTCCGGACCGCCTGCCGGGTCCGCGGCCCCGAGATCCGCACCACCGCGACCGCCGCCCGGCCCGCGGCCGTCGCCGGCGCGTAGATGGTGTCGGTCATTTGCGGGTGGTGGTGGCCGCTTCCATGAACTTGCGGAACTGTTCCTGGGCGCCGGCGCCGACGCTCATCCAGTTCTTCATGAACTCCTCGGGGTTCAGCATGTTGATGTTGGCGTCGATGCGCTTGCTCATTTCGCTGACGAGGTGCTCGTTCAGGCCGCTCACGTCCGGCAGCCCCAGGAACCGCCGCGCTTCCTCCGGCGAGCAATCCACCTCGATGGTCATCTTCATGACGTCTGGCCCTCTCTAATCTCGGCTTCCATATGGGCTTGCGCCGAGGTTTCGCGCTAGTACCCCCACCCGAAGCATCAACCGTACGAGGACCAAGATGGGCGAGCGCATCAGCATTTCGACGCCGGATGGCGACTTCTCCGCCTATGTGGCGCGGCCGGCCGCTGCCAAGGCGCCGGCCGTGGTGGTGATCCAGGAGATCTTCGGGGTGAACCAGGTGATGCGGGACATCACCGACGGCCTCGCCGCCCAGGGCTACCTGGCGATCTGCCCCGACCTCTTCTGGCGGATCGAGCCGGGCATCGACATCACCGACCAGTCCGAGGCGGAGTGGAAGCGGGCCTTCGAGCTCTTCAACGCCTTCGACGTGGACGCCGGGGTGAGGGACATCCAGGCCACCATCAAGACTATCCGGGCGGACGCCGGCTGCAGCGGCAAGGTCGGCGCGGTCGGCTTCTGCCTGGGCGGGCTCCTCGCCTATCTGACCGCGACCCGCACGGACGCCGATGCGGCGGTGTCCTACTATGGCGTCGGCATCGAGAACCGCGTCGCCGAGGCCGAGAAGCTGACCCGACCGCTCCTCATGCACATCGCCTCCGAGGACCAGTTCGTGCCGAAGGACGCGCAGGCGGTGATCCTCCAGGCGCTGAAGGACCACCCCCAGGTCGAGATCCACGTCTACGAAGGCCGCGACCATGCTTTCGCCCGAGCGGGCGGCGCGCATCATGACGAAGCCGACGCCAAGCTCGCGAGCGGCCGCACCCTGCAGTTCTTTCAGCGGACGATCGGCTGATGCGCGCCGTCCGCTTCGAACAGACCGGCGGCCCCGAGGTCCTCGAACTCGTCGAGATCGAGACCCCGGAGCCCAAGCCCGGCCAGGTGCGGGTGCGCCATGAGGCCATCGGCATCAACTTCATCGACACCTACCATCGCACGGGCCTCTACCCTGTGAAGCTGCCCTGCATCCCGGGTGGCGAAGCGGCGGGCGTGGTCGAGGCCCTCGGCGAGGGCGTCACCAGCCTGAAGGTCGGCGACCGGGTGGCCTACTCGGGCGGCTTCGGCGCCTATGCCGAGGCCAATGTCGTCGCCGCTGACCGCGCGGTCCGTATTCCCGAGGGGGTCGATAGCAGGACGGCCGCCGGCTCGCTGCTAAAAGGCATGACCGTCGAAGCCCTTCTGTGCCGGACCTACCCGGTGAAGGCCGGCGAGACGATCCTGGTCCATGCCGCCGCCGGCGGCGTCGGCCAGATCATGGTGCAGTGGGCCAAGGCCATTGGCGCCGAGGTAATCGCCACCGTGGGGTCCGAAGCCAAGGCCGCCAAGGCCCGCGTGCTCGGCGCCGACCATGTCATTCTCTACCGCGAGCAGGACGTGGCCGCCGAGGTCCGCAGGATCACCGGCGGCAAGGGCGTGCCGGTGGCTTACGACTCCGTCGGAAAGGACACCTTCGAGGGCACCCTCGGCAGCCTCGCGCGCCGGGGCCTGTTCGTGACCTTCGGCAACGCCTCCGGGCCCGTGCCACCCTTCGCCCCCGGTCGGCTGGCGCAGGGTGGGTCGCTCTACATGACCCGGCCTACCCTTTTCGACTACATCGTCACGCCGGACGAACTCGCCGCCAGCGCCGGCGCGCTGTTCGAGATGATCCGGTCTGGGAAGGTGAAAGTCGAGGTCGGTCAGACCTTTGCCCTGGCCGATGCGCGTGCGGCGCATGAGGCGCTGGAGTCGCGCAGCACGGTGGGAGCCAGCCTGCTGATTCCCTGACGCAAAGCCATACCGGTGTTGGGATTGCAGTGTTTCACGTGAAACAGCGAAGCTCGTAATACCGGTATGGCTATGAGTCTTACTGTCGCAGGGGTGGGGGTGAGCCCGGCCGGACCGGGCATGCAGGACCGGCCGCCTGAGCGACGCCCGCGCCGGACAAGCCGGGGGCCGCGTATCGCCGCGTTCTCGGCCGAGGGCAACCCCCTTTGTCGCGCAGCGAAGCGTAACTGAGGTCGATCGCGCGGCCTTATTTCGCCACAGGGCCGATTTTCCAAACGAAAGGGGCCTGCGTTTCCGCAAGCCCCTGAAATCGTTCAGCCTTTTATCAAACGCCGTCAGGTGTTCATCGACTGGAAGAAGTCATCGTTGTTCTTGGACTGCCGCAGCTTGTCGAGCAGGAACTCGATCGCGTCCTGGGCGCCCATCGGCGAGAGAATCCGGCGCAGGATGTAGGTCTTCTGCAGGTTTGCCGGCGGCGTGATCAGCTCATCCTTCCGGGTGCCCGACTTCAGCACGTCGATGGCCGGATAGATCCGCTTGTCGGCCACCTTCCGGTCCAGGACGATTTCCGAGTTACCGGTGCCCTTGAACTCTTCGAAGATGACTTCATCCATCCGGCTGCCGGTGTCGATCAGCGCGGTGGCGATGATGGTCAGCGAGCCGCCCTCCTCGATGTTCCGCGCGGCGCCGAAGAAGCGCTTCGGGCGCTGCAGGGCGTTGGCGTCGACACCGCCGGTCAGCACCTTGCCAGACGACGGGACGACGGTGTTGTAGGCCCGGCCGAGGCGGGTGACCGAGTCGAGCAGGATCACGACGTCGCGCTTGTGCTCGACCAGACGCTTGGCCTTCTCGATCACCATCTCGGCCACCTGCACGTGGCGGGTCGCCGGCTCGTCGAAGGTCGAGGAGATCACCTCGCCCTTCACCGTGCGCTGCATGTCGGTGACTTCTTCCGGGCGCTCGTCGATCAGCAGGACGATCAGGTAGCACTCGGGGTGGTTGGTCTCGATCGACTTGGCGATGTTCTGCAGCATCACCGTCTTGCCGACGCGCGGCGGCGCGGTGATCAGGCAGCGCTGGCCCTTGCCGAGCGGCGCCACGATGTCGATGACCCGGCCCGAACGGTCCTTCAGCGTCGGGTCGTCGATCTCCATCTTCAGCCGCTCGTTCGGATAGAGCGGCGTCAAGTTGTCGAACATCACCTTGTGGCGCACGTTCTCCGGCGCCTCGAAGTTGATCTGGCGCACGTTCACCAGGGCGAAGTAGCGCTCGCCCTCCCTGGGGGCGCGCACCGCGCCGACCACCGTGTCGCCCGTCCGCAGGCCGAACTTCCGGATCTGCGAGGGGCTGACGTAGACGTCATCCGGACCCGGCAGGTAGTTGGCTTCCGGCGAGCGCAGGAAGCCGAAGCCGTCCTGCACCACTTCCAGCGTGCCCGAGCCCTCGATCTCGACGCCCTCTTCCGCGAGGGTCTTCAGGATCGCGAACATCATGTCCTGCTTGCGCATGGAGTTCGCGGACTCGACCTCGAGCTGCTCGGCGAAGGCCAACAGGTCGGCCGGCGACTTGTCCTTCAGCTCCTGCAGGCTCATCCGGGTCAGGCCCATGGCGGCGATCGCCTTGGCGGCCTGGGACGGTTCTTCGGGTTCGTCGTCGCCTTCGGCCTCGCCGCCTGCGACCTGGTCTTCCGCTTCGCCCGTCGTCTCGGGCGCGGTCTCGGCGGCTGCGGTCTCGATCGTCTCGTCGCCGGGCGGGGTGGTGTCTTGCGTGTCGTCTTGCATTGGATTCGCTTGTGTTTCGCGCCCACGGACGGAGTCCGAGTGCGGCGGGAAGTCGATGTAGGCGCCCCTGTGGAGGTAAGCGCCGATGTGGTTCGTCTGGGAGCCGGCGGTCGGCGCTGTCTAGCGCGGGGCCGGAGAAAAGGCGGGGCGCGCCGGGAACCGACGCGTAGGCCAGCGGAAACACATCCGCCCGGCAGGGTCAAGCGGCGCCGCTCCCGACAAGGCGGAGATGTGCGCTCCGCCCTTCGGGTTCAAGCGCCCGATCAGCGGGCCCAGAACTGCAGGGTGACCGCCAGCACGGCGACGACCGCCGCCAGGAAGGGCAGCTCGTTCGTCGCGCGCCAGAACTTGGCGCTCTTGGGCCGCTGACCCGCCGCCAGCTTCTTGCGCGCACCGGCGAGGAACCCGTGCCAGCCGGACATGAAGATCACCGCCGCCAGCTTCACCGCCATCCACGGCTGGGCGAGGAACGCCCAGCCCTCCCGCGCGGCATAGACGTGCCAGAGGATCAGGGTCACCCCGAGGATCCAGGTGAGGGTCATGGCCGGGTTGATGATGATGCGCAGCAGCTTGCGCTCCCAAACCTGGAAGTGCGCGTCGAACTCGCTGCCCGGAGGCGCGGTCTCGGTGTGGTAGGCGTAGAGCCGCGGCAGGTACATCATGCCGCTCATCCAGGCGAGCACAGCGATGATGTGCAGCCCTCGCAGCAGGTCGTAGCTCAGGAACTCCGGCCAGCTCATGTCCCACTCCCATCCCTGCAGGCGCACTTGCCATGCTCCGCCCCGCATCGCCAGGGGCCGAACGGCGCGACGCCGTCGCGGCCCAGGGCTTCGGCGACCGCCTCGGCCAGCGCGCCGATGAAGCTGGGCTGCACGCCCGGGGTCCGCGCACGGAGGTAGGGATGAACCTGCAGATGCTCGGCCAGCTCGCCATACTCTCTGTCCAGCTCGACCAGCGTCTCGACATGCTCGGAGACGAAGGCGATCGGGCAGACGATCACCCCTTTCCGGTCCGCCGCCACCTGCCGCAGCGCGTCCTCGGTTGACGGCTCCAGCCATTTCAGGCGGCCGACGCGACTCTGGTACGACACCTGCCAGTCGGTGAACTCGGGCAGCAGCGCCGCGACGGCCGCCGCCGTCGCAGCCACCTGGGCGGCGTAGGGGTCGCCTCCGTCGACGACCTTCTGCGGCAGGCCGTGGGCCGAGAACAGCAGGCGGACGTCGCCGGGCTTCTGGTCCCGCTCCGGCCGGCGCCAAGCCTCCCAGACCTTGCGGATCTCCGCGGCGTAGGCCTCGGCCACCCCCTGGGCGTTGGGATAGCAGCCCACAGCGCGCGTGCGGCCCGGACCCTTGTAGACCCGGCGCCATTCGCCCAGCGACGAGCCGGTCGTGGTCGTGGAGAACTGCGGATAGAGCGGCAGCAGGACGATCTCGTCCGGCGCGTACTCCGCCACCGCCTTGGCGGTTTCGTGGGTGAACGGCGTCCAGTACCTCATGGCGATGAACACCTTCGCCTCCAGGCCCTGGCCGCGAAGCCGGGTCTCCAGCGCCGCCGCCTGGGCCTCGGTCTCGGGCAGCAGCGGCGAGCGCCCGCCCATCTGGGCGTAATTCGCCTGGGCCGACTTGTCCCGCGTCGTCGAGATCAGGGCCGCGAGGGGATAGCGCGCCACGGCCGGCAGCGAGATGATCGCCGGGTCCCGGAACAGGTTGAACAGGAACGGCCGCACAGCCTTCAGGCTGTCGGGGCCGCCCAGGTTGAAGAGAACGACGGCCAGCCTGCTCACGCCGGGACCTTCTGGCCGGTGACCCGTTCGACCACCCGGGCGATGTGCTCGACCGGCGTATCCGGCATCACGCCGTGACCCAGGTTGAAAATGTAGGGCCCCCCGCCCCACTGCCCCAGCAGTTGGTCGACCCGCGCGTCCAGCCCGGGCCCCCCGGCGAGGAGCAGCAGGTTGTCCAGCGCACCCTGGACCGCCTTGCCGCCGGCCTGGATCCGCCGTCCCAACGCGGCGCTGGCCTGGGTGTCCAACGCGACGGCCTGCACGGGCACGGCGGCCGCGTAGTTGTCCACCAGGGCGCCGGCGCTGCGGGGAAAGCCGATGAAGGGCGTGTCGACCCCGGCGGCCCGCACTTTCTCCACGATCCTGGCGTGGGGACGGATCACAATCCGCTCGAAGACGTCCTCGGCCAGGTTGTCGGCCCAGCTCTCGAACAGCTTCAGCGCCTGGGCGCCCGATCGCGCCTGCATCACCAGGTAACGCGCCGTCGCCTCGACCAGCACGTCGAGCAGGGCGTCCAGCGCCTCGGGATGCTCATAGGCGTAGCGACGGGCGGCCTCGCGTTGAGACCCCCGGCCCTCCAGCATGTACGTGGCCACCGTCCATGGCGCGCCGGCGAAGCCGATCAGCGCCCGCTCGGGCTCCAGCTCGGCCCGCACGCGCTGCAGGGTCTCGCCGATGTTGGCCAGTTTCGCCGTCGAGCCTTCGATCGCGTCCTGCAGGGCGCCGACCGGAGGGAGCGCACCGAGGCGCGGACCCTCGCCGGCCTCGAACCAGACGTCCTGGCCCAGAGCCAACGGGATCAGCAGGATGTCCGCGAAGACGATGGCCGCATCCATCGGGAAGCGCCGCATCGGCTGGAGGGTGGCCTCCGACGCCATCTCGGGATCGAAACAGAAGGCGATGAAGTCCTTCGCCCGTGACCGGAGCTCCCGGTACTCGGGCAAGGACCGGCCGGCCTGGCGCATGAACCACACCGGGGGGCGGTCCAGGGTCTCGCCGGACAGCACGCGAAGCAGGCGGGGGGTCTCGCTCATGGAACGCTTAAAGCCTGCCCCGCGGCGGGGCTCAAGCCTCGCCCTGCCCAGCCCTTCTTCCTTTCATTCTTAAGAATCTTGAAGAAGGCGATGGAAGGAGAAGCAGGGCCTGTCGGTGGCGTGGAAAACCTTGACGATCCCTTGACTGTCCTCGGCTTATCCCCAGCTCGTCCCAAGGCGCGCGCGTCGGTTTTCCCGCCCTGTGAGTTGCGTGGGAAGCCGCCAAGCCCTCGGAGCGGGTTAAGGAATTCTTAGTAAACGGGAGGAAAACGCCGGCCCTTCCGCTGGCCCTACCTGGTCATCCCAGGCCTGTGCGTACGCCGGCGCCCCGCGGCGCCAGCCTGGGGGTTAATGAGGCGTTAACGCTGTGTTTCATCCTCGTGTTCCCACACCTTCGCCGGATGCGGCTTCCGCGGCGGCGTCTATCCCCATCCGCGTTCAGCTTCGCTAAGAGAAGAGTCACCGAACTGTCCCCAGGTCTTTTTGCGGAGTCCCCTTGCCCCACTCCCAGCCGCCCCGGCTCGCGACCTACTTCCACGTCCACCTTGTGTCGGACTCCACGGGCGAGACGCTGAACGCCATGGCGCGCGCCGTATGCGCCCGGTTCGAGAACGTCCTGCCGATCGAGCACATCTACGCCCTGGTCCGCTCGCAGCGGCAGCTGGACCGCGCGTTGGGCGACATCGAGGAGGCGCCGGGGATCGTCCTGCACACCATCGTCGACGACAAGCTGCGCGCGGCGCTGGAGGAAGGGTGCCGGCGCATGGACATGCCCTGCCTGCCGGCGCTCGACCCGCTGGTCAGCGCGATGCAGCGCTACCTGGGCGCCGCCACCACCAGCCGGGTCGGCGCGCACCTGCGGCTCGACAACGACTATTTCAACCGGATGGACGCCCTGAACTACGCCATCGGCCACGACGACGGCCAGGGCGGGCAGGACCTGGATCAGGCCGACGTGGTGCTGCTGGGCGTCTCGCGAACGAGCAAGACCCCGACCTGCATCTACCTGGCGCACCGCGGCGTGCGCGCGGCCAACGTCCCGCTGGTGCCGGGCCGCCCGCTGCCCGAGAAACTGCTGCAGCTCCGCAACACGCTGATCGTCGGCCTGCTGATCTCGCCCGACCGCCTGATCCAGATCCGCCGCAACCGGCTCCTCAGCCTGAAGGAGAACCGGGACACCAGCTACACCGACCAGGAAGCGGTGCGGGAGGAGATCATCGCGGCGCGCCGCCTCTATGAGCGCCACGGCTGGCCCACCATCGATGTGACCCGCCGTTCCGTGGAGGAGACCGCCGCGGCGGTGCTGAACCTCTTTCACAAGGGCCACGGCCAGATCGAGGTGCTGGGGTGAGCATCATTCTGGCTTCCAAGAGCGCCGCGCGCCGGGCGGTGTTGGACGGCGCGGCCGTGCCCTACGAAGTGCTGGTCGCAGGCGTGGACGAGGACGCGGTGAAGACCGGCCTGCTCGCCGAGGGCGCCACGCCGCGCGACATCGCCGACGCCCTGGCCGAGATCAAGGCGCTGAGGGTGTCCCGCGGAAGGTCCGACTTCGTGATCGGGGCGGACCAGACGCTCGACCTCGACGGACAGCTCTATGACAAGGCGCCCGACCTGGACGCCGCGCGCGATCGGCTGCGGATCCTGCGTGGCAAGACTCACAAGCTGCACTCGGCGGTCGTGGTGGCCCGGGATGGCGCGCCGATCTGGCGCGAGGTGGTGACGGCCCGGCTGACCATGCGCGACTTCACCGACGATTTCCTCGAGGACTATCTGAAGGTGGAGGGCGCGGCCTCGCTGGGGTCGGTCGGCTGCTACCGGCTCGAGGGGCCGGGCGCGCAGCTCTTCTCGAAGATCGAGGGCGACTATTTCGCCATCCTCGGCCTGCCGCTCATGGGCCTGCTCGACCTCTTCCGCCGCCACGGGGTGCTGGCGTCATGATCAGCGGAAGGACGACCGTCGCCGGCATCGTGGGCCGGCCCGTGACCCATTCCCTCTCGCCGCTGATCCACAACGCCTGGCTGGCGGCGGCGGAGATCGACGGGGTCTACGTGCCGTTCACGCCCGACGCCTTCGGGTTCGAGCGGCTCGCGAACGGCTTCCGCGGCGGGGCGATCCGCGGGCTCAACGTGACCATCCCGTTCAAGGAGGCCGCCCTGGCTGTCTCCGACCAGGCGACGCCGCTGGCCCGCCGGGCCGGAGCGGCCAACGTCCTGGTCTTCGACCGCAACGGAAAGATCCTTGCCGACAACACCGACGGCCAGGGCCTGCTCGGCGCCTTTGCCGTCCAGGCCCCGGGCTGGGACGTCCTGAACGGCCCGGTCACCGTTATCGGCGCGGGCGGCGCGGCGCGGGGCGCCGTCGCGGCCCTGCTGGAGGCCGGCGCGCCCAAGGTCTGGCTGCTGAACCGGACCCTCGCCAAGGCCGACGCCATCGCCCGGGATCTCGGCGCGAGGGTGGCGCCGCTGCCGCTGAGCCATGGGGCCAGCGCGATGCAGCAGACCACGGCGGTGATCAACGCCACCTCGGCGGGCCTGAACGGCGCGGGCGACCTGAAGGTTCCGCTCGAGCTGACCCATTCCAGCACGGTGGTGATGGACATGGTCTACAAGCCGCTGGAGACCCCGCTCCTGGCCCAGGCCCGCGCGCTGGGGCGACCGACCGTCGACGGCCTCGAGATGCTGGTCCAGCAGGCCATACCCTCGTTCCAACACTTCTTCGGGCAGGCGCCGCCGGCGAGCGTCGACGCGCGGGCCCTGGCGCTGGAGGCGCTGAACGCATGAAGGTGATCGGCCTCACCGGCTCCATCGGCATGGGCAAGTCGACGACGGCGGCCATGTTCCGCGAGGCGGGCATCCCGGTCTACGACGCCGATGCGGCCGTGCATGACCTGTACGACGAGGGCGGCGCGGCGGTCGGACCCGTCGGCGAGGCCTTTCCTGGCGTCGTCAAGGACGGCCGGGTCGACCGCGAAGCGCTGCGCCAGCGCGTGCTGGGCCAGCCCGACGAACTGAAGCGCCTCAACGCCATCGTTCACCCGCTGGTCGGCCAGGACCGCATCGGCTTCTTCGAGGGCGCCAGGCAGGCCGGCGCCGACATGGTGGTGCTGGACGTGCCGCTGCTGTTCGAGACCGGCGGCCACGCGAACGTCCATGCGGTGGTCGTCGTCTCGGCCCCGCCCGAGATGCAGCGCGAACGGGTGCTGGCCCGGCCCGGCATGACGCCGGAGCGGCTGGACGCCATTCTCGAGCAGCAGCTGGCCGATGCCGAGAAGCGCGCCCGCGCCCACTATGTCGTCGACACCGGCCGCGGCCTGGAGGCGGCGCGGGAACAGGTCACGGCGATCATCGCCGACCTGCGGAAGACCGCGGATTGACCCACAGAAAACACCGACGGACACAGAAGGCATAACTCGCTAAACGTCCGTATTTTCAGTGTATTACGTGGTCTGAACGTCCGGCCTGCGGCGCTTCGGCGGTTGAGGATCGCCGCGAAGCGGGGCATGGATTGGCCCATGGCGCGTGAGATCGTTCTCGACACCGAAACCACCGGCTTCGACCCCAAGTCGGGCGACCGTCTCGTGGAACTGGCGGCGCTGGAAATCGAGAGCTTCGTGCCGACCGGCCGCAGCTTCCACGTCTACATCGACCCCTGCCGCGACATGCCGGCCGAGGCCGAGAAGGTGCACGGGCTGTCGGCCGCTTTCCTGAAGGGCAAGCCCCGGTTCGAACACCCTGAGGTAGTCGAGGCGTTCCTGGAGTTCATCGGCGACGCGCCGATCATCGCCCACAACGCCGCCTTCGACCGCGGTTTCGTGAACTGGGAGCTGGCCAACATCCGGCGCGAGGAGATCCCCGAGCACCGGTGGATCGACACCCTGGCCCTGGCCAAGCAGCGCTTCCCGGGGATGCACAACTCGCTCGACGCGCTCTGCAAGCGCTTCAAGATCTCGCTCAGCGAGCGCGAGAAGCACGGGGCGCTCATCGACGCCAAGCTGCTGGCGGCGGTCTATCTGGAGCTGAAGGGCGGGCGCGAGCGGCGGCTGGAGCTGTCGTCGTCCTCGATGATCGAGGCGGTCGCCGTGGCGGCGCGCGTCGAATACGGCCAGCGGCCGCGCCCCCTCGCGCCCCGATCGACCGAGGAGGAGCGCGCGATCCACGCCGCCTTCATCCGCGAGAAGGTGAAGGGCGAGGATCTCTGGGGCAAGTTCGGGCTTTGAGCCCTAAGGCGGGCCGGCGCCGGGCCGGCCCTTCCCGCGTCAGGCGTGGCCGACGTTGGGGTCTTCCTGCGCCTTGCGGGCGGCATAGACGCCGGCGAAATCGATCGGATCCAGCAGGAACGGCGGGAAGCCGCCCTCCGACGTGACCTCGGCGATGATCCGGCGGGCGAACGGGAACAGATAGCGCGGGCACTCGATCAGCAGCACCGGCTCCATCTCCTCGGCCGGCACGCCGCTGATGGCGAAGACGCCGCCGTACAGCAGCTCGACATGGAACAGCGGCCCGTCCGAGCGCTGGGCGCGGGCGGAGAGCTTCAGGTCGACCTCGAACAGGCCGTCCTCGCGACCGCGGGCGTTCATCTCCACGCCGAGGTCGATCTGCGGCTGGTCCTGGCTGGGCCGCAGGGCGTCGGGCGCCCGGGGGTTCTCCATCGACAGGTCGCGGATGAACTGGGCCAGGATGCGGATGCCGGGCTCTTGCGGCTGCGCCTGCGGCGCGCCGGCGCCAACGTCGATGTCGGTCATGGTCGGGAGGAATTCTCGCAAGGGACGCGGACATCGCGCCCGTCAGGGTCGAGCGGCTAACATGGCGCCCACGGCGATGCAACGCCGCCCCTGACGGCGGCGTTCCGGGGGACTATATAGGGACGTCAGGTGTAAACTGATCCATGTAGACCCGCCTTGTCCGAAAGCCCGCCGTTGCAAGTGCTCGAACTGATCATCTTCGCCGGTCTCGCCGCGATCGTGCTGTACCAGCTCTATTCGGTGCTGGGCCGGCGCGTGGGCCGCCAGCCCGAGGAACGGCCCGCCGCCGAGGTGATGGGCCCCGCCGCGCGCACCATCGACCGGATGGCCGAGCCGGCGGACGATGGCGTCGAACTCACAGGCCTCGCCGCGGTGAAGGCCAAGGATCCGGCGTTCGACATGGCGGGATTCCTGGCCGGCGCGAAGAGCGCCTACCAGATGGTGGTCCAGAGCTTCGCCGAGGGCGACAAGGCCACCCTGAAGAACCTGCTCTCGCCACAGGTGTTCGAGAGCTTCGAAGCGGTGATCGACCAGCGCGCCGCCGAGGGCCGCACCGAGCGGGTGGAGTTCCTGCAGCCGCCGCGCGCCGACGTGGACAAGGCCGAGGTGGTCTCTGGCGACCTCGCCCGCCTGACCGTGCGTTTCCTGGCCGAGTTCCGCAGCCGCTCCAAGGGACCCGAGGGCGAGGCCGTTGACGACCGCCGCACCGCCGAGCTGTGGACCTTTGAGCGCCGGCTGAAGAGCCGTGACCCGAACTGGACCCTGGTCCACGTGGACGCCGCCGAGGCCTAGGGTCCATTGCGCGGGGGGATTGTTGCGGCCGGCCTTCTGGCCGCCTTCGGCCTCGCGGCCTGCGCCACGCCGGCCGAGCATGGTCCGATCCCGCCCGGTTTCCCCCGGCCCGAGGCCCCTGCGCCGCGTCCGCCGGCGCCTGAACCGCGGCGCATTCCGCTGAGCGCCCTCCCCGGGTGGGCGGCGGAAGACCACGACGCCGCCTTCGCCGCCTGGCGGTCGACCTGCCAGGTCTCCAGGGATCCGGGCCTTGCGGAGCTTTGCGCCCGCGCGCGCGCCGTTCGCGACGAGGGCCCGGGCGTTGGCCGGGCGTTCCTCGAAGCGTTCTTCGAAGCCGAGGCTGCGCCGGGCGAGGGCGTGCTGACCGCCTATTTCGCGCCGGTGTACGCGGCGCGCAGCCGACCCGACGCCGAGTTCAGCGCTCCCGTCCGCCCCCGCCCGGCCGACCTGCTGGTCGAGAACGGCGCCGTGCTGCGGCGGCTTCCGGACGGAACGCGCGAACCCTTCCCCGACCGTGCGGGCATCGAGGCGGCGTCGGAGGCCGCGCCGCTGGCCTGGATGCGGCCAGAGGAGCTGTTCTTCCTCCAGATCCAGGGCTCGGGCGTACTGACGTTCAAAGACGGCCGCCGGATGAAGGCGCTGTACGCCGCGCACAACGGCCGGCCGTTCGTGGGTGTCGCCAATCCGATGCGCGACCGCGGCCTGCTCGCCCGCGACAACACCTCGGGTGAGGCCATCCGCCAGTGGCTCGCCGCCAACCGCGGGCCGGCGGCCGACGAGGTGATGCGGCTGAACCCGCGCTACGCCTTCTTCCGGCTCGCCCCCGACGATGGCAAGCCGCCCCTGGGCGCGGCGAACGTGCCGCTGCCCAAGGGCCGCGCCATCGCCGTGGACCCTGGCTTCCACGCCTATGGCGAGCTGGTCTGGATCGACGCCCAGGCGCCGATGCTGGCGGGCGCCTTCTCGGCCTATCGCCGGCTGGTCACGGCGCTGGACACCGGCGGCGCCATAAAGGGCGAGGTGCGGGCCGACCTCTACCTGGGCGAGGGCGACGCGGCCGGCGTCGAGGCCGGGCGGGTGCGCCATGCGCTTCGGCTCTGGCGGCTGGTTCCCAAGCCGTGAAACGGCCGCTGAAGCCCGAGGAACTGCGGATCTGGGGCCTGGTCGCCGGGACGGTCCATCCGCTGGCGGGCCGCAACGCGCCCAAGACGCCGAGGCCGCAGACCCTCGACGCTCCCGCGCGCATCGAGCCCCGCCGCGCCAGTGAATTCGCCCGCGCCCTGCGGGAGGGCGTCGACCCGATCGAGCCCAACCGCAAGCACCGCATCAGCCGGGAACGCGAGGAGATCGGCGCCCGGATCGACCTGCACGGACTGACGCAGGACCGGGCTTTGTCAGCGCTGGAGGGGTTCCTGCAGCGGTCGTGGAAGGAAGGCTATCGCGCCGTGCTGGTGATCACCGGCAAGGGCGTCCAGGGCGACGGAGTGCTGCGGAAGCGCGTACCGGACTGGCTGGGCTCCCCGCACCTCTCCCACATCGTCGCCGGCATCTCGGAAGCCCATAAGCGCCACGGCGGCGCCGGGGCCCTCTACGTGGCGCTCAAGCGCCGGCCGCGGGACTGAACACCTAGGTCTTCCGCGAGGCCTTCTCCGCGAGACCCGACGTGCCCTCGCGGGCCTCCAGCCTTTCGGCGACGTCGTCCAGGCTGACACCGGCGGCGGCGATCAGGACCAGCCAGTGGTACATCAGGTCGGCGCTCTCGGCGGTGAGGGC
>JBKOYY010000184.1:0-9802 GCA_046725615.1 Pseudomonadota bacterium
GCTCACGCCACCGCCGTGGACGGGCGAGCGACTGCGGCCGAGGCGCACGGCCAACATCTCGCGAAGGAATGCGGCGCGACGGCTCATCTGCGGAACGCGCCCTGGAAGACCTGGACCACCCGCGCGCGGGCGGCGCCGGCGGCCTCGGGATCGAATTCGAACCGAACCTCGCCGCCCTTGCCGTTGTGGGCGTAGGGATCGTGGATGGTCTTGGCTGGCATGTCGCGGTCGAAGGCGTGGGTCGCGCCGGGATGGACGACCAGTTCCACATGCGCCCGGTCTGCGGGATCGAGCCCGGCCAGGAAGGCGTCGCAGACCTCAGGGGTGTCGTAGGCGTCGGCGCCGCCGGCGTGGATCAGCACCGGCGCGCCGGTCAGGCCGCGCAGCTCGTGGCCGGGGGCCCGGTTGTAGCTCCACAGCACGGGATAGAAGGCGGCATGGGCCGCGAAACGCGTCCCCGGCTCGGCCAGGGCGTCGGCGTAGCGGCGGGTGGCCGACAGGACGCTGACCACGCCGCCCCAGGAGAAGCCCATGATCGCGATGCGCTCAGGATCGACCTCGGGCTGGCGGGCCAGGAAGGCCAAGGCGGCGAAGGCGTCGGGCAGGGTCTCGGGCACGGTCTTCGGCCGGCCGGGCGCGCCCCGGACCGTCCCCCGCGCCGACCACATGTCGAGCTCGAGGGTGGCGAAACCGGCCGCGTGGAGGGCCTGGGCGTGGAAGCGGCCGCGCGCGTCGACCCCGTCCGAGCCGTGACAGATCACCACCGCGGGGACGCGCGGCGCGGTCCCGCCCTCCGCGGCCAGCGGCACGTCCAGGCGGGCCGCGACGGTGAGCGGCGGTTCGGCGCGGGTCTCGAACGCCACGTAGCAGGTGCGGAAGCCCAGCGGCGGATCTTGGCCGTGGCCGACCAGGTCGCTGGTGTGAGGGCTTTCGGGCATGTCCTACCGCTTGGCGACTTCGTGAAGGCCTCACCGTCGCAACAAGCCGCCGCGGTTGCAATTCCTCGCCGGCCGGCGAATTCTGGACGGCGCCCGCGCGGCGGGCGCCGATGAGGCGGACGGCCCGCGCATCCCGCTCCCCGAGGCCCGCCGCGTGTCCGAACTGATCCGCCCCGCCCTTCCCCGTCTGGCGATCTTCGGCGCCGGCCATCTGGGCCAGGCCGTGGCGCGGGCGATGGAGCCCCTGCCGTTCCATGTGGACTGGCTGGCCAGCCGCGACGATCTGCGGCCCGAGGCGAGCGGCGTCGGGGCGACGATCCTGAGCGACGACGAGCTGGAGGAGGCCATCGACGCCGCGCCGGCCGGGACGTTCGTCGCGATATTCACCCATAGCCACGATCTGGACTACCGGCTGGTCCGCGCCGCACTGCGCCGGGACGACCTCGCCTATGTCGGCCTGATCGGGTCGCGGACCAAGCGCGCCCGATTCGAGGACCGGCTGAAGGACGATGGGATCAGCGCAGCGCAGATCGCCCGGCTGTCCTGCCCGATCGGCATCCCGACCTTGAAGGGCAAGGCGCCGGCGGTGATCGCCGTGGCCGTGGCCGCCGAGCTGCTGCAGCTGGCGGGGGACGCGCCGGAGTGATCCCCGAAGCCGACCGGATCGCGGTCCGCGGATGAGGCGCCAAGCCTATCGCGCCGCGCTGCTGCATGCGCTGGACGCCCCATCGCGCGCCGGGCCGGAGGCGATCGCCTACCACCCCGACGGGCTGCTGGTGGTGGAGGACGGGCACGTCGCCGCCTTCGGCGCCTTCGATGACCTCGCGCCGGGACTGGGCCGGACGCCGGTGGAGGCCCTGCCCGGCCGGCTGATCACCCCCGGCTTCGTCGACGCCCATGTCCACTTCCCGCAGGTGGACGTGATCGCCGCCTGGGGCGCCCAACTCCTGGACTGGCTGAACACCCACACCTTCCCCGCCGAGGCGGCCTTCGCCGACCGCGCCCACGCCGAGGCGGTGGCGCAGGTGTTCCTGGACCAGCTGCTCGCCAACGGGACCACGAGCGCCCTCGCCTTCTGCACGGTCCACAGGACCTCGGCCGAAGCGCTGTTCGAGGCGGCGCTGGCGCGCAACATGCGGCTGGTCGCGGGCAAGGTGCTGATGGACCGCAACGCGCCCGAGGTCCTGACCGATACGGCCGAAACCGGCCGCGCCGACACCGAGGCCCTGATCCGCGCGTGGCATGGCCGTGGACGGCTGGGCTACGCCGTCACGCCCCGCTTCGCGGTGACCTCCACCGACGCCCAGCTCGCGATGGCCGGCGAGGTGCTGGCGGCGCATCACGGCGTGCTGCTGCACACCCACATGTCGGAGAACAGGGCCGAGATCGCCGAGGTGGCGCGGCTGTTCCCGCAGGACCGGGACTACCTCGCCGTCTACGAACGGCACGGCCTGGTGGGAAGCCGCTCGGTGTTCGCCCACTGCGTCCACTGCGACGATGCGGCGATGGGCCGGCTGGCGACGGCCGGCGCCTCGATCGCGTTCTGCCCGTCCTCCAACCTGCTGCTGGGCAGCGGCCTGTTCGGCCTAAAGCGCGCGTGCGCCCACGGGATCAACGTCGCCCTGGCCACGGACGTCGGCGCCGGCGGCAGCTTCTCCCTGCCCCACATGATGGGCGAGGCCTACAAGGTGGGACAGCTGCAGGGCGACGCCCTCGACCCGCTGCACGCCTTCTACCTGGCCACCCTGGCCGGGGCCCGGGCGCTGCACATCGACGACCGGGTCGGCACGCTGGAGCCCGGCAAGGAGGCCGACTTCGTGGTGCTGGACCTCTCGGCCACCCCGCTGCTGGCGCGGCGGACCGCCCGGACCCGCAGCCTGGCCGAGACCCTGTTCGTGCTCGCCGTGCTGGCGGACGACCGTCTCGTGGAGCGCACCTATCTGATGGGGGCGCTGGCGCACCAGCGAGGGCTTGCGGCGCAGGGGCCGGCCTGACGACTATGCGGCCGTTCCAGCCGGGGGGGCGCGTGCTTCGTCTCATCGCCATCATCGCCTGCCTGCTCGCGCCATTGCCGGCGCTGGCTAAGGACAGGCCCATCCCGATCAAGGTGGTGGTGATCGCCGCCTTCGAGATCGGCGCGGAGACCGGCGACACGCCCGGCGAGTTCCAGCACTGGGTCGAACGCTATCCGCTGTCGCGGACGGTGAAGATCGCCGGCGTCGAGCGGCCGGCGCGGCTGTCGGATGACGGGGTCCTGGCGATCACCACCGGCATGTTCGGGCGGGCGCGCGGGTCGATGGCCGCGCTGCTGCTGGATCCGCGCTTCGACTTCTCGAAGAGCTATTTCCTGATGGCCGGGATCGCGGGCGTCGACCCGAAGGCCGGCTCGATCGGCAGCGCGGCCTGGTCCGACTGGGTGGTGGACGCCGACCCGCTGTACGAGATCGACGACCGCGAGATCGAGGCCGGCTGGCCGTGGGGCCTCTATGCCTTCCACAGCCGGAAGCCGGGCGAGAAGGGGAGCGGCGACGGCGCCAGCGGGATGGCCTGGCGGCTCGATCCCGGCCTCACGCGCTGGGCCTACCAGCTCACTCGCGACATCGCCCTGCCTGACGGGCCCAAGCTGGCGGCCGAGCGGGCGGGGTTCGCGGACGAGCCGGCCGCCCAGACGCCGCCGCACGTGTTCGTGGGCGCCAGCCTCGCCACGGTGCGGTTCTGGCACGGCAAGCGCCGGACCGACTGGGCGCGCGACTGGGTGCGCGTGCAGACCGACGGCGCCGGCGTGCTGGCCATGACCGACGGCGAGGACCAGGCGGTGATGGACACCCTGACCCTGTTCGCCAAGGAGGGCCGCGTCGACGCGCGGCGCGTGCTCGTGCTCCGCACCGCCAGCAACTACGCCTGGCCCGGCGCGGGCAAGCCGATGCGCGTCGAGTTCGCCGACGGAGGTTCCGACGCCGCGTTCGAGGCCGCCTATCGCGTGGGGTCGCCGGTCGTGAGGGCCCTGGTGGCCGGATGGGACCGCTATGCCGACACGCTGCCCCAGGGGACCGCGCCATGAGCTTCCTCGACCGCACGTTCCAGCTCCGCGAGCGCGGAACCAGCGTCCAGACCGAGGTGCTGGCCGGCGCCACCACCTTCCTGACCATGGCTTACATCGTGCTGGTCAACCCCTCGATCCTGGGCGCGGCCGGCATGCCGGCGGCCGGGGTTGCGGCGGCCACGTGCCTCGCGGCGGGGATCGGGTGCCTGCTGATGGGGTTCCTGGCCAACTACCCGATCGCGCTGGCGCCCGGCATGGGGCTCAACGCCTACTTCGCCTTCACCGTGGTGCAGGGCATGGGCGTGCCGTGGCAGACCGCCCTGGGCCTGGTCTTCATCTCGGGGGTGCTGTTCTTCCTGCTGACCCTGGCGGGCGTGCGGCAGCTGATCGTCAGCGCCATCCCGCGGGCGCTGTTCTCGGCCATCGCGGCGGGCATCGGCCTGTTCATCGCCTTCATCGGCCTGCGCGGCGCAGGGCTCGTGGCGGACAATCCGGCCACCCTCGTCACCCTGGGCGACATCAAGGCGCCGACGGTGCAGCTCGCGCTCCTGGGCCTGGCGATCCTGTCGGTGCTGATGGTGCTGAAGGTGCGCGGCGCGATCTTCATCGGCATCGTCGCCACAGCCCTGCTCGGCTGGCTGCTCGGCCTCGCCGAGTGGTCGCCTCAGCCCTACGACGTGGAGGCCATGACCAGTACCGCCTTCCAGCTCGACATCCCGTCGGCGCTGGGCATCGGCGGTCACGGCCTGGGCCTGGCGCTGCTGGAGATCCTGTTCGTCTTCCTGTTCGTCGACCTGTTCGACAACGTCGGCACCCTGGTCGCGGTGTCGAAGAAGGCCGGCCTGATGCAGCCGGACGGCGCGATCCCGCGCCTGAACCGCATCCTCTTCGCCGACGCGGGCGCCACCGTGGTCGGCGCGCTGGCCGGCACCAGCACCGTGGTCAGCTACATCGAGAGCGCCTCGGGCGTCTCGGCGGGCGGCCGCACGGGCCTCACCGCCGTGGTCACGGGGCTCATGTTCCTGGCGGTGATGTTCGTCGCGCCCTGGGCCCAGGCGATCCCGGCCGCCGCGACGGCGCCGGCGCTGATCCTGGTGGGCGGGATGATGATGGGCCCGCTGACCGAGATCGACTGGGACGACCCGGTGGTGGCGATCCCTGCGTTCCTTACCCTCGTCACCATTCCGCTGACCTTCTCCATCGCCAACGGCCTCGCCTTCGGCGTCGTCGCCTATGCGGTCCTGAAGGTCGCCAGCCGGCGCGTCGGCAAGGGCGACTGGCTGCTGTTCGCCCTCGCCGCCCTGTTCGTGGCCCGGTTCGTCTACATGGCCGTCGAGGGTTAGCGCAGCGACGCTTCGAACTCGCGCAACAGGCGCTCGTGCCGCCACTGCTCGCGGGCCTTGTCGCTGCCAGCGACGAAGGTGGCGCAGGCGCCCTTGGGATCGGCCCGGCCGATCTGGCCGACGCAGGGCTTCACCGGCCGCCGGTAGATGTTGGGATCTTCCCATAGCCCCGGGCCCGACAGGAAGCTGAACGCGATGCCGTTGCGGGCGGCGGTCTTCAGGTCGTCGTAGGTCGCGCCGTTGCGGACCGCGGCCTGGTAGTCGTCGGAGAGCTCGGTGCGCGTGATGCCCGCGTCGTCGGTGGAGAGGCTGGCCGGCACGCCCTTCTTGCGCAGCCAGGCATAGGGGTGGTCCTCGGGCTTCACCTCCAGGATCGTCTCGTTGGAGAGGATGTTCACCTCGACAAGCACGCCCTTGGCGGCCATCTCCTCGGCCAGGGCCTCGGCCCCGACCTCCTCGGGCAGGTCGGTCCCGTGACCGATGCGCCGGGCGCCGGCCACCCGCACCGCATCGCGGACGTGGTAGCTGAGGTGCCGCGGGTGGGCGATCTTCATGGTCAGCTCGCCGGCGTGCAGGGCCACCGGGACCTTGCGACCGCGGTCGGTCAGCTCGGCGATGATCTGCATATGCAGGTCGTAGTAGCGGATGGCGTCGTAGGAATCCTCGGGCGCGACCAGCTGGAGGCCGACCCAGCGCTTGTCCGCCAGCACGGTGGCGACGCCGAGCTGGAGCTGGGCCATGGTCTGCTCGGGCGGCCCCTGGCGGATCGACTGGAAGAGGTAGCGGACGGTGACGCCGCAGCCGGCCCGGGCCTCGGGCGTGCCGCACCTCAGCACCTCGCGGGCGCGGGCCTCGAAGCGGTCGGTGTCGGCGCTGACGGCGGAGACCAGCTTCTCCAGGCCGGCCTCGGTGAAGGCGGCGCGGGTCGCGGCGATGTCGCCCTTCCAGCCCACGCGGGCGCCCAGGCCACGGGCCGCCGCGGCCTGCGGCGTGACCATCAGCTCGATGTACCAGGTGTTCTGGCGGGCCAGGGTCTCCATCACCTCGGCCAGGGCGTCGCCGGTCCGCTTCGGCGACATCGACCGGCGGCTGAAGCTGGTGAAGAACTGGTCATGGCCGGAGCGGTCGCGGAAGGCCGGACGGCGGGTGGTCAGGCTGTCGGTCAACGCCGACCGCAGCGCCTCGTCGGCCACCACCTCGGCCGCGGGCTTCATGGCGTCGCCGGCGCAGGTCTGGCGCAGCGCGAGCTCGGCCATGTCCACGCAGAGCCCGTCCTCGACCGCCCAGTCGATGAGGTCCTCCGTGGGCGTGCTGCCGCCCAGGTGGTTGTGCAGCTCGCCGCCCTTCGGAAACGGCTTCAGGAAGGCGGTGAGCTCGGCCGCGCCCATCTTCGAGAGATCCGGCGAGGCGGCGGCGGCGGGCGTGGCCACGACGAGCGCGGCGGCGAGGCTGGCGAGGATTCGTCCCATGCGCGCAGCCCGCCGCACGCCGGGCGCGCGGTCAAGCTCGCGGTGGCGAAACCGGGCGGATCGGGTTTGAGTGGCGGCATGACCGCCGAGCAGATGATCGAGAGCCTGGGCCTGGTCCCTCACCCCGAGGGCGGCTGGTACCGCGAAACCTGGCGCTCGGCCGCGAGCCTGTCCGACGGCCGGGCGGCCGCCACGGCGATCCTGTTCCTGCTGGAGGCGGGCGGGCGCTCGCACTGGCACCGGGTCGACGCCGAAGAGGTCTGGATCCACCAGGCCGGGGCGCCGCTGACCCTGTGGACCGGCTTCCAGGGCGGCCCCATCACCGAGACGCGGCTGGGCGTCGGCGGGGACGCGGCGCCGCAGCACGTGGTGAAGCCGCATGAGTGGCAGGCCGCCGAGGCGTCCGGCGCGGACTGGACCCTGGTCGCCTGCGTCGTCACGCCGGGCTTCCGCTTCGAGGGCTTCGAGCTGGCCCCGCCGGGCTGGTCGCCTATCTGAGCGCCGCGAGCGCGAACGGCGCGATGAAGGTGATGAAGCTGGCCGCCAGACCCGCCAGCAGGATGCGGTACGCATAGCCCAGGTAGCGGTACTTCTTGAACGCGAGCACCCGGCCGTTCTGGTAGATGTCGTGGGCGAAGGCCTCGTAGATCGAGCGCTGGTCGGCGGCGACGCCGGTCAGCATGGCCACGAACTCTTCTTCCGGAAGCTGGGTGAAGGATCCGAAGAAGAGGACGTTGGCCGGCCCGCCGGCCCGCGGCGGCACGCGCACCGACGGCAGGACGGCCAGGATCGCCAGCAGCGCGGCCATGAACGCCGCCCCGCCGAGGATCAGCAGCGGCGCGACCACCGCCCCGCCAAGCCGCACCTGGCTGACGGTGATGGTGAAGATCACGAAAGTCGCGGCCAGCACCATGTTGGCCTTCTGATCGGCCATCTGGCTGAGCTGGTACTGCACGGTCATGGCGGTGCGCAGCAGGTGCACGCCGTCGGGTGTTCCCGCAGGTTTCGCCGCCACCGGCGCCATGTCGGCCGGATTCGCCTCGGCCACGCCATCCTTCGCCATAAGTCCTGCCCCTGACGCCCTCTTCGGCGCAGCCCCCACAAGCCGCGGACCTCGCCCGTCCAGGGCGACGCTTGTTCCAGAATAGCGCCGGCTTGCGTCCGTGCGCGACCGAATTGCGACAGCCTCGCGCCCGCTGCCTACGGATCGTTCGGATCCGGATCCCAGTCGGGCTCGGCGTGCGGCTTCAGCCCGCCGTCGAGAAGGCATTGCCAGACCCCCTCGGCCGTCTCGGCGAAGCGGAACAGGTTCAGGTCGGCCTGGGCGATCATGCCGTGCTCGATGAGGGCGTGGAAGTTGATGATGGAGCGCCAGTAGGCCTCGTCGAACAGCACGATGGGCATGGGCGGCGACTTGTCGGTCTGGCGCAGAGTCAGGATCTCGAACAGCTCATCCAGCGTGCCGAAGCCGCCGGGGAAGACGACCAAGGCGTGGGCCCGCATCGCCAGGTGCATCTTGCGCATGGCGAAGTAGTGGAAGCGGAAGGTCAGCTCGGGCGTCGAATAGGCGTTCGGGAACTGCTCGTGCGGCAAGGTGATGTTGAGCCCGATGGAGGGCGCACCGACGTCGAACGCGCCGCGGTTCGCCGCCTCCATGATCCCCGGCCCGCCGCCGGTGCAGATGACGTTGTGGCGCTCCTGGGCGGCGGAAAGGTACGCTCCGCCCTCCTTCGACGCGAGGGCCCCGAACGCCCGTGCGGCGGCGTACCAGCGGGGGTGCGGGTCGGGCCCGTCCTCGCGGATCCGGGCGCTGCCGAACACCACGATGGTCGAGCGCACGCCCCAGGCGCGGAGGGCCTCGTCGGCCTTGGCGAACTCCAGCAGGAAGCGGACCCCCCGCATGGAGTGGCCCATGATGAAGTCGGGGTCGAGCGAGGCCAGCCTGTAGGTCGGCGAGGCGATCTGGCGGGCGCTGGGATGGGATTGGTCGTCCATCCGCATCTTCTAGGCCCGTTCGCGCCCCTACGTCAGCGGCCTCAGTGCCCCCGCCGCCTCCAGCATCGGGGTGATCCTGGCGCGGGCGTCAGCCGGCAGATCGGCAAACGCCTGTCGCAGGTTCTGGAGGCACCGCGCCTGGTATTTGAAAGCGCCCTGGGAGTACGGCCGCCCGAGCAGCTCCACCGTGAAAGTCTCGGCGCCGGCGGCGACCGCCTGGGCATTGGCTTCCAGGAAGGGGAAATAGACCTCGCCGGCGAAGGCCAGCAGGCGCTGCACCGCCGGGGCCGCCGGCTCGTCGGCCGCGCGCCAGTCGCCCTCGACGCCGGAAGCGTCCTCCAGGTGCATGAGCCAGCGCACCGTGAAGGGGGCGATCTCACGCAGCAGGTCGTTCGGCGTCGGATCGACGATGAGCTGCGAAAGCTGGCCGTACCAGCCGAACTCGGCCAGCGAGGGGCGCGTCCCGAAGAAGTAGAAGCGGTCCAGGACGTGGTCCTCGAACACGGCGCAGAGGGTGCGGCAGGTGTCCTCGATGATTGGCGCGTTCTCGGGCGTGCAGCCCACCAGCGCCATGCGGCCGACCTGGCGGTCGCGGAACGCGTCGGCGAAGCGCTTCACCCCCGCGTAGCCGCCGCCCTGGGCGCGGTCGAAGGCCAGCCATTCGCTCATCCGCACCTGGTCGCGCTCGCGGAACCAGCGGTAGTGGAACATCAGCTTCGTGGCCCATTCGTCGGCCATGTCTTCGAGCAGATAGGCGAGGAACGCGTCGCCCGCGTCGGGCGGCACGATGCTGCGCTGGCCCGGATGGCGCGCCTCCAGGTCGTAGAGCATCGGCGTGGAGTCGTTGTGGTAGGTCCCGTCGGGGTACTGGATCACCGGGATGACCGGCACCTTCACATTGGCGCGCTCGGCGTCGTGCTGAGGCGTGATCTGGATCCAGGTGTAGGGCAACCGGCGATAGCGCAGGATCGCCCGCATCTTCATGGAATAGGGCGAGCCCAGGCCGCCCAGGAT
>JBKOYY010000176.1:0-13089 GCA_046725615.1 Pseudomonadota bacterium
GGCGATCCGCTTGACGATGATGCTCGCCGGGGTGCGGCGCGCGAGCGCCTCGGCCAGGCCAACGACCTGCGCCTCGATGCCCGCGCGGCCGTCGGAGACCGCCCAGATGGATATCGGCGCGGCCGCGCCTAGACCCACTCGACTTTCTGGATTTCGTAGGCCTTGACGCCGCCGGGGGTGTTCACCTCGACCACGTCGCCCGTCACCTTGCCGAGGGTGGCGCGGGCGCTGGGGGGGGTGACCGACACGCGACCGCGCTTCACGTCGGCCTCGTGCTCGCCCACGATCTGATAGCGGGCCTCCTCCTCGGTGTCTTCGTCGACGACCGAGACGGTCGCGCCGAACTTCACCTGGGTGCCGGAGAGCTTGGAGACATCGATGACCTGGGCGCGGGCCATCTTGTCCTCGATCTCGGCGATCTGGCCTTCGATCCAGCCCTGGCGCTCCTTCGCGGCATGGTACTCGGCGTTCTCGGAGAGATCGCCGTGCGAGCGCGCTTCGGCGATGGCGGCGATCACCGCCGGCCGTTCCACCGTCTTCAAACGCTTCAGTTCGTCGTCGAGGGCATTGTAGCCCTCAACGGTCATCGGAACTTTTTCCATCGTGACTCGAGGTTCGCCGTGGTGATCCCCAACCCGGCCACTGGCGCACGCGACCCGGGGGCAGAAATGCTAGGATTGTGCGCCGCAAAAATCAAGCCCGAGGCTCGGACAGCTCCAGCGTCGCCCGCAGGCCGGGCGCATTGTCCGAGAGGACGAGGCGACCGCCGTGCAGCTTGGCGCAGGCCGCGACCAGCGCCAGCCCAAGTCCGCTGCCCGGGGTCGTGCGGGCGGTCTCGAGCCGTACGAAGCGCTCCTGGACCCGTCCGAGGTGCTCGGCCGGCACGCCGGGGCCGTCGTCGGCCAGGACGATGTCGACCCGCCCCGGCGCGCGCTCGACGACCTCGGCGCGGACCGACGCGCCGACGCCGGCGTGGATCACGGCGTTGTGCAGGAGGTTGCCGACCGCCTGGCGCAGCAGCGCCGCATGCGCCCGCAGCAGCACCGGCACGGCGGGCGCTTCGGCCGATAGCGTCTGCCCCGCATCCTCGGCGAGGGGGCCAAACAGCTCGACCATGCTGACCACGAGGCCCGCCACGTCTATGCGGCTCATGTTGTCCTGCGACAGCCCGGACTCGGCCTGGGCGATGTCGAGGAGGGCGTTCAGCGTGGCCAGGGCAGCGGCGGCCTCGGCCTGGGCTGTGTCGAGCGCCTGCAGCCGCTCGGACTCCGGCGCCTGGGGATCGCCCGCCCGCGCCAGCGCCCCGGTCATCCGCGTGAGCGGCGAGCGCAGGTCGTGGGCGATGGAGTCGGTCACTGTCCGCATACCGGTCATCAGCGCCTCGATGCGCTCCAGCATGTGGTTCACCGCTGCGCCCAGGTCGTCGAAAACGTCGCCGCGGGGATGGGCGGGCGCCCGGGCCGAGAGGTCGCCGGCGGCGATGCGGCCGGCGGTGTCGGCGATGTCGCGGGTTCGGCGGAGCAGGACCGCATTCAGCGCGAAACCACCCGCCGCCGCTCCCAGCGCAGCCACCAGCATGGCCAGCGCCGATCCTCTGGAGATGGCGGCGCGCAGGGCGTTCCGGGCCTGGAGGTCTTCGGCCACGATCAGGACCTCGCCGCCGGGCAGGGGGCGCGACAGGACCCGCCACTGCCGGCGCGGTGAGGCGTCGGGCTCAGCCACGGTGCGCCAGCCGGCGTCGGGCGCGTCGAGCGAACTGACCACGTCGGCGCCGGCCAGCATCCGGCCGCCGCGGTCCTCCAGCGCGTAGTGGAAGCCGTCGGCGGCGCCGATGCGGGCGTGGCGGTTGAGCGCCGAGGCGAGGGCGGGCACGCCCTCCTCGCGGGCGAAGGCGGTGAAGTAGTCGGCGGCGGCGGTCGCCGTCGCGGCCTGCTGGCGGGCGATGGCGCGTTCGCCGAGCCGGTCGACGACGAGCAGGCCGGCCAGGACGGCGAGCAGCGTGGCCAGCGAACCGGCGGCGGCCCAGATCCAGGGACGGATCCGCATGCTCAGGGCCGCTCGGAGAGGCGATAGCCCGAGCCGCGGACGGTGTGCAGCAATGGCGGGTCGAACCCTTCGTCGATCTTCTTCCGCAGGCGGCTGATGTGGGTGTCGATCAGGCTGGTGTGGGGATCGAAGCGGTAGTCCCAGAGATCCTCCAGCATCATGGTTCGGGTCACCACGCGGTCCTTGTGGCGCAGAAGGTGCTCCAGCAGCTTGAACTCGCGCGGCAGCAGGTCCAGCCGCCGGCCGGCCCGCACGACGCGGCGGGACAGCAGATCCATGGTAAGGTCCCCGCAGCTAAGCGAGGTGGTCTCCTGGCGCGTCGCCGGACGGCGGAGCATCGCCGAGACGCGGGCCGACAGCTCGGAGAAGGCGAAGGGCTTGGCCAGATAGTCGTCGCCGCCGGCGTTCAGGCCGCGGACCCGTTCGTCGAGCTGCCCCAGGGCGGAGAGGATCAGCAGCGGCGTCTGCACGCCGGCGGCCCGCAGCGCCTTGACGACCGAAAGCCCGTCCAGCCCCGGCAGCATGCGGTCGAGTATCAGGGCGTCGAAGTCGGCGGAACTGGCGAGGTAGAGGGCGTCGCGCCCGTCGGCGGCGTGCTCGACGGTGTAGCCCTCCTGGCGGAGGCCGTTCAGCAGGGTCTCGGCGGTTTCGGCGTCGTCTTCGACGACCAGGATCTTCGCGCCCATGGGCGTCTCCGGGGTGCGGCGCAGCCTCGGATCGCCCTGCGCCCGGATCGGGACAAAAAAGCGGCGGGCGTCCCGGCTGGGGGAGTGGGGACGCCCGCCGCGCCCCCTCCGGCCACGGAGCTCGTTTGGCGTAAGCGGCGGCCGGATCGGAGGGCGGAGCCTTGGGGTGGGGAGATCAGGCCTTGGTGCAGGCGGCCATGAAGGCCTTGCGGGTCTGGGTGTGGGTCTTCTCGGCCCTCCACTGGGCGGCGCAGGCCTTGGCCTTATCCGAGGTGGCGGAGGCGGCGCTCTGGGCCGGCTTGGCCGCCGGCTTGGTCGCGGCCATGGCGCTGGCGCCGCCCGCCAGCGAGAGCAGGATGGCCGACGAGATCAGGATCTTCCGCATGTTGGATCGTTCTCCTTGGGTGGCCGCCGTGCGGCGGATGACCCAAGCTCCCATGCGCGCCTCGCGCCGACCTGAAGCGCGCCTCGCAAATTTGTAAGGTTGAGGCCGAGCCCCCAGCTAAGTTGGACCTCGGAGGACGTCGCCATGGCCGCCAAGCGCGGGATCACGCTTTACCACTCGCCGGCCAGCCGGGCGTTCACCGCCTACTGGATGCTGGAGGAGATCGGCCTGGCGTTCGACGTGCGGACCGTGGACATCGCGGGGGGCGAGCAGAAGCGACCGGAGTTCCTCAAGCTGAACCCCGCGGGCAAGGTGCCGGTGCTGACCGACGGCGAGGTGGTGGTCAGCGAGAACCCGGCCATCGCGATCTACCTGGCCGACCGGTACAGCTACGGGGCCCTCGCGCCGCGGATCGAGGACGCCGACCGGGGCGCGTACCTGAAGTGGATGGTCTATGCGACCGCGGTGGTGGATCCGGTCGCCTATCTGCACGAGCAGAAGATCGACCTGCCGGGCTTCGGGCCCGGCTTCGGCGGCTACGACGACATGGTGGGGGTGCTGACCGCGACCCTGAAGGGCCGCGACTACCTGCTGGGCGACCGGTTCTCGGCAGCCGACGTGGTGCTGGGCGGGACGATCTCGCGGCTGCTGTACCTGAGGGTCCTGCCCGACGCGCCCGAACTCGTGGACTACAACGCCCGGCTCACCCGCCGCGAGGCCTATCATCGGGCCGCCGACGCCACTTGGCCGGCGCACCTCTATCCCAGCTTCTCGACCGCGCCCGCCTGAGGCTCAGCTCTCGCTGACGAGCGCGCCGGCCAGCTCTTCCGGACTCGGATGCTCGAAGACGCCCTCGGCGAAGTCGAACATGGCGGGCGAGACCTCGATGGCGAAGTTGTCGCCCTTGACCACGTTGCGCTCGGCCACGCGGGCGCGGCGCACCTCTACGTCGGCGGTGACGAAGTGGAATTGCAGCGGCAACTCGGCGGCGGCGGCGATCTCGCGCACCCGGGCCCGGTCGCTGCGACGCAGGAGGCCGATGTCGAGGATCACGGGCGTTCCGGTCGCGAGCACGCCGGCCGCCGTCGACCAGATCTGCGCCTCGCAGCGCTGCACCCGTTCGATCATCCAGTCGTACTCGATGGGATCGGGCATGTCGGCCGCGAACAGCCGGGCCATCCATTCGTCGAGAACGAAGGCGACCGCCTTCTCACGGCGCGCAAACTCGTGGGCGTAGGTCGTCTTGCCGGCGCCTGACGGGCCGAAGATCACGTGCAGCATGGCGGTCATGGGGGCCGTCTAGAGGAACGGCGGCCCCCCGTCGACCACGGAACGCACCGCGGTCAGCGGACCGAGAGACCTCCGTCGATGACCAGCTCGGCGCCCGTGACGTAGCGGCTCTCGTCCGACGCCAGCCACAGAATGCCGTTGGCGATATCTTCCGGAACCCCCTTCACGCCGAGCGGCACGGCCATCTCGGACATGGCGTCGAGGTCCGGCGGGGCGTTCACGCCCGGCTGGCCGCCCAGCACGGTGGTCCAGATCGGCGTCTCGATGATCCCGGGATGGACCGAGTTCACCCGGATGCCGTCCTTGGCGCCCGCGCACTCCATGGCCACCGACTTGGTGAACAGGCGCACGCCGCCCTTGGTGGCGCAGTAGCCGGCCAGGTTCGGCGCGCCCTTCAGGCCCGCCACCGACGAGATGTTGATGATGCTGCCACCGCGGCCGCCTTCGCGGATCAGCGGGATGCTGTGCTTCACGCCCAGGAACACGCCGTCGAGGTTGACCGCGTTCTGCCGTTTCCAGTCGGCCAGGGTCATCTCCAGCACCGAACCGCCGAGGCCGATGCCCGCGTTGTTCACAAGGATGTCGAGGCGGCCGTGGCGGGCTTTCACCTGGGCGACCACGTCGATCCAGGCGTCCTCGCTGGTCACGTCGTGGTGGATGAACTCGGCCTTGCCGCCGGCCTTCTGGATGCCGGCTGCGACCTCGGCGCCGAGATGGTCCTGGACATCCGTCAGAACGACCGTCGCGCCCTCAGACGCCAGCTTCTCGGCCGCGCTGCGTCCAATGCCGCTCGCCCCGCCGGTGACCAGCGCCACCCTTCCGTTCACCCGACCCGCCATGGCGGCCTCCTCCCTTATCGTTGATAAGTTGGAGTCGTACCGCGGCTTCCCCGGCGGCGCCAATGGGCTTCCCGGAATAGCTCTGCCTTGCCAATGCCGTCACAGCGTGGCGCAAGACCCATCGGCGGGGCCGACGCGACCCGCCGCCGACGCCGACGTTCGTCGGGTCGACGGGCTCGGTCCGTTCAGAACCCGCGCCGGCGTCCAGTCGGCGTCCGGCGCGGCGGGCTAAGATGCCTGTCGGGCCCAGGCCCTATTGCATCCACTTGGGCGTCGTCTCGCCCGTGATCATGATGCCGTAGATCAGGCCGACCGCCAGGATGATGATGGCGGCGACCATGATGATCCCGATCATGCCTTCGAATTTCTCGGCCAGATGTTTCGGCTTGTGATGACGCACTTCGCCGGTGTGCGGCTCGGTATGCATGACTCTTCCTCGCAATCCGTTGTGGAGTTCTGTCGCTCCACGCCAGGCTGCGGCAGACGCCGAGGGCGTCCCCCGGAAGTTCGGCGCTCCGGCGAGGAAGACCGGAGCGGAGACGGGCCGCCGGGGCGCGCCCTTGCCGCCTGTCTCAGTCAGGCGATGCAGGGAGTCTGCGCCCACGAAGAACGGCGGTCAATGGACAAGCGCAGGTGTCGGCGGCGCGCCGGCCTACAATTACTGCGAGCGTCCGTCAGCGGCGCTGTAGATGTCCGGTGGACCCGGCCAGTCGTTCATGGCGCCGACCACGGGGCGGCCATCGCAGTCGCCGCGAACGAAGCTGCCCAGCCAGACCCGATCGTAGATTGGGATCTCGTAGCGGACGAGGGCCCGCAGGCGGCCGGGCAGGATGCGCCCGTCCTTCAAGCGCCATGCCGCGCGGCGTTCGGCGGCGGGCGGGTCGAGGGTCATGTCGGCCAGGGGCGCCTCGACGCCGTCCAGCCTCCAGCCGCCTGTGGCGCCCGGTGGGATCAGGAGGGTAGTCGCCGCGGCGGTCGGGCCCGCGAGCCAGGCATAGCAGAAGGGCGTCTCGAACCGGGGCGCCGCCTGGCGCTGTTCGTGGAACTTGGCTGGGCCTTCATGGACGAACCGGCGGCCGGCGATCTCCACCTGAGCGCGGAAGGCGCCGTAGACCTCGTCGCGTCCCTCCAGCACCTGGGTCGAGAGGGCGTCCACCGGATAGAACCGCCCCCGGAATCGCCCGCGTACGGAGCCGGGCCCATGCGGCGCGTTCCGGCTGCGGTGGAAGCGCAGGTCCGCGTGGAGCTGGACGTCGGACAGGTCGTGGCCCCGGCCGACCCGCGCCAGCCCGGCGTTCAGGGGCGGGGCGCCATAGGCGGCCCGCGGCGCGTCCGCCAGCCGCTCGTCCGAGCACGGCAGGTCGTGGCTGGTGAAGGCGTAGAGCTGGCCGTCGAACAGCAGGTGGCACCACAGCCAGGTGAGGTCCTCCGCGGGGAAGCGACAGAACCGCAGGGTGAGGGCGCTCGAGCCATCGGCGGCCACCGACATGACCATGGCCGATTCCGAATAGGCCTTGCTCCCCCGCACGCGCACGTCCAGCGACGGCGCGGCGAGGGCTGAGCCGGCGGCGAGAGCCGGTGCGGCCGCGAGCACGGTGCGGCGGGCGATGGTCTGGCCCTCGTCGAGATGTCTCGTCATCGGGACAAGGCTAGCATCGTCCTGCGGACCTGGAAGGTGCGGCTGGCATAGCCGCGGCGCATGGCGGCTGTCAGGCGGCGACGCCGAAGAGGGCGCCGACTCCCGCGGTCGCAGCCAGTGCGAGCGCGCCCCAGAAGGTCACCCGCACCACAGGCTTCCAGATCCCGGCGCCGCCGGCGCGTCCGCCGACCGCCCCCAGGATCGCCAGGAACACGATCGAGGCGGCAGACACAAACAGGACGATCTTTCCCTCGGGCGCCAGCATCGCCGCCGCCAGGGGCAGGGCTGCGCCCACGGCGAAAGTCAGGGCCGAGGTGACCGCGGCCTGGATCGGTCGGGCCGAGGTGATCTCCGAAATGCCGAGTTCGTCGCGGGCGTGGGCGCCTAGGGCGTCCTTGGCCATGAGCTGATCGGCGACCTTCAGCGCCAGCTCGCGCTCCACGCCCCGAGCCACGTAGATGCCCGCCAGTTCCTCGCGCTCGAAGGCCGGCTGGGTGGCGAGCTCGCCGCGCTCCCGGGCCAGGTCGGCGTTCTCCGTGTCGGCCTGTGAGCTCACCGAGACATACTCGCCCGCGGCCATGGAGAAGGCGCCGGCCACCAGGCCCGCCACGCCGGCGAGCAAGACCTCGGACCGGCCTTGCGATGCAGCGGCCACCCCGACCACGAGGCTCGCCGTCGAGACGATGCCGTCGTTGGCGCCCAGGACGGCGGCGCGAAGCCAGCCGATGCGCGCGATCGCGTGTCGTTCCATGTGCCGCGGCGCCATACCCCTGCGTCCCCTGCTCAGCCCGTCGTGTCGCGGGCGCAGTTCAGCCTATCGCAGGCGCCCGCGCCAGCCGCCTTGATCTGGATCGGCATGGACTTCCGGCGCGGCCGGCCTCACATCGGGCCCGAACTTCTGGAGGCGCGCATGGTCCATCTCGACGACTTCATCGACGACGGCGACGAGGGGCCGGACGTGGCCGCCGACTTCGCGGCGCTGAAGGGCTGCCTAAAGGCGCTGGCCGACGCGATCGCCAGCACGAACCTGGCGGTGATCGTCGGGGCCCAGGGCGACGTGGCGGCGGCCACCCAGCGCGTTCAGGCCTCCGTCGGCGCCCTGAAGCGCTTCCACGAGGCGATGAAGGTTCTGGAGGCCGGGACCGAGGACGAGCCCGACGCTCCAGACGAAGAGTAACGCCTAGGCGTAGCTCTGGAGCGGCCGCACCTCGAGCGGGGCGGTCGCCGTGGCGGCGATGGCGCGGGCGGCGGCCACGGCCGCCGGCGCCGTCGTGAAGTAGGGGATCTTGCCCATCAGGGCCGTCCGCCGGATCTCGAAGCTGTCCAGCAGCGACTGCTTGCCTTCGGTGGTGTTGAAGACCAGCTGGACCTCACCGTTCTTCATGGCGTCCACGATGTGCGGACGACCTTCCAGCACCTTCTTCACGACCTCGACCTTAAGGCCCTGTTCGGCGAGATAGGCCGCGGTGCCCGAGGTGGCGAGAACCCGGAAGCCCTGGCCAAGGATCAGGCGCACCGCCTCGAGGATGAACGGCTTGTCCGAGTCCTTCACCGACACGAAGGCGCAGCCGCCGGTCGGCAGGGTTGTGCCGCCGCCGAGCTGGCTCTTGGCGAAGGCGCGGGCGAAGGCGGGGCCGGGGCCCTCGCCCGGGCGGATCCAGTCGAGACCCATGACCTCGCCGGTGGAGCGCATTTCGGGGCCCAGGATGGTGTCGACCTTCGGGAACTTGGCGAAGGGGAAAACCGCCTCCTTCACCGCGATGTGGTCGAACGGCTTGTCGGTCAGGGCGAAGTCCGACAGCGGCTTGCCGGCCATCACCTTGGCGGCGATGGCGGCCACCGGCTCGCCGATGGTCTTGGCCACGAAGGGCACCGTGCGGCTGGCGCGCGGGTTCACCTCCAGGACATAGATGCGCGGGCTGGCGCTCTCGGGCTCCTCGATGGCGAACTGCACGTTCATCAGGCCGCGCACGTTCAGCGCCTTGGCCATGGCCACCGTCTGGCGCTTCAGCTCGGCGATCGTCTCGTCGCGCAGGGAGAACGGCGGCAGCGAGCAGGCGCTGTCGCCGGAGTGCACGCCAGCCTCCTCGATGTGCTCCATGACGCCCGCCACGAAGACCTCGCCGTTCGCGTCGCAAATCGCGTCCACGTCCACCTCGGTGGCGCGCGAGAGGTACTGGTCGATTAGCACCGGGCTGTCGCCCGACACCTGCACGGCGGTGTTGATGTAGCGCTCGAGCTGTTCGTCGTCGCGGACGATCTCCATCCCGCGGCCGCCCAGGACGTAGGAGGGGCGGATCACGACCGGGTATCCGACCTTGTGCGCCGCCTCGAAGGCTTCGTCGCGGCTGCGGGCCAGGGCGTTCACCGGCTGGGCGATCTTCAGCTTGTGCAGGAGCTGCTGGAAGCGCTCCCGGTCCTCGGCCAGGTCGATGGCGTCCGGGCTGGTGCCCAGGATCGGGATGCCGGCGTCTTCCAGGGGCTTGGCCAGCTTCAGGGGGGTCTGGCCGCCGAACTGCACGATCACGCCGATCAGCTCGCCGCGGGCGCGCTCGGTCTCGATCAGCTCCAGCACGTCCTCGGCCGTCAGCGGCTCGAAGTAGAGCCGGTCGGACGTGTCGTAGTCGGTCGAGACGGTCTCGGGGTTGCAGTTGACCATGATCGACTCGACCCCGATTTCGTCGAGGGCGAAGGCGGCATGACAGCAGCAGTAGTCGAACTCGATCCCCTGGCCGATCCGGTTCGGGCCGCCGCCGAGGATGATGGCCTTCTTGCGGTCCGACGGCTCGCTCTCGCAGTCGGGCGTCTGGCCGAGGGCGCCGGTCTCGTAGGTCGAATACATGTAGGGCGTGTCGGCGCGGAACTCGCCGGCGCAGGTGTCGATACGCTTGAACACCGGACGGACGCCGAGGGCGCGGCGCTGCTCGCGCACCTCCTTCTCGGTGGTGTGGGTCAGGCGGGCGAGCCGAGCGTCCGAGAAACCCATGGCCTTGAGACGGCGGAAGTCTGCGGCGCTGGTCGGCAGGCCGTTCGCGCGGACCTGCTCCTCGGTCTTCACCAGAGCCTCGATCTGGCGCAGGAACCAGGGCTCGTAGCTGCAGGCGCCGTGGATCTCGTCGCAGGTCAGGCCGGCGCGGAAGGCCTGGGCGATGACGCGCAGGCGGTCGGGCGTCGGCGTCGCCAGGGCGCGCAGGACGGCTGCGTGACCCATCTCGGGATCTTCGCCGCCTTCGATGGCGATCTCGTCCAGACCGGCGAGGCCGGTCTCCAGGCCGCGCAGGGCCTTCTGCAGGCTTTCCGCGAAGGTGCGGCCGATGGCCATGACCTCGCCCACCGACTTCATCTGGGTGGTGAGGTAGGGCTCGGAGCCCGGGAATTTCTCGAAGGCGAACCGCGGGATCTTGGTGACCACGTAGTCGATCGAGGGTTCGAACGAGGCGGGCGTGGCGCCCGTGATGTCGTTCATCAGCTCGTCGAGGGTGTAGCCGACGGCGAGGCGCGCGGCGACCTTGGCGATCGGGAAGCCGGTGGCCTTCGACGCGAGCGCCGAGCTGCGCGACACGCGCGGGTTCATCTCGATGACGACCATGCGGCCGTCCTTCGGGTTCACCGCCCACTGGACGTTGGAGCCGCCGGTCTCGACCCCGATCTCGCGCAGGACGTCGATCGAGGCCTTGCGCATCCGCTGATATTCCTTGTCGGTCAGCGTCAGCGCGGGGGCGACCGTGATGGAGTCGCCGGTGTGCACGCCCATCGGGTCGATGTTCTCGATGGAGCAGACGATGATGCAGTTGTCCGCCTTGTCGCGGACGACCTCCATCTCGTACTCCTTCCAGCCCAGGACGCTCTCCTCGATGAGCACCTCGGTGGTCGGGGAGAGGTCGAGGCCGCGCTCGACGATCTCCTTGAACTCCTCGACGTTGTAGGCGATGCCGCCGCCGGTCCCGGCCAGGGTGAACGACGGGCGGATGATCGCCGGCAGGCCGACGAACTCCAGGCCTTCCATGGCCTCTTCCATGGTGTGCGCGGCCTTGGACTTGGGGCTCTCCAGGCCCAGCTTGTCCATGGCGTCGCGGAATTTCTGGCGGTCCTCGGCCTTGTCGATCACCTCGGCCTTGGCGCCGATCATCTCGACGCCGAACTTCTTCAGCACGCCGCGCTCCTCGAGGGCGAGGGCGGTGTTCAGCGCCGTCTGGCCGCCCATGGTGGGCAGCAGGGCGTCGGGGCGCTCCTTCTCGATGATCTTCTCGACCATCTCCGGGGTGATCGGCTCGATGTAGGTGGCGTCGGCGACGTTCGGATCGGTCATGATCGTCGCCGGGTTCGAGTTCACCAGAATGATCCGGTAGCCCTCGGCCCTCAGCGCCTTGCACGCCTGCACGCCCGAATAGTCGAACTCGCACGCCTGGCCGATGACGATCGGGCCGGCGCCGATGATGAGGATCGAGGAGATGTCGGTGCGTTTGGGCATAGTCTTCTTGATCCGCGCGAAAGGGCGGCCGCGCCACGAAGCGCGCCGACACCGGACAAACATGCAGGTTAAGGCGCCCCTTTAGAGGTGGAGGCCCCCCCGCGCAAGCTTGCGGCGCGCCAAGTCGCAGGCCGGGATTTGGTTCCGAGAAAATTCGCTTTTGAATCATGCAACTAAGGCGGGCGTCACGTCCTTCTCCAAGAGCGCCCGCCTTGGCGCTGCGATGGAGGTCCCATGAGCCTGCTGGAGAGAATCCCGAGCCTCAGTGACGAGGAAGTCGTGAACCTGCTGGCCAACGCCCGCCGGCTTTCCGAGGGCGGCGATCCCAAGCAGGCGGCCGCTGCGGCCGACCTGTTGCCCGCCCTGGAGGCCGAGGCCGAACGGCGGCACGAGGCGCGCATGGAGCGGGCCAAGGAGAAGCGCGCCGCAACGCGACGGGCGACCCTTCGCCGGGCTGCCGCCTAGCCCCCGACCACGGCTTTCCCATGACGCGGGGGTTTGGCAGGCTGTCGGCATGCGCCGAACCTGCCTACGCCTAGCCGCCGCCTTCGCCCTGGCCCCGCCAGCATTGTCTACGCCGGCGATGGCGCAGTCGCCGCCGCCCGTCGGCGAGCCGGTGAGGATCGACCAGACGCTGACCGGCCAGCCGATCCGCCCGCCGGCCGGGGATCTAAGGATCACCGTCGGGCAGACGCTGATCGCCGCGGGCGCCGGCCTGCCGCCGCACAAGCATCCCTATCCGCGGCTGGTGCAGGTTCTGAGCGGCCGACTGAAGGTGACCAACCTCGACACCGGCCAGGTGCGCGAGCTGACGTCCGGCGAGTGGGTCGTGGATGCGGTCGACCAGTGGCACAGCGCAGAGGCGCTTGGCGGCGAGCCCGTGCGGCTTCTGACCATCGACCAGGCGCCCCCGGGCGCGGCGGTGACCATCCTGCGGCGCCCGTAACGCGGGAATGCTTGCGTCTTTTCGCGTGGGAGGGCAGCTTCCAGCGTGACCGTTCGCCGCAGGCGACGCAACCATAGGGTCCATCTTGGCCAGCGCCGCCACCTCCGCAGACACCCTGAATCCGCTGATGGCGCGCATCGCCGCGGGCGAGCGCGACGCCCTGCGACAATTGTACGACGCCACCTCCGCGAAGCTTTTTGGGGTCTGCCTCCGTATCCTCTCCGACCGCGAGGAGAGTGAGGACGTTTTGCAGGACGTGTACGTCACCATCTGGCGACGCGCAGATCGGTTCGATTCTGGGCGTGCGAGCGTGATGACCTGGTTGTCCACGATTGCGCGTAACCGGGCGATCGACCGCCTGCGGGCGCGAGGACCGATGGCCTATGCCGAGCCCGTCGACGAGCTGGAGATCGCCGACGGCGCCGACAGCGCCGAGACGCTGCTCTCGGCCGCTGACGACCGTAACCGGCTGTCGGCCTGCCTGAGCGAACTGGACGATCGGACCGAGAAGGTCATCAGGACGGCGTTTTTCGAGGGCGTGACTTACGAAGCCTTAGCCAAGCGGATGGATGCTCCGCTCGGCACCGTCAAAAGTTGGATCCGTCGGGGACTGGCGAAGCTGAAGGGATGCCTCCAGTCATGAGCGAAGCCCCTGACCTTTCCGAGAACGAGGCCCTCGCCGCCGAGCATGCCCTGGGCGTGCTCAATGCCCGCGAACGCGCCGAGGCCGAGACCCGCATGGCCCGCGACCCGGCGTTCGCCGCCGACGTGGAAGCCTGGCGCGCCC
>JBKOYY010000080.1:0-6032 GCA_046725615.1 Pseudomonadota bacterium
GGTGTACATGGCTCGCACGCGGGCCGCGTCCACCACGGGGTCCAGCAGCGCCGCGTCGCGCCCCGGCGTATGGTCGCCGCCGTACAGCGTGGCGCGCCGGCTCCACCCGCCGCATCCGGCGATGCGCCCCTCGGCCTCGACGACGAAGTAGGTGCCGTCGGCGAGCAGTTGCCGGTCCAGGCCCATGATCGCACGGCTCGCCTCGATCTGCGCGGGATCCAGGAAGCCGCGCTGCAGTTCGGCGATGGCGGCGGTCATGACGGCGTCCAGCGCCGGAGCGTCGTCCGGCGTGGCGATGCGGTGGCTCAGCGGCATGCCGCCGGACTACTCCGCGGCGCGCGGGATGTCGTCATTGCCGATGCTCGGCGGGCCCGAACGGGGCGCTCGCGACGCCTGGCGCCCGCCAAACAGGCGTCCGAGCTTCACGAACCGTGCGGAATAGACCTTCGGCGCGGCCAGCATCACCGGCGTCAGCACCAGCGTCAGCAGGGTGGCGAACGACAGCCCCCACACCACCGAGGCCGAGAGCTGGACCCACCATTCGGAGCCGGGCGCCTGGTACTCGATGTGGCCGGTGTGGAAGTTCGGGTGGACCCGGAACATCAGCGGCAGCAGGCCGACCACCGTCACCAGCGTGGTCAGCAGCACCGGGCGGAAGCGCTGGGCCGCCGCGCGCACCGCCGCTTCGTCGGCGGCGTAGCCCGCATGGCGAAGGTGATAGAACGTGTCCACCAGAACGATGTTGTGGCCCACCACCACGCCGAACAGCGCCACGACGCCGGTCCCCAGCATGATCACCGAGATGTAGGGGAAGGTGCCTCCCAGGTTCACCTGCACGCCCAACAGCACGCCCACCGTCGACAGGATCACCGCCGAGAGGGTCACCACCACGCCGTAGAAGCTGTTGAACTGCCACAGCAGGATCACGAACATCATGAAGATCGACGCGGCCATGGCGGCGATGAAGAACTGCGCCGCCTCCTGGCCTTCCTCGTCGGCGCCGGTGAACTTCCAGGTCACCGCCGGGTCGATCGGCGCCTTCTCCAGCCACGGCTTCAGGGCGGCGATCTTCTGGTTGGCCGCCACGCCTTCGACGGCGTTGGCCTGCACGATCACCAGTCGCTGGCCCTCACGCCGCTGAATCTGGGTCACCTGCTGGGCGGGGACGCGCTTGATGAAGTAGCTGGCCGGCACCGGCCCGCTGGGCGTGGTGATCTTGAGCTGCTCCAGGGCGGCCACGTTGCGGGCGCTGGGCGGGAAGCGGACGCGGATATCCAGTTCGTCCTCGGCGTCGTCCGGGCGGTAGCGACCCATGAGCACGCCGCCGGTGAGGAACTGGATCGTCTGGCCCACCGACAGCACGTCGACGCCGTAGCGGCCGGCCGCCTCGCGGTCGACGGCCAGGTTCCATTCGATGCCGGGCGAGGTCCGGTTGTCCTCCAGCTCGATGAGCTGCGGGTCCTCGGCCAGCTTAGCCTTCACCAGGTTGGCGGCGGCCTCCAGCGCGGCCGGGTCGTGGCTGCGGAGCTGCACCTGCACGTCCTTGCCGACCGGCGGGCCGTTCTGCGGGCCGCGGACCTCGACCTGCAGGCCGGGGATGTCGGTCACGCGTTTGCGGATCGTGTTCTCGATGTCCTTGCCACGCAGGCCCAGGGCCTGGCGGTCCTCGAAGTCGACGAAGTCGACGCGGATGCGCCCGACCGTGTCGTTCGGCGCCGAATTGGGGCCGCCGTTGCTGCTGAAGCCGCCGGCCCGCACGTAGAACGACTCGACCCCCTTGATGCCGCCCAGGCGGCTCTCGACCTGCCGCACCAGGGCGTCCTGCGCCTCGGGCGAGAGGTTGCCGCGGGCCTTCACGAACACCTGGGTGAACTCGGGGTCGTCCTCGAAGAAGAACTCGGTCCGGTGCTTGGTCGTGGCGAACCAGGCGACGATCGCGATCACCACCAGCAGGCCGCCGGCGAAGGTGCGGGTGGGATGCGCCCCGAGGAAGGTGAGGGTGCGGGCGTACCAGCCCATGAAGCCCTTCATCTCGCGCGGGTCGCCGTGCTCGGACTTCACGATCTCGGCCAGGTGCTCCTCGTCGATCGCCGTCTTGCGGGCGAAGATCGAGCCGAGGGCCGGCGTGAAGATCAGCGCCACGAAGATCGAGGCGCCCAGCACGAAGAACAGGGTCAGCGGCAGGAAGCTCATGAACTTCCCGGCGATCGAGTTCCAGAACATGAAGGGCACGAAGGCGCAGAGGGTCGTGAGGGTCCCGTTCGCCACCGGCCAGAACATCCGCTTGCCGGCGGCCGCGAAGGCCTCAGTCTTCGGCAGGCCTTCGGCCATGCGGCGGTCGGCGTACTCCACCACCACGATGCCGCCGTCCACGAGGATGCCGACGGCCAGCACCATGCCGAACATGACCATCATGTTCAGGGTGACGCCCATGCCGTTCATCATCAGGAACGCGAGCATGAAGCAGATCGGGATCGAGGCGCCGACCATCAGCCCCTGCCGGATCCCCAGGCTGGCGATGATGATCATCATCACCAGCAGGCTGGCCATGATCAGGCCCGACTCCAGCACCACCAGGGTCCGGCCGATGAACTCGCTCTCGTCGTAGATGTAGTTGAGCTGGATCGTCGACGGCCAGCGCTTGGCCTCGGTCTCGGTGACCTTCTTGATGGTCTTCACCGTCTCGAGGATGTTCGAGCCGCCGCGCTTGGAGACCTCCAGGATGAACGCCGGATGGCCGTTGAAGCGGCTGATCGAGTTGGCTTCCTTGAACGTCCGCCGGACCTCGCCGATGTCGCCGATGGTGACCAGCCGGTCGCCGCTCTTCTTGATCGGCAGGGCCAGCACGTCGGCCGGGCTCTCGACCACGCCGGGCACTTTCACGGCGAACTGGCCGGCGCCCGAGCGCAGCGAGCCGGCAGGCACGAGCTGGTTGTTGCGGCCGATCACCTGGGCGAGCTCGCCGGTGGTGACGTTGTAGGCCTCCATCCGCAGCGGATCGATCTCGACCTCGAGCACTTCCTCGCGGCCGCCGCTCATGAACACCTCGAGCACGCCGTCCGTGCCCTCCAGGCGCTCCTTCAGGGCCGTGGCCACCTTGTGCAGTTCGCGCTCGGGCGCGGCGCCCGAGATCACGATGCCCAGCACCGGGTCGCCCGAGAAGTTGGCCTCCTGGATGATCGGCTCCTCGGCGTCGGGCGGGAACTTGCCGCGCGCCAGGTCGACCTTGGCCCGGACGTCCTCGAGAGCCTTGTCCTTGTCGAAGTCGGCCTCGAACTCGAGGGTCACGATCGCCGCGCTCTGGCGGGCGACGCCGTTCATCGACTTGATGCCCTGGATGGTCTGCAGTTCGACTTCCAGCGGCTTGACCAGCAGCCGCTCGGCGTCCTCCGGCGAGACGCCGGGGTAGGGCACGACCACGGAGATGTAGGGCAGGTCGATGTCGGGCTCGGACTCCCGCGGCATCGACAGATAGGCGAACAGGCCGAACAGGGCGGCGATGAGCGTCACGCCCAGCACCACCTTCCGCCGCTTGATGGCTCCGTCGATCAGCGGACCGATCATCTCTCGCTCTCCCGAGCGCCTTCGGGCTCCGCCCGGAAAGCGCTCAACGTTTGTGACGCCGACGCCTTGGCCTAGCGGGCCTGGGCGACGCGAACCTTCTGGCCGTCAGCCACGAACGACTGGCCGACGGTGATGACGTTGACCGAGCCCTTGAGCCCGCTGACCCACATGCCCTGGCTGGTCTCCTCCAGCACCGTCACCGGCGCGAAGCCGACGCGGCCGCCCGGCTGGACGTAGCGCACGCCCTGGCGTCCGGCGCTGTCCAGCACCAGGGCCGAGACCGGGACCAAGTGCGCCGGGCCGGCGCCGGCGGCGATCCGCAGGTCGGCCGACAGGCCCGAGCGGACGGTGTTGCCGGGGTTCGGGACCGCGACCTCGAGGTGGTAGGTGCGCGTCTGCGGATCGGCGTCGCGGGCGACGTAGCGGACACGGCCGTTCAGCACCGTGCCGTCCACCAGCCGCGCCTGAGCCGGCGCGCCGGACCGCAGGCGCGCGGCCTCGGTCTCGGGCGCGTCGCCGACCACCAGCAGGGGGTTCAGCTCGATCATGGTGCCGCACGGCTGGCCGGGGGCGAGGTAGGTCCCGATCTCGGCGTCGCGGCGGTCGAAGACGCCGGAGAACGGCGCGCGGATCTCCACCTGGCGCAGCGCGATCTCGGCCTGGCGAACCGCCGCCTGGGCGGCGTCGAGGTTGGCCTGGGCCTCCAGCACCTGGGTCTCGGACCGGAAGCCCTTCTCGCGCAGCTGCTGGGCGGCCTGCCGCTGCAGCTGGCGCGACTTCAGCGCCGCGCGGGCCTGGTCCAGAGAGGCCTGGCGCGCGTCGACGGCCAGCCGGCACAGGACCTGGCCCTGGCGCACGAAGCTGCCTTCCGGCGTGGGCGTGGCCGCGACGACGCCGGCGGTCTCGGAACGCACGACGACGCTGCGCGCCGCCTCGGTGCGGCCGCGCATCACCACCTGCGCCTCGCGGATGGATTCGGGCGTCAGCTTCGCCTGGACGCTCGGCAGGGCATTCGCGGCCGGTGGCTTGGCCTCGGCTTCGCCGCCGCGGCCGCCGAACAGCGAGCGGATCCCGAAATAGGCCACAAGCACCACAACGATGGCGATGATGACGACGTACTGCGGCTTCAGTCGCATGAAAGCGTATCCCCGGACTCAGCTTTGAGCGCGATTTCTCCCACCACGCCCGATCGCCGACTATCCGCGGCTTGGGCTGCTTTTGATGCCGTCGTTATGTCAGCGCAAATGAATTTGCGGTCACCTGGACGGAGGGGTCTAATCTGCCTCGGCAAGTCCAAACTACAACGATTGGTAGAGTCGTGCGAGATGCGCGACCAGGCGGATAGTTTTACGGGGTAAGCGCATGAATCGCCAGTGGACTGCGCGGGCGGAGTCGAACCGGCCGTGAGATACCTTCACACCATGGTCCGGGTGACCGACCTCGACGCCTCGCTGGCGTTCTACTGCGACAAGCTGGGGCTGGTTGAAGTCTCCCGGTCCGAGAACGCCGGGGGGCGTTTCACCCTGGTCTTCCTCTGCGCGCCCGGCGACGAGGCGATGGCGCGCGAAGCCAAGGCGCCGATGGTGGAGCTCACCTACAACTGGGACCCGGAGGCCTATGGGGGCGGGCGCAACTTCGGCCACCTGGCCTATGCGGTCGAGGACATCTACGCCGTGTGCCAGCGCCTGAAGGACGCCGGTGTGGTCATCAACCGGCCGCCGCGCGACGGGCGCATGGCCTTCGTCCGCTCGCCCGACAACATATCCATCGAGCTGTTGCAGGCCGGCCCCGCGCTGGCGCCGGCCGAGCCCTGGGCCTCGATGCCCAACGTGGGGACCTGGTAGGGTGGAATCAGGCGCCGACGCGCTCGCGGGCGACCGCGACGCGCCAGCGCCAGACGGCCACGCCGATGACCACCGCGACCACCGCCACCCCGGCCGCCACGGGCGCGGCGTGGGCGAAGATGCGGTCCAGGACCGCCATGACCGCCGGTCCGAAGGCGTAGCCCAGGGCCACGAACGCGCCGGCCCAGACTCCGGCCGCGATGGCGTTCAGGATCGCGAACCGGCGCGTCGAGACGCTGGAGACGCCCACGGCCACGGGCCCCGCCGCGCGCAGGCCGTAGAGAAACCGGAAGCTGAGGATGAACCCCGAGGGGTGCCGCTCGATCAGCGCCAGGGCCTTGCCGAACGCGGGCTTGGCCGCCGTCTTCCTGACCCAGGCGGTGTGGCGGAAGCTGCGCCCCAGTACGAAGAGCAGGTAGTCGATGATTCCCGATCCCAGGGCGGCGGCCAGCACGACCACGGCGGGCGACAGGATATGCTCGCGCGCCATCACGCCGCCAGCGACCACCGCGGTCTGACCCTCCACCGCTGCCCCGACCGCGATCGCGAACGGACCAAAGGCGGCCACGTGCTGGAGAATGTCGGTCATGCGGTCCGCCGGGAGAGGAGGGCTTGATATGGAGG
>JBKOYY010000136.1:0-33699 GCA_046725615.1 Pseudomonadota bacterium
GAGGAAGGCGATCAGGTCGGGCCGCATCCCCAGGGCGGCGGCGAGGCCCACCATCGCCCCGGCGATCTCGATCCGCAGCGCGTTCTTCGGCCCGACGCCCGCGTCCAGCCAGCGCCCGACGAAGCCCCCCAGCACCGCGAACACGCTGAGCAGGATGCCGAAGGCCAGCATCTCCAGCGCGCCCCACTTCATGACGCCCACCGCGAACACGCCGATGTAGACGAGCACGCCGTTCATCCCGTCGACGAAGAACATCCGCGAGCCGATGTAGATCGCCGCGTCGCGATAGCGCCCGACCGTCCGCACCATGCCCCAGAGCTCGGCCGCCCCCTGCGCCAGGGCCCGCAGCGGCCGCACGCCGGTGGGCGGCGCGTCGGGCGTGAACAGGAACAGCGGGATCGACCCAAGCAGCAGCAGGCCCGCCGCCATCCAGGCCACCACCCGCTCGGGCTCGTGGGCCGCGGCGTCGAGGCCGAACAGGGGCTTGGCCGGCACCCAGCTCCAGTCCACCGTCCCCGGCAGGGCGAAGGCCCAGAAGGTGAAGCCCAGCGCCAGGACCGAGAAGAAATTCCCAAGCGAGAGGGCCATGCCCGAGGCGCGGTGGGCGCTGCGCAGGCCGGCGGCCCGCACCAGCAGCGAATTGTGCAGGATCTCGGAGTAGCCGAACAGGATCTGGCCGGCCATCACGCACATCATGGTGGCCTCGATCGACAGCCCCGAGCCGTCCGGCTTGGCCCACCAGAGGGCGGCGGTCAGCGGCGCCATCAGCCCCACCACCAGCGCCAGCCAACCCTTGCGCCGGCCCAGCTTGTCGATGGAGGCGCCGATGAACGGCGCCGTCGCCAGCACGACCCAGCCGGCCCATTGGTTCCAGCGGGAGATCAGCTCCTGCCCCTTCACGGGGTCGCCGACCATCACGCCCGCCACGTACGGGACGAACACGTAGATGATGATCAGGATGACGATCGGATCGCGACCGCCCTGGAACACGGCCCAGGAGATTCCGCCCCGGTCCAGCCGCGCGTCCCCGCCGGAGTCCGCCTCGGGCGGCGGATCGACCACGGCGGCGGCGCCCTGAATCTCGGGCGCGATCGGATCCTTCACGTCATCTCCCCTCTACGCGATGGCTCTTGTCGGCCGTTGCGCCCACCGTAGCGGCGGCGGAGGGGTTGTCGACTACTGCTGCAGCCTGGCTTCGGCCGCCGCGAGCGCCGCGCGCGAGTCGACGTCCACGCCCTGGGCCGCCAGCGCGTCGCATAGGGCGGTCAGGCACAGCCGTACGTGCCACGGCGTGGCCGACTCGCCCATCAGCCCGATGCGCCAGACCTTGCCCTTCAGCGGCCCCAGGCCCGCGCCGAGCTCCAGGTCCCAGGCGTTCAGCACGTGGGCGCGGACCGCGGCCTCGTCGACGCCCTCGGGCACGATCACCGTGTTGAGCATCGGCAGCCGCCATTTCGGCTCGACGAGGAACTTGAGGCCCGCGGCCTCGATCCCCGCCGCCAGCGCCTCGTGCATCCGCGCGTGGCGCACCGAAGCCGCCTGCACGCCCTCCTCGAAGAGCACGACCAGCGACTCGTGCAGGCCGTACAGCGCGTTCACCGGCGCGGTGTGGTGGTAGGTCCGGCCGCCCTCACCGCCCCAGTAGGACATGAGCAGGTTGAAATCGAGCAGCCAGTTCCGGACCTTCTCCTTGCGCCCGGCGATGGCCGCCTGCGCCGCCTTGCTGAGGGCGATGGGCGACAGGCCGGGCGGGGCCGAGAGGCACTTCTGGGTGCCGGAATAGATCACGTCGGCGCCCCAGGCCGCGGCGTCCACCGCGATGCCGCCCAGGGACGTCACGCAGTCCACCACCGACAGCGCGCCGTGCTTGCGGGCGAGGCCGCAGAGCGTGGCCGCATCGCTGCGGACGCCCGTGGAGGTCTCGGCGTGGACGAAGGCCAGCACCTTGGTCGGCGCCTCGGCCAGCGCGGCCTCGACCCGCGCCGGGTCCACCGGCTGGCCCCACTCGTGCTCGACCGTGACCACCGTGGCGCCCGCGCGCCCGGCCATGTCGGCCATCCGCCCGCCGAACACGCCGTTGATGGCGATGACGGCCCGATCGCCCGGCTCCAGCAGGTTCATCATCGCCGCCTCCATGCCGGCGGTGCCGGGCGCGGGCAGCGGGACGCAGGCATGGTCCGGCGCGTTGAACAGGCGCTGCAGCGCGGCCTTGATCTCCTCCATCAGCGACTGGAACGCCGGATCGAGGTGGCCGATGGTCGGGCGCGACAGCGCGGCCAGGACCCGCGGGCTGACGTCAGAGGGGCCCGGCCCCATCAGGACCCGGCGGGGCGGCTGGAAAGTCTGCATGGTGTCTCCGGTGGCGTCAGGCCAGCAGGCGGTCGTGGATACGGCCCCGCAGGTGGTCGTCGAGGCCGAGGGCCTGGTCGAGATAGCCGTCGAGCGAGCCGTGGGCCGCGCGGATCACCTCGAACGCCCTGGCCATGTATTCCGCCTCGACGCGCATGGCGGTCATCAGCGCCGCGTCCGACGCCTCGCGGCCGGTCTGCTCGAGGACCACCTGCCGCATCATCGGCAGGCGCTTCTGCAGCCGCTCCTCGTCATTGGTCAGCAGGTAGTCGGCCACGATGTCGTCGTCGTGCACGCCCGCCACGTGATGGGTCAGGGCGCAGAGAATCCCCGTGCGGTCCTTGCCCGCCGCGCAATGCACGAGAACCGGCCCTTCGCTCTCGGCCAGGGCCCGGAAGTAGCGGCTGTAGAGGTCGATGTGCCGACGCTGAAACGGCAGCTTGTCGTAGTAGTCCAGCATGTAGGCGCGGAAGGACTGGGGCGTCAGGTCGGACGACTGGATGAAGGTCGCCCACTCGTCGGCGGTGTCCTGGCCGATGTCGTTCTCGATCACCTGGGCTGCGTGCCCGGCCCAGCGGCGGTTGGGCTCGCGCTCGCGCTCGTTGCTGCGGCGAAGGTCCACGACCACCGACAGGCCCAGGTCGGCCAGCTTGCGCAGGTCCTCGTCGGTCGCCTTGCCGTGGTGGGCCGACCGGTACAGCAGGCCCCGCTTCAGCCGCCGCCCGCGGGCGTCGTAGTCCCCGAAGTCCCGGAAGTTGTCGATGCCTTCGAAGGCGATGCGGCGCGTCATGCCGGGTCTTCTAATCCCCTTCCGTGCAGTTTTCGAGGCGCCGCGGCGTCATCGCCGGGCAATGGCTTCACGCGACGCGGGAACGCGGGCAGGACTGCTCCGGCATCCGTGGGGACCGTCATGACCATTTGCCGCTGGGCCGCCGCCCTTGCCCTCCTCGCCACCCCGGCCCTGGCGGCCGAGCCGCCCGCGCTGCCGATGTCGCAGGTCGAGGCGGCGCGCCCGGACCTGCCGCCGGTGCTCACCCTGCGCGACCGCGCCGCGGTCGAGGACGCCATCCTCACCGAGCGGCTCCAGACGGTCGTCCCGCGCCTGATGCGCGAGGAAGGCGTCGACATGTGGGTGCTGGTCGCCCGCGAATACCTCGAGGACCCGGTCGTCGCGACGATGCTGGACGCCCGGAGCCTGCGCGCCCGCCGCCGCACCATCCTCGTCTTCTTCGACCCCGGCGGCGGCAAGCCGGTCGAGCGCCTGACGGTCAGCCGCTACGGCCTGCCCGGCATGTTCGACGGCGCCTGGAACCCGGAGCGGCAGCCCGACCAGTGGAAGGCGCTGGGCGACCTGATCGCCGCCAGGGACCCGAAGAAGATCGCCCTCAACGTGTCGGCCCTGACAGCCTTCGGCGACGGGCTGACCGTCAGCCAGCGTGACGGCCTGATGGCCGCGCTCCCCGCCGCCTACCGAGACCGCATCGTCTCGGGCGAGCGGCTCAGCGTGGGCTGGCTGGAGTCGCGCATCCCGGCCGAGATGAAGCTCTATCCCGGGATCGTCCGCCTGGCCCACGCCGTGCTCGCCGAAGGGCACTCGGCGCAGGTGATCAAGCCCGGCGTCACCACCACCGACGACGTGGCCTGGTTCTATCGCGAGCGCCTGGCGCGGCTGGGCGTCGCCACCTGGTTCCACCCCTCGGTCGCCGTCCAGCGCCAGGGCGCGAAGGGGATGCTGGACGGGGACACCGTGATCCGGAAGGGCGACCTCGTCTGGACCGACTTCGGGATCACCTACCTGCGGCTCAACACCGACACCCAGCACCTGGCCTATGTGCTGAAGGACGGGGAGACCGAGGCCCCCGCGGGCCTTCGTGCGGGCCTCGCCGCCGCCAACCGGGTGCAGGACGCCGTGACCTCGTCGTTCAAGGTTGGGATCAGCGGCAACGACATCCTCGCCGCCGCCCGCGCCAAGGCCATCGCCCAGGGGCTCGACCCGTCGATCTATTCCCACCCGCTGGGCTACCACGGCCACGGCGCCGGGCCGGCCATCGGCTTCTGGGACAACCAGAACGGCGACGAACGCGGCGCGGCCAGGGTGTTCGCCGACACCGCCTGGTCGATCGAGCTCACCGCCACCCACGCCGTTCCCGAATGGGACGGCCAGAAGGTGGCCTTTCGGCTGGAGGAGGACGCCTTCTTCGACGGCCGGGAGGTCCGTTACCTCGACGGGCGCCAGACCGAGCTGACGCTGATCAGATAGTCCTCAGCGGAACGGCGGCTCGTCGAAGCTGCGCAGCTTGCGCGAGTGCAGGCGGGCGCCCTCCTCGCGCAGGAGGTCGATGGCCGCGAGTCCGATCTGCAGGTGCTGGCCGATCGCGCGGTCGTAGAAGGCGTTGGCCTGGCCGGGCAGCTTGATCTCGCCGTGCAGCGGCTTGTCCGAGATGCACAGCAGCGTCCCGTACGGCACCCGGAAGCGGTAGCCCTGGGCGGCGATGGTGGCGCTTTCCATGTCGATCGCCACGGCGCGGCTTTGGTTGAAGCGCAGGGCGCTGGACGAATACTTCAGCTCCCAGTTCCGGTCGTCGGTCGAGACCACCGTGCCGGTGCGCAGGCGGCGCTTCAGCACCTCGCCGGTCTCACCGGTCACCTTCTCGGCCGCGCCGTTGAGGGCGAGCTGGATTTCGGCCAGGGCGGGGACCGGGATCTCGGGCGGCAGCACCTTGTCCAGCACATGGTCGTCGCGCAGGTAGCCGTGGGCCAGGACGTAGTCGCCGATCTTCTGGCTGCCGCGCAGCCCGCCGCAGTGGCCGATCATCAGCCAGGCCTGCGGGCGCAGGACCGCCAGGTGGTCGCACACGGTCTTGGCGTTGGACGGGCCGACGCCGATGTTCACCAGCGTGATGCCCGTCCGGCCCGGCGCCATCAGGTGGTAGGCCGGCATCTGGTGCTTGCGCCAGGCGCCGGCGGCGACGGCCGCTTCCGGATTGGGCGTGTCGGGCGTCACCAGCACATGGCCGGCCGCCGAGAGCGCCGTGTAGCGCCCGCCCGCCTTCAGCTGCTTGCAGCCCCAGGCGACGAACTCGTCCACGTAGCGGTGGTAGTTCGTGAACAGGATATACTGCTGCGTATGGTCCGCCGGCGTGCCGCTGTAGTGCGACAGCCGCGCCAGCGAGAAGTCGGTCCTGAGGCCGTCGAACAGGGCCAGCGGCCGCGGCTCGTCCCCCTCGGCCATCCACGATCCGTCGGCCACCTCGTCGCCGATGTAGGCCAGCTCGGTCGTCGGGAAATGGCGGGCGATCTCGACCGACGAGATGTCGGCCATGGCGAGGTCAGCCGGGTCGAGCACGTAGGGGAACGGGATCTCCTGGCGCGAGCGACCCACCGACAGCTCGACGTCGAAGTCCTCCTGCAGCAGCGAGAGCTGCTCGACCAGGTAGTCGCGGAACAGGTCGGGCCGGGTGACGGTGACCGCATAGGCGCCCGGCGCGGGAATGCGCGCATAGGCGCGGCTGGTGCGCGGATAGGGCAGGCCGGGCGGCCAGCTCAGTCGGAGTTCGGGATAGACGAATGCGCCGCCTTGGCGGACCCCGGGTTCGGGCGGCGGTCCGCCCGACAGGAAGGTCTTGAGAGAGGTTCGGAGACTGTCGACGCTCTTGCGGTATTCAATCTCCAGCCGATCGACGATGCCGGCTGCGTCTTGCTTCTTCATCCGGCGCCTTATAGCCGCGGTGTGTGACGGTTGGCGAATCCGCCGTTTACGTCATCGCCCAGTTTGGCGACAAAGACGCTCCAATTTTCGGCCGGGGTCTGCATGAACCGTCTCTTCACCGCCTTCATCGTGGGCGCCATGATCCTCGGGGTCGCCGTGGGTTGGGCGCTCAACGTCAGCCTGACGGCGACCGAGGCGGCGGCCTGGGCCGCGAACCTCTCGATCATCACCGACATCTTCCTGCGGCTGATCAAGATGATCATCGCGCCGCTGGTGTTCTCGACCCTGGTGGTCGGCATCGCGCACATGGGCGACGCGTCCGAGGTCGGCCGGGTCGGGGTGAAGACCATGGGCTGGTTCATCCTGGCGTCGATCTTCTCCCTGACGCTGGGCCTCATCATGGTCCACATCCTCCAGCCGGGCGCGGGCGTCTCCTTCGCCTCCGAGGCCGGGGCCGCGACGACCACGGTGGACATGTCGAAGTTCACCCTGAAGGAGTTCGTCACCCACCTGGTGCCGAGTTCGATCGTCGACGCGATGGCGAAGAACGAGATCCTCCAGATCGTCGTCTTCTCGGTCTTCGTGGGCGTGGCGGTCTCGGCCGTCGACGACCGCGCGCCCCAGGTGCTGGCCGTGGTCGAGCAGGTCGCCCAGATCATGCTGAAGGTCACGGGCTACGTGATGAAGACGGCCCCGCTGGCCATCTTCGCGGCCCTGGCGGCCAGCATCGCCACCAAGGGCGTCGGCGTCATCTTCACCTATGCCAAGTTCGTCGGCGGCTTCTATCTGTCGCTCGGCATCCTGTGGGCGATGCTCGTCCTGGCCGGGGTGATCATCGTCGGCCCGCGGATCCTGAAGCTGATCGGCCAGATCCGCTCGCCGACCCTGCTGGCCTTCTCCACCGCCTCGTCCGAGGCCGCCTACCCGCGCACCCTGGAGGAGCTGCAGAAGTGGGGCGTCAGCCGCAAGGTGGCCAGCTTCGTGCTGCCGCTGGGCTATTCGTTCAACCTCGACGGCTCGATGATGTACTGCACCTTCGCGACCCTGTTCATCGCGCAGGTCTACGGGATCGAGCTGACCATCGCCCAGCAGATCACCATGCTGGGCCTGCTGATGATCACGTCGAAGGGGATGGCCGGCGTGCCCCGCGCCTCGCTGGTGGTTATCGCCGCCACCCTCACCTACTTCCAGCTCCCCGAGGCCGGCATCGCCCTGATCCTCGCCGTCGACCACCTGCTCGACATGGGCCGCTCGGCCACGAACGTGGTGGGCAACTCGGTGGCCTCGGCGGTCATCGCCAAGTGGGAAGGCCAGATCGAGGAGCCGGAGGCCGAGCCGGCGCGGGCCTGACGCGACGCGGCGTCACGCTTTACAGCCGCGCTCCCGGCCGGTAGAGGGCGCGGTGATGACCGCTGTCATGACCATTATCACCACCCTGAAAACGACCCGCCTCGGCGGGGCGTCGACGGGTGCGTGCAGGGTCTAGAGCCGACAGCCGCACACCCCGAGAGCCCCGCCGATGCGCGGGGCCCCGTCATCCGACCTGGCATCCCCGCGCCTCCGCCCACCTAGGAGACGCCCATGACCTTCCAGTCCTTCCGCCGAGCCCATCCCAACGTCGCCATCGTCGGCGCCACCGGCGCCGTGGGCGTCGAGCTGATCCGCTGCCTCGAGGAGCGGGACTTCCCGCTCTCGCGCCTGAAGCTGCTCGCCTCGCCACGCTCGGCCGGCCGGCAGATGAGCTTCCGCGGCCAGCGGCTCACCGTCGACGCCCTCGACGACGCCAGCTTCGACGAGGTGGACCTGGCCTTCTTCTCGGCCGGCAGCGGCACGTCCAAGGTCTATGGCCCGAAGGCGGTGGCCGCCGGCGCCGTGGTGGTCGACAACTCGTCGGCCTTCCGCATGGACCCGGCCTGCCCGCTGGTGGTGCCCGAGGTGAACCCTGAGACCCTGGCGGACCATCACGGCATCGTCGCCAATCCCAACTGCGTGGCCATCATCGCCGCCGTTCCCATCGCGCCGCTGGCCCAGGCGTTCGGGCTGAATCGCGTGCAGATGGCCACCTACCAGGCCGCGTCCGGCGCCGGCGCGGCGGCCATGGAGGAGCTGCGCGCCTCCACCGAGGCGGCCCTGCGCGACGCCGCCTACGAGCCCCGCGTCCTGCCGCACCCCTACGCCTTCAACCTCTTCAGCCACAATGCCGAGGTCGACCCCGAGACCGGCTACAACGGCGAGGAGGAGAAGGTGATCGCCGAGTGCCGCCGCATCCTGGACCGTCCGGACCTGCCGGTGGGCGTCACCTGCATCCGCGTGCCCGTGCTGCGCGCCCACGCCATCGCCATGACGCTGGAGTTCGACCGGGTGGTGAGCCCCGACGAGGCCCGCGCCGTGCTGGCCAAGGCGCCGGGCGTGCGGATCGTCGACGACCGCGCCGCCAACCACTTCCCCATGCCATCCGAGGCGCAGGGACAGGGCGACGTGCTCGTCGGCCGCATCCGCCAGGACCTCTCGGACCCGTCGGGCCGCTCGATCGCGCTGTTCGTGGCCGGCGACCAGCTCCTGAAGGGCGCGGCGCTCAACGCGGTGCAGATCGCCGAGCGCCTCTTCGCCCAGGCAACCGCCGCGCTCGAACAGGCCTGATCGCTCTGGACTTCCTCCCGCCCCGGCGGTCACCCTCGGGGTGGGAGGAACGCGAATGTCCGAGACGATCCACGACGATGTCCTCGACCTCGGCGCCGGCGAGATGGCTGCGGCCCTGGCCGAACGCCGGATCGGCGCGGTCGAGCTGTCCGAAGCCGCCATCGCGCGGATCGAGGCCCGCGACGGGCCGATCAACGCCGTCGTGGTCCGCGACTTCGACCGCGCCCGCCAGCAGGCCCGCGACGCCGACGCGGCCCTGAAGCGGGGCGAGCGGCGGCCGCTGCTTGGCGTGCCGATGACGGTCAAGGAGAGCCACAACGTCGCCGGCCTGCCGTCCACCTGGGGCAGTCCCGCCTTCAGCGGCTGGGTCGCCGAGACCGACTCCGTGCCGGTCGCGCGCCTGAAGGCCGCCGGCGCGGTGATCCTCGGCAAGACCAACGTGCCGCCGTTCCTCGCGGACTGGCAGAGCGCCAATCCGGTCTACGGCCGGACCTGCAATCCCTGGGACCTCTCCCGCTCGCCGGGCGGCTCGTCGGGCGGCAGCGCCGCCGCGGTGGCGGCCGGCTATGTGCCGCTGGAGCTGGGCTCGGACATCGGCGGCTCCATCCGAGTGCCCGCCGCCTTCTGCGGCGTCTTCGGCCACAAGCCGAGCTACGGGATCGTGCCCCTGCGCGGCCATTCCCCGCCCGGCCTGGACGGCGGGCCGATCCCCCTGGCCGTGGTCGGTCCGCTGGCCCGCAGCGCCGCCGACCTGGACCTGGCGCTCGGGATCATCGCCGGGCCCGAGACGGACGAGGCGGTGGGCTGGCGGCTGGCGCTGCCCGAGCCGCGCCACCGCGACCTGGCCGATTTCCGGATCCTGGTGGTCGACCAGCATCCCGCCGTCGCCACCGACGCGGAGGTGCGCGGCGCGCTGGACGGCCTGGCCCGCAAGCTGGACGACCTCGGCGCGCCGGTCTCGCGCTTCAGCGCCCTGCTGCCGGACCTGGCGGCGCAGCACCGCATCTACATGGCCATCGTCGGGGCGGCGATGTCGCGCGGCTCGCCCGCCGGCACGACCATGAACGCCCACGACCTGATGAACGCCCAGGACGCCCAGGTCGCCTATCGCCGCCTGTGGGCGCAGCTCTTCGAGGAGTTCGACGTGGTGCTGACACCGGCCTTCGGCACGGTGGCCTATCCGCACGTGGACGAGCCCGACAACGCCAAGCGGATCCTGACGATCGACGGCCGCCCGACGCCCTATTTCGACCAGCTCGCCTGGCCGGGCGTGGCCCTGCTGCCCAACCTGCCGGCCACCGTCGCGCCCCTGGGCCTCAGCCGCGGCGGCCTTCCGCTGGCCGTCCAGATCATCGGCCCGTACCTGGAGGACCGCACCCCCATCGCCTTCGCCGGCCTTGTGGAGCAGGCCTTCGGCGGCTACCGGGCGCCTCCCCCGATCGTCTGAGCCCGCCTTCGCCCCACGCATGAAGATCGCCGTCGTCACCATCGGCCGCCTGCCGCGCTCGCCCGAGACCGACCTGGTGAAGCTCTACGTCGAGCGCGCCACGGCCGCCGGCCGCGCCCTCGGGCTGGGGCCTGTCGAGGTGGTGGAGGTCGAGGCCCGCAAGCCCGGCAAGGCCGCCGAGGCCGAGGCGCTGCGCGCGCACCTGGCCGACAGCCACGTCATCGCCTGCGACGAGCGCGGCAAGGCCCGCGCCAGCCGCGCGTTCGCCGAGGAGATCGCCACGCTCAGGGACCGCGGCGTGCGACGGCTGGTGTTCCTGATCGGCGGCGCCGACGGCCTCGATCCCGAACTTGTGAAGTCGGTCCAGGGGACGCTGGCCTTCGGCCCCCAGACCTGGCCGCACGCCCTGGCCCGGGCGATGCTCTGTGAACAGATCTGGCGCGCTGTCTCCATCCTGGCCGGATCACCCTATCATCGCGACTGATGCGGCGGATTCTCACCCTCGGACTGATGGCGGCGGCCCTGGCGGGCGCGGTGGCCGTGGCGGCGACGCCCGACCGGCTGGCGCGGCTCAACCTCGCCGAGACCGAACTGTCGGTGGACCAGGGCGTCAACATGCACCGGCTCGCCCGCCTCCTGTCCGTGCTGGAGCAGCTCAAGCGGGATCCGCCCCCGGCGCTGCTGGTCTCGCCCGACGACGCGCGCGACGCGGTGCGGGCCGCCATCCTCGTCAAGGCGCTGACCCCCGAGCTGCAGGCCCGCGCCCAGGGCTACGCCGAGGGCGCGACCGAAGTGATGCGCCAGCGCCGCCTCGCGGCCGTGCAGAGCGAGGCCCTGTTCGAGCGCGACAGCCTGGCCGCCGACGCCCTGCCCACGCCCGAGGACGCCGCGGCCCTGCGGCTGAGGGGCGCAGTCGCCGCCGATGCGCCGGTGGCGTTGACGCCGCCGCCGCGCCTGGTCCTGCCGGTCGCCGGAACGGTGGTGCGGCGGTTCGGCGAACCGATCGCCGGCGGCGGCCGTTCGAACGGCCTCACCCTTTCGGCGAGCCGGGGCGCGCGGGCCGTCAGCCCCGCGGCCGGCGTTGTGCAGTACGTGGGCCCCGTAAAGGGCTGGGACGTCATCGTGATATTAAGACTAGCCGGCGGATATCATCTCGTGCTTGCTGGTCTCGAAAGAACATCGGTTCAGGTCGGACAATCCGTCACGGAGGGCCAGCCTGTCGGTTGGGCTAACGATGATCGGCAGGGGGCCTCCGAACTCTATCTGGAGGTCCGCGAGCAGGGTTCACCCGTCGATCCGAGCCGATGGTTGAACAAGAAAGCGGGCTGAAGCGGCCTTAAAACCGTCTCCGGCCCGCTCCATAAGCGGTCTCAAGGCCGCGTAAGGGAGACTGAGCAGGCTATGAAGAAGTACATCCTGATCGGCGCGTCGGCTTTCGTTCTCGGCGCCGGGTCCATGGCCTACGTCAGCCAACAGGCGCTCGCCTCGGCGCAGCCGCGGGCCAAGACCTACAGGATGCTCGGTCTCTTCGGCGACGTGCTCAACACCGTCGAGAACCAGTACGTCACCGAGGTCGACGACACGAAGCTGATCCAGGCGGCCATCGACGGCATGCTGACCAGCCTTGACCCGCACTCGGGCTACCTCGACCCCGAAGACTTCGACGACATGCGCGATCAGACGCGCGGCGAGTACGGCGGTCTCGGCATCGAGGTCACCAGCGAGGACGGCGTGGTCAAGGTGATCGCGCCGATGGACGGCACGCCCGCCGCCAAGGCCGGCATCAAGGCCGGCGACTACATCACCGCCGTGAACGGCGAGAGCGTGCTGGGCCTGTCGGTCACCGAGGCCGTGAAGCAGATGCGCGGCCGCCCGGGCGAGAGCGTCCAGCTCACCATCGCCCGCGAGAAGTCCGACCCGTTCGACGTCAAGCTGGTCCGCGAGGTCATCAAGCCGCGCAACGTGACCGCCCGCCTCGAGGGCGACAACGCGGTCATCCGGATCGCCAGCTTCAACGAGAAGACCACCGACGAGACCGAGGCCGCCTTCGCCGAGATGAAGGCCAAGAACCCGAACCTCAAGGGCGTGATCCTTGACCTTCGCCGGAATCCGGGCGGCCTGCTCGACCAGGCGGTCGGCGTGTCGGACCTGTTCCTGGAAGGCGGCGAGATCGTCAGCCAGCGCGGCCGCGACGCCCGCGACGTCGAACGCTACAACGCCCGCCCGGGCGACATCACCGGCGGCCTGCCGATGGTGGTGCTGATCGACAGCGGCTCGGCCTCCGCGGCCGAGATCGTCGCCGGCGCCCTGCAGGACCGCAAGCGGGCCGAGATCGTCGGCCTGACCAGCTTCGGCAAGGGCTCGGTGCAGACCGTGATCCCGCTCCGCGGCGGCATCGACGGCGCGCTCAAGCTGACCACCGCGCGCTACTACACCCCGTCGGGCCGCTCGATCCAGAAGACCGGCATCACCCCGGACCTCGAGGTCGCCTCCACCCGCGAGGAAGCCCAGGTGATCGCCAACCGCAGCTACCAGTTCTCGGAAGCCTCGTTCCGCAACGCGCTGAACGCCGACGAGGGCAAGGTCCGCCGCGGCGCCCACGAGCCGGCCGAGGCCCCGCCGGAATCCTTCGACGAGAAGAAGGACTTCCAGGTGGCCCGCGCCGCCGACGTGCTGCGCTACGGCTCGGTCGCCGCGACGCCCAAGCTGCCCAAGCCGACGGCCAAGCTCGCCGAGATCGTCTCCAAGGCCCGCGTCGCCGAGGTGAAGCCGCCGCCGGTCACCCAGAAGTAGGCCGATCCAAATTCCGAAACGCGGAGGGCGGTCCTCAGGGGTCGCCCTTTTTCGTGCCTTCGCGCCCGTGACGTCCTGAAGAGGACGGACGGTGCTCAGGAATGCAAAACATTAACCATGTTTCGCCAGCCTGCAGGGTGAGGAGTCCCCTGCCTTGGCCGCCATCGCCCTTCCCCGCCTGAAACTGCCCGCGCCGAAGCTGCCGAAGCCGGACCTCGCCGGGGTCTTCAGGAACCCCGCCGTGGGCCTGACCGCGGCCGCCTTCGTGTTCCTCGCCACCGCCTATGCGCTGGCCAAGCTCCTGGGACCGCCCGGCGGCGGCGAGGTGCGCGTGCGGATCCCGCTGGAGGCCGAGTTGCGCGACGCGCCCGCCGGCTGGCTCCAGGCGCTGAAGCCGCTCAGCGGCGAGGCGCGCGAACGCCATGACGTGGTGCGCCTCTCGGAGCGTCCGCTGGCGCCCGGCGCGGCCCTGGTCGCGAGCAGTGCCACCGCGCCCTCGGGACCGGCCTTCAGCGGCCAGGCCCTGCCCGTGGCCCCCATCGCCGGCTTCTACGCGCCCGGCCCCGGCGGCCCGCTGCCGATCATCGCCCAGGACGGCCGCACGCCGGCCCAGGTCTACGCCCGCCCGTTCAAGTCGAACGGCCGCCCCAAGGTGTCCCTGATCGTCGGCGGCCTGGGCCTCAACTCGCGCGCGACCCGCCAGGCGATCGAGACGCTGCGTCCCGAGATCACCCTGTCGTTCGTGGTCTACGCCGAGGGCCTCCAGGGCTGGATCGACATGGCCCGCGCCAACGGCCACGAGGTGCTGATCGAGACGCCGATGGAGCCGGTGGACTATCCCGACAACGATCCCGGCCCGTACACCCTGATGGCCGAGGGCCAACCGCCGGAGACGGTGAAGAAGCTGGAGTGGATCCTCTCGCGCGCCACGGGCTACTTCGGCCTGACGAACTACCTGGGCTCCCGGTTCCTGGCGACCGACCCCGCCTACAACGCCTTCGCCGCGGCCGTGAAGGGCCGGGGCCTCGCCTTCATCGACGACGGCTCGGCCGCGCGGCGGGGCGGCGGCATGCCGCGGGCCACGGCCGAGCGGGTCATCGACGACAAGGTCTCGGGCCCGGCGATCGACCAGCAGCTCATCGCCCTGGAAGCCGGCGCCCTGCAGCGCGGCCAGGCGCTGGGCGCGGGGTTCGCCTATCCGATCACGCTGGAGAAGGTTGCGCAGTGGGCCAATGAGGTGGAAACGAGGGGCTACCAGCTGGCTCCCGCCTCCGCCCTCACGGCCCCGCGATGACCGACCTTTCCCTCTACCGCCCCAACGTCGGCGTCGTGCTGTTCCACCCGGACGGCCGCGTCTGGCTGGGCCGGCGGGCGAACACCGAGCCGCCGCACAACTGGCAGTTCCCGCAGGGCGGCGTCGACGACGGCGAGGACCTGCAGGACGCCGCGCGCCGCGAACTGCAGGAAGAGACCGGCGCCGTCTCCATCACCTACCTCGGCCGCACCGACGGCTGGCTGACCTACGACTTCCCGCCGCTGGTGGCCGAGCAGATGCGCCGCGGCTGGAAGGGCCAGCGTCAGGTCTGGTTCGCCTTCCGCTTCGACGGGGAGGAGGCCGAGTTCGACCTCGCCGCGCACCATCCGCCCGAATTCGACGCCTGGCGCTGGGGCTACCTCGAGGAGGCGCCCGAGCTGATCGTGCCGTTCAAGCGGCCGGCCTACGAGGCCGTCGCCACCGCATTCGCCCCCTTCGCGGCCCGCAAGAGCGCGGCCGCCTGATGCCCACGGCGGTGATGATCCACGGCGCCTTCTGCGCCGGCTGGGCCTTCGAGGTCTTCCGCCAGCCGTTCGAGGCGCGGGGCTGGACGGTGGCCTCCCCCGACCTTCCCGGCCACCAGGGCGGCGGCTCCGTAGCGGGGCTCTCGATGTCGGACTACGCCCGCAGCGTGGTGCGCCTGTGCGAAAGTCTGCCGGAGCCGCCGGTGCTGATCGGCCATTCGATGGGCGGCCTCGTCTGCCAGCTGGCCGCGCGGCGGGTGAAGCCGGCGGCCCTGGCCCTGCTCGCGCCCTCCCCGCCGTGGGGCGTGACCGGGTCCTCGATCGAGGAGGCGGTCACGGCCTTCGGCGTCTCCATCGCCGACCCCTTCTGGTCTTCCAGCGTGACACCAGACCGCCACCTGATGCGCCACCACAGCCTGGACCGCACCCCCAAGGCGCTGCGCGACGCCGTGCTCGCCCGGATGCGCCCCGAGAGCGGCCGCGCCGTGCGCGAGGTGCTGAACTGGTGGCTGGACCCGTTCATGACCACCAGCGTCGGGATCGGACCGTTGCCCTGCCCGACCCTGGCGGTGGTCGGCGGCTCGGACGTCGTTCATCCCCCGGCCACCGTCCGCCAGACGGCCGAGCGCATCGGCGCCCGGTTCGAATGCCTGCCCGGCATGAGCCACTGGCTCATCGGCGAGGAGGGCTGGGAGGGCGTGGCCAGCCTGGTCCTCGACTGGCTGGAGACCCAGGTCGGGGTCCCGGCCTGACGATCAGCCCAGCGAGGCCCGCAGCATCCAGGCGTGCTTCTCGTGAGCCTGGACGCGGGCGTCGATCACTGCGGCGGTGACGTCGTCGGCGCCATCCCGCGCCGCCTTGGCCGTGGCGATCAGGGCCTCGTGGTCGGCGATCAGCTCCTTCAGCATCGCCTGGGAGTCCTTCTCGGGATCCCCGTCGCGGATGCTGGAGAGGTTGCCGAAGGCGCCATAGCCCTGGGGCGCCAGCTCCCCCAGCGCCCGGATCCGCTCGGCGATCTCGTCGATGGCCGTCCACATCTCGGTGTACTGGGTCATGAACAGCGTATGCAGCGAGGCGAAGGCCGGGCCGCGGACGTTCCAGTGGTAGCCGTGGGTCTTCAGATAGACGGCGTAGGTGTCGGCCAGCAGCCGGGCCAGGCCGGCGGCGATCGGATTGTTGGGCATCTCGGTCTCCTTCGGGATCAGGGGGCGCGGACGCGGGCCAGCGCGGGCTGGCCGCGCGACCAGGCCCGTTCGTGCAGGGCGAACGCGATGGTCTGAAAGATCGGCTCGATCAGCCCGACAGCCAGCGCCGCCTTCCAGTTCTGGGTCAGCGCATAGGCCACGGCGATGGCGACGGTCATGTGAACCAGCGACCAGCTGGCGGTCTTGGCGGCGAGGCGCATCGGCCCACTTCCTGTTGCGAATTATTCTCAATATAGTCCGGGACTATCGAAAGTCAAATATGCAAAGAGATTGTCTTTGATCCGCCCGTTCACGCCTGCGTGATCGCCCACTGCGCCGCCGTGAACCAATCCGCCGCCCGGGGGTTTTCGCCGCCCATGACGAGGGACGGACAGTGAGAGGAGAGACACTCATGAAGACCCTGATGATCCCGCTGATCGCCGCCGGCGCCCTGGCCAGCGTGGCCGGCTCGGCCGTCGCCCAGCCCTACTACGGCGGCGGCTACGAGCGCGGCGGCTGGATGCCCATCGAGCGCCGCATGGAGCGGCTGGACCGGCGCATCGACCAGGGCGTCCGCTCGGGCCAACTCACCGGCGCCGAGGCGAACCGCCTGCGCTACCAGTTCGACCGCGTGGTCCGGCTGGAGGCGCGCTACAGCCGCAACGGCCTGTCGAACTGGGAGCGCGCCGACCTCGACCGCCGCTTCGACCAGCTCTCGCAGCAGATCCGCTGGGAGCGCCGCGACGGTGACCGCCGCTACGGCTGGAACGACTACCCGCGCTACTGATCGCGCAATCCGGACGTGGTCCAAGGGCGGCGGGAAGGGCGACCTTCCCGCCGCCATTTTTGTCTGCAATCTGGAGCTATGAACCGCGAGCTCTTCAACCTGCCCGTGGGGCCGGAAGGCTTGGCCTATCGGGACGATTTCATCTCCCCGGCCGAGGAACAGGCCCTTGTGGACCGGTTGGCCGGACTGCCGTTCGAGCCCTTCCATTTCCAGGGATTCGAGGGCCGCCGCCACGTGGTCTCGTTCGGCCGCCGCTACGACTTCAACGGCCCGGGCCTCGTCGAGGCCGAGCCGATGCCCGACTGGATCCTGCCGCTCCGCGATCGCGCCGCCGCCTACGCCGACCTGCCCGGCGCGGCGTTCGAGCATGTGCTGATCAACAAGTATCCGGTGGGCGCGCCGATCGGCTGGCACCGGGATCGGCCGGTGTTCGACAAGGTCGTCGGCGTATCGCTTCTCAACGAGACCATCATGCGGTTCCGCAGGCGCGACGGCGCGGGCTGGAAGCGGACGGCCGTCGCGCTCCAGCCGCGGTCTGTGTACCTGCTCGATGGCCCGGCCAGGCGCGAGTGGGAGCACAGCCTGCCCGAGGCCGCCGCGCTCCGCTACTCGATCACCTTCCGCAACCTGCGGAGCTAGCGGGACTCGCCTTCGCCGGTCTTGCCCTGGGCGGTCTTCCGGCGCGCCTCTTCCAGCGCCTCACCCTCCGGCCCGTCCAGCGCCTGCTCGGCTTCGCGGGCCTTCTGCTCGACGGGACCCGTCTTGGCGAACTCTTGCTGCATCTCCTGGTACTTCTTGCCCGAGACGTAGTCGCCTTCGCCCTGAATCTTGTCCTCGGCCATCTTCGGTCCTCCTGTGGGGATCAGGAGAACCCGCGACGGGCTGGAGGCGCTCCATAGACGCGCTCGATCCTCCGCATAGGAGATATCATGTTGCCGCGAAGTCCCGCGGGTCCATAGTCGCCGGTGAAAGGGCCGCAGAGCCCCCAGCCAACAGGGAGATGATGCGATGTCGCTCGCGACCAGCAAGACGATCGAGAACCTGAAAGCCGCCTTCGCCGGCGAGAGCCAGGCGAACCGCCGCTACCTCTACTTCGCCCAGAAGGCCGACGTGGAAGGCTACAACGACGTGGCCGCCGTGTTCCGCTCCACCGCCGAGGGCGAGACGGGCCACGCCCACGGCCACCTGGAGTTCATGGAAAGCGTCGGCGACCCCGCCACGGGCCTGCCGATCGGCGGCACCGCCGACAACCTCAAGGCCGCCATCGCCGGCGAGACCCACGAGTACACCGACATGTACCCGGGCATGGCGCGCACGGCCCGCGAGGAAGGCTACGACGAGATCGCCGACTGGTTCGAGACCCTGGCGAAGGCCGAGAAGAGCCACGCCGGCCGCTTCCAGCGCGCCCTCGACACCCTCGACTGAGCCGAGGCGGCGGACCCCCAGGTCCGCCGCGCCCCACATGAGCGAAGACCGCACAGCGCCCCCCGCCACGGGCGGCCCGCCCCGCGAGGGCAGCCTCGACGCGCCCTTCCGCCGGCCCATCGCCTGGCAGGACCCGGACTACTACGACCTCGACAAGGTCCACGCCGAGCTGCAGCGGCAGTTCGACGTCTGTCACACGTGCCGGCGCTGCTTCAATCTGTGCGACAGCTTCCCGCGCATGTTCGACGCCATCGACGAGGGCCCCACGGGCGAGATCGACGGCATCGGCCCCAAGGAGCACGCCCACGTCGCCGAGGCCTGCACGCTCTGCGACATGTGCTTCCTGACCAAGTGCCCCTACGTCCCGCCGCACCCGTTCGACATCGACATCCCGCACCTGATCCTGCGCTACCGCGCCGCCCGGCGGCGGGCCGGCGACAAGGAATTCGTGCGCGAGCAGCTGGGTCACACCGACCGCAACGGCAAGCTGGCCAAGCCGGTCGCCGGCCTCGCCAACTGGGCCAGCGCCCGCGAGAACACCCCGCTCCGCAAGCTGCTGGAGGCGATCGCCAGGATCGACGCCGAGGTCGAGCTTCCGAAGTACCATTCGAAGACCGCCACCGACCGGCTGAAGAGCCCGCTCGCGCCCAACCCGGCCGGCCCCGCCTTTGGCCAGCGGAAAGTCGCGATCTATGCGACCTGCTTCGTGGACTACAACACGCCCGACACCGCCGTCGCGGCGGCCCGGGTCCTGGCTCTCCAGGGCTGCGAGGTGAAGCTGGTCTATCCGGAATGCTGCGGCATGCCCCAGCTGGAGGCCGGCGACATCGGCGACGTGGCCGGCAAGGCGCGGCGCATCGCCGGCGTCTTCGCGCCGCTGATCGCGGACGGCTGGGACGTGGTCTCCCTCACCGCCTCCTGCGGCCTGATGATGAAGTTCGAGTGGCCGCTGATGCTGCCCGAGGACAAGACCATCGCCGCTCTTAGCCGCGCCACGAAGGACGTCTGCGAATACGTCGTCGACCTGTCGCGCGCCTTCGGCCTTGCCGAGGGGCTGAAGCCCGTGCCCGGCAATGTGACGGTGCACCACGCCTGCCACGCCCGGGCCCAGAACATGGGCGCCAAGTCGGCCGAGATGCTGCGCCTGATCCCCGAGACCAAGGTCGACCTGGTGGAGCGCTGCTCCGGCCACGGCGGCACGTTCGGGGTGATGAAGGGCACGCACGCGGTCGCCCGCAAGGTCGGCCGTCCCGCTGCGAAACAGGTCCAGGCCAAGTCCAACGAGACCCTGTGCTCGGACTGCCCGCTGGCCTGCAAGCACATGGTCCAGCTCATCGCCGACGACGCCGCCGACGGATCGATCCCGCCGATCCAGGCCCATCCGATCCAGGTGCTGGCGCGCGCCTACGGAGTCGACTGATGCCCGCCGCCGAACGCCGCATCACGCCCCACGACCTGCTGCCCGACGCCGAGTTCGCCCGGGTCCGGAAGGAGCGACGGGCCGAGCTCCTGCCGCTGAAGCGCCTGCGCCGCATCGAGCTGGGGCCCGTCTGCACCTTTTACTTCGAGTGCTACGAGACCATGCTCTTCCAGGTGCAGGAGATGCTGCTGATCGAGAAGGGCGGCGCCGACCAGGTGCCCGACGAGCTGGCGGCCTACAATCCGCTGATCCCCAACGGCGCTGAACTGGTCGCCACCGTGATGTTCGAGATCGACGATCCGGTGCGGCGCGAGGCGACCCTGGCGCGCCTCGGGGGCGTCGAGGACTGCTTCTTCCTGCAGGTCGGGGCCGAGCGGGTGATGGGCGTGCCCGAGGGCGACGTCGAGCGCACGCGCGAGGACGGCAAGACCAGCTCGGTCCACTTCCTGCGCTTCCCGCTGAAGCCCGAGCACATCGCCGTCTTCCGCGACCCGGCCACCCAGATCCTCGTGGGCTGCAGCCACGAGCGCTACAGTCACCTCGCCGGCCTCTCCCCCGCCACCCGCGCCGAACTGGCGCGCGACTTCGGCTGAACGGAAAAGGGCCGCCCCTCGGCGGGGCGGCCCTCAGCTCATCGCAACGCGGAAGCGATCAGCGGCTCAGAAGATTTCGAAGAGGCCTGCTGCGCCGCGCTGAAATCGCGTGCAGCGATTTCAGCCACCCAGAGTGATGGGCGCCGCGGCCGGCCTCTTAGAAGATCTCGAAGAGACCCGCCGCGCCCATCCCGCCGCCGACGCACATGGTGACGACGCCGTACTTCGCGCCGCGACGCTTGCCCTCGTAGAGGACGTGGGCGGTGCAGCGGGCGCCGGTCATGCCGTAGGGGTGGCCGATGGAGATGGCGCCGCCCGAGACGTTGAACTTCGCCGGGTCGATTCCGAGCTTGTCGCGGCAGTAGAGCGTCTGCGAGGCGAAGGCCTCGTTCAGCTCCCAGATGCCGATGTCGTCGATGGTCAGGCCATTGCGCTCCAGCAGCTTCGGGATCGCGAAGACCGGGCCGATGCCCATCTCCTCCGGGCCGCAGCCGGCGACGGCCATGCCGCGGTAGGCGCCCAGGGCCTTCAGGCCGCGGCGCTCGGCTTCCTTGGCTTCCATCAGCACCACGGCGGCCGAGCCGTCCGAGAGCTGGCTGGCGTTGCCGGCGGTGATGAACTTGCCCTGCTGGACATAGCGGCCGCCCTTGAACACCGGCTGCAGCTTCTGCAGGTCCTCCAGCGTCGTGGAGGGGCGGTTGCCCTCGTCGGCGCTGACGGTGATCTCCTTGTCGGCGGTCTCGCCGGTCTCCTTGTTGACCACCACCTTCATGACCGTGGTCACCGGCACGATCTCGTCGGCGAAGCGGCCTTCGGCCTGGGCCTGGGCGGTGCGCTGCTGCGACTGCAGGGCGTACGCGTCCTGCGCCTCGCGGCTGACGCCATAGCGGTCGGCGACGATCTCGGCGGTCTCCAGCATCGAGCAGCCCAGTTCCGGCACGTGCTGGTGCAGCCAGGCGTCCACCGCCATGAAGCGGTTCATCTTGTCGTTCTGCACGAGGCTGATCGACTCGAGGCCGCCCCCGACCGCGACCGGGGCGCCGTCGTTGATGATGTATTTCGCCGCCGTGGCGATGGCCATCAGGCCCGACGAGCACTGGCGGTCCAGGGTCATGCCCGAGACGGTGTTGGGCATGCCGGCGCGAAGGGCGGCCTGACGGGCGATGTTGTTGCCGGTCGTGCCCTGCTGCATCGCCGCGCCCATGACGACGTCGTCGACCTCGGCCGGGTCGATGCCGGCCTGGGCGATCGCCGCCTTGATGGATTCCGCGCCCAGGGCCGCGCCGTAGGTTTTGTTGAAGGCCCCACGATAGGCCTTGCCGATGGGCGTCCGCTTGGCGGCGACGATGACGGCTTCACGCATGAGTGGTCGAATCCTGACGTTAGGTGAACCTGTGGGTGAAAAAATAGCGGGGCGGCCGGGGCCGCCCCGCTCGTGTGGATGGCGTTCGGATCAGCCCTTGAGGTCGCCGAACTTCTTGCCTTCGGCGGCCAGCTTCTCGAGCAGGGCCGCGGGCTTGAAGTCGTCGCCCATGGTCGCCTGGAACTCCTTCATCTTCTCCAGGACCTTGGCGGGGCCGCCGATCAGGTCGCCGTAGAACATCGGGCCGCCGCGATAGACCGGCCAGCCGTAGCCATTGACCCAGACCACGTCGATGTCGCTGGCGCGGATCGCCTTGCCCTCTTCGAGGATCTTCACGCCCTCGTTGATCATCGGGAAGATGCAGCGCTCCAGGATCTCCTCGTCCGAGATCTTGCGCGGGTTCTTGCCGGTCTTGGCGATGAAGGCGTTGATCGCGTTCTCGGTGAACTCGCTCGGCTTGGCGTTACGGTTCTCGTCGTAGTCGTAGTAGCCCGCGCCCGTCTTCTGGCCGCGGCGGTCGGCTTCGCAGAGCACGTCGCGCAGGGTCTCGCCCTTCGAGTTCTCCTTCACCCAGCCGATGTCGAGGCCGGCGAGGTCGCTCATGGCGAACGGACCCATGGGGAAGCCGAAGTCGTAGAGCACGCGGTCCACGTCCCACGGCATCGCGCCTTCCATGATCAGCTTCTGGGCCTCGCGCTGGCGCTGGCTCAGCATGCGGTTGCCGATGAAGCCCGGGCAGACGCCGGCCAGGGCCGCGATCTTGCCGATCTTCTTGGCCAGCTTCATCGAGGTGGCGATGACGTCCTTGGCGGTCTTCTCGCCGCGGATCACCTCCAGCAGCTTCATGACGTTGGCCGGCGAGAAGAAGTGCAGGCCGATCACGTCCTGGGGCCGCTTCGTGACCGAGGCGATCTCGTCGATGTTCAGGTAGCTGGTGTTCGAGGCCAGGATCGCGCCCGGCTTGCAGATCGCGTCCAGCTTCGTGAACACGTCTTTCTTGATGTCCATCCGCTCGAACACGGCCTCGATGATGAGGTCGCAGTCGGCGAAGTCGTTCATGTCCAGCGAGCCGGTCAGCAGGCTCATGCGCTTCTCGGTCACCGCCGGGTCGGCGCCGCGCGAGCGCTCGTAGTTCTTGCGGATGGTGGCGAGGCCCCGGTCCAGCGCGTCCTGCTTCAGCTCGACGATCACCACCGGGATGCCCACGTTGGCGAAGTTCATCGAAATGCCGCCGCCCATGGTGCCGGCGCCCAGGACGCCGACCTTCTTGATCTCACGGAGCGGGGTGTCGTCCGGCACGTCCGGGATCTTGGCGGCGGTGCGTTCGGCGAAGAAGTAGTAGCGCTGGGCGGCCGACTGGCTGCCGGTCATCAGGCCCATGAACAGCTTGCGCTCGACGGCCAGGCCCTCGTCGAAGCTGGCGGAGTTCACCGCCGCCTCGATGCACTTGATGTTCGCTTCCGGCGCGTCGAAGCCGCGGAACTTGCGGGCGTTCTTCTTGCGGAACTCGGCGAAGATCTCGGGCTTGCCCCTGGCCGCTTCGAGCTTGGTGTTGTTCTCGCTGATCTTCACCAGCGGCTTGTTCTCGGCGACGCACTTGTTGGCGAACGCCAGGGCGCCTTCCTTCAGCTTGCCTTCCTCGACCAGCTCGTCGACCAGGCCCAGGCTGGCGGCTTCCTTGGCCGGCACGTGACGGCCCGAGGTCATCATCTCCAGGGCGTTCTCGACACCGACCACGCGCGGCAGGCGCTGGGTGCCGCCGGCGCCCGGCAGCAGGCCCAGGGCCACTTCCGGCAGGCCCAGCTTCGCGGAGGGGACCGCCACGCGGTAGTGGGCGCAGAGGGCCACTTCCAGGCCGCCGCCCAGGGCCGTGCCGTGGATCGCGGCGATCACCGGCTTGGGCGAGTTCTCCATCATGTTCTGGACGTCGGGCAGGGACGCCGAGGGTTTGCCCGGCGCGCCGAACTCGCTGATGTCGGCGCCGGCGATGAAGGTGCGGCCGTCACAGATCAGCACGATGGCCTTGGAGTCCGAGGCCGCGGCGGCCTTGAAGCCCTCGAACAACCCGTCGCGCACATTGGCCGACAGAGCGTTCACCGGCGGAGAGTTCAGGGTGATGACGTCGACGTCGCCTTCGCGGGTCAGGGTGGTCACCGAATTGATCTCGGTCATCTGGCTTCCTCGAAATTGGTGGCGGACCGCTCGTTCAAATTATCTGGCGGTCGTGGAATTCAAACGCGTGTTATAGGCCCCGGCGGACACGGCCAAGTCAATTGTGCCCGAAGGGAAGGGAGCCTCGGAATGGCGTCGAATCTGTTTTCTCTGGACGGCAAGGTGGCCCTGGTCACCGGCGGCTCGCGCGGCATCGGCAAGATGATCGCCAAGGGCTTCATCGAGGCCGGCTGCGCCCGCGTCTACATCTCCTCGCGCAAGGCGCCGGCCTGCATCGAGACCGCCGAGGAGCTGGGCCCCAAGTGCATCCCGCTGCCGCAGGACGTGTCGACGGTGGAGGGTTGCCAGGCCCTGGCGAAGGCCTTCCTCGAGCGCGAGGACAAGCTGGACATCCTGCTCAACAACGCGGGCGCCGCCTGGGGCGCGCCGTTCGACGAGTTCCCGGAGAGCGGCTGGGACAAGGTGATGAACCTGAACGTCAAGTCGCCCTTCTTCCTGACCCAGGCCCTGCACGGCGCCCTGAAGGCCGCCGGCACGCCGCAGAGCCCGTCCAAGGTGATCAACGTCGCCTCGATCGACGGCATCCGCCTGAACCCGCAGGAGACCTATTCCTACCACGCCTCCAAGTCGGGCCTGATCTACCTGACCCGCCGGCTCGCGGCCCGGCTGATCGAGGACAACATCGCGGTCACCGGCATCGCGCCGGGCGCCTTCGCCTCCGAGATGAACCGGGTCGCCCGCGACCATGGCGACGAGGTGGCCAAGCGCATCCCTTCGCGCCGCATCGGCACGGACGAGGACATGCAGGGCGTGGCCATCTACCTGGCCAGCCGAGCCGGTGACTACGTGGTCGGCCAGACCATCGCCGTGGACGGCGGCGTCGCCCTGGCCCAGCTCGGCGTCTGACCCCAGGCGGTCCTGGCGCATCCTCCGGCCCGACCCTTGCGTAGATGAGGGCGGAGGGGGGCTGGCTGTCTCTCGCAGTCGGCAGGCGGCGTAGCGTATTCGCCCGGGCCCGATCCCGCCCTCTCCGCCAACTCGCGCATCGAATAGCCGCATTCTGCGCTAAAGAGGGTGAAGCTTCCGCGAGCCCTTCCCCGCCTTGACCGAGTCCACGCCTCCGAAGACCAGACCGCTGCGCCTGATCCTGGCGCTCGTCGGCGTGGCCCTTGTGCTGATCGCGGCGCTCACCTGGCTGAACCGCCGGATGCTGGCGCGCGAGGCGCTGACCGGCTGGCTCAGGTCCAAGGGCGTCGCCGCCGAGGCGCAGGTCGAGGCGTTCGGCCCCTCCACCTTCATCGCGCGCCTCCGGGTCGGGGACGCGCGCAATCCCGACTTCGCCGCCGAACGGGTGGAGGTCCGCTACCGCCTGCGCCTGACGCGGCTGGACGTGGTCTCCGTCACCCTCCGCAAGCCGGTCCTGCGCGCCCAGCTCCGCCGCGACGGCCTGCATGTGGGCGCGCTCGACCCGCTGGTGCAGGAGTTCCTGCGCCGCCCGCCCCGGCCCGACGCCGCCAAGCCCCGGGTGGCCATCGACGACGGCGTCCTCCATCTCGCCACCGACTATGGCCCGGTCCGCCTCACCGCCGACGCCCTGGTCGAGGACGCCAGGCTCAGGACCCTTGCCGCAACCTCGGCCCCGGCGCGCCTGCGTGGGCAGGGGTTCGACATCGCGCTGGGGGCGGGAACGCTCAAGGCCGCCACCACGGGCGACCGCATCGACCTGTCGCTCTCCGCCCCCGCCGACCGCGCGACCCTGGCCGGCGCGACCGTCTCCGATGCGCGCTTCAGCCTGAACGCCAAGGCGCCCTATCCCGACCTGGAGAAACGGCGCGGCGACGGCGCGGTCTCGATCCGGGCGCTGCTCACCGCCGGAGGCCTCACCGCGGGTGACCAGCGCCTCGCCGGCGCCCGGCTCACCGCCGCCTTCGACGGTCAGGCCAGCGGCTGGATCCCGACGCTCGCGGTCGCCGGCGCCGGCCGCGCCGACCTCACCGCCAAGGGGGCCAGCCTGGGCGCATCCCGGTCCGGCGCCGTCCAGGCCTCGGTCGCCGCCGACGACCTGCGCTGGGACCGCAAGGCCGGCGATCTCGTCACCGCCACCCTCCGCACGCGCGCCATGGCCGATGGGATCGTCGCCGGCGACCTCACCCTGCCGCAGCTGGACGTTCGCGGCGGCGGGCCCCTGCGCGCGAGCCCGGCCAGCGTCCAGCTGGACGCCCGCCTCGCTGCCCAGGGTCGGGGACGCTGGTCCGGCCTCGGCCGTCCCCTGGCGGAGGACAGCGCCGACATCGCCGCCATCAAGCGCGCCGCCCGCGCCTTCCGGATCTCCGCGCCCGACGTCCGCCTGGACCTCAACAGCGCGCGGCCCGAGCCCGTCCAGGCTCGCCTCGGCGCGCCGCTGCGCCTCCTGCCCGACACCGGGGGCGAGGTCCGCCTGACCAGCCTCGCCGCGCCCGCCCGCCTCACCGTCTCCGGGGGCGGCCTGCCGGACGTGGACGTCGCGGTCCGCCGGCTCGACCTCGGTCCCTCGCCCTTCGCCGACCTGACGGTGCGCACCGCCCTCTCCGTCGGTCCCGTCCAGCGCGGCCGGATCGACGCGGCCGGTCGCCTGCGCTTCGGCGAGGCCGGCGTCAGCTTCACGGCCGAGCGCTGCATCGCCGTCCAGGCGGAGCGTCTGGAACTCGGCGAGAACGACGTCGAGGATCTGGCGGGCCGCCTCTGCCCCGCCGGCGGCCCGGTGTTCGCCGTTCGCGACGGCGCCTGGCGCTTCGCCGCCCGGGCCGAGGCGATGGCCGCGAGCGTCCCCTTCGCCCAGGTCCGCATCGACAGCGGCGCAGCCTCGATAACCGCCTCGGGAGCCGGCCCGCGCCTGACCGCCCGGGCGCAGATCGCCACCGTGCGGCTCGCCGACACGACGCCTGAGGCGCGCTTCAATCCCCTGCGACTGTCCGGCGACGCGACCTTCTCCGGCGGCGTGCTCAAGGCCGACCTCTCTGCCCGCCTGCCCGGCGGTCCGACCATCGCGACGGCCCAGCTGACCCAGGACACGGGTCAGGGTCGCGGCGGCATCGCCATCCAGACACCGGAGCTCGCCTTCGCCGAGGGCGGCCTGCAGCCCGACCAGATCTCGCCCATGGCCGGTGCCCTGGGCTCGCCGGCCGTGGGATCGGCGCGCTTCCAGGGTCGCTTCGACTGGACCGCCGACGGGGTGACCAGCGGCGGGACGCTGACCGTGCCGCGCCTCGACTTCACCAGCCCCGCCGGCCCGATCAAGGGCCTGAAGGGCGTCGCCGTCTTCTCCAGCCTCGCGCCCCTGACCACCGCGCCGGGCCAGGAGCTGACGGTGGATACCGTCGAGACGATCGTCCTCGTCGAGCACCTGCGCGCCCGCTTCGAGATCGCCGACAACCTCATCCGCGTCGCGGGCAGCGAGGCCGAGGTCGGCGGCGGGAAGGTGCGACTGGAAACCCTGGAAATCCCCCTCACGCCGGGCGCGCCCAGCCGCGGCGTCCTGGTCGTCGAAGGGGTCCAGCTCCACGACCTCGTCGAGGCCTCGCCCTTCGGCGACAAGGTGGAGTTCGACGCCAAGGTCAGCGGTCGCATCCCGTTCGAGGCCAACGGGACCCGCATCCGCATCACCGGCGGCGAGCTCAAGGCGATCCAGCCGGGCCGCATCTCCATCAACCGCACGGCGCTGACGGGCGTCCAGGCCGAGGGCGAGATCAAGGGACCGGTGGAGGCGCCCGCGCCGAACGACACCTTCACCGACTTCGCCTACCAGGCGATGGAGAACCTGGCCTTCGACAAGATGGCCGCCACCATCTCCAGCCGCGAGGACGGCCGCCTGGGCGTGCTGTTCCACATCATCGGCCGCCACGACCCGCCGCAGAAGCAGCGCATCCGCCTGACGATCATGGACCTGATCCAGCGCAAGTTCCTGGGCCGCAAGCTGCCGCTGCCATCGGGCACGGGCGTCAATCTCACCCTCGACACGACGCTGAACCTGGATGACCTGCTCGCCGACTACGCCGAGTATCAGAAGGCGAAAAGTTCAGCTCCGGTTCAGCCGTGACCAATCACTCTAGGAGCCAAGATGAGGAAGACCGCACCATGAGGGCCGCCCTGATCGCCGTCCTGGCCACGGCCAGCGGCCTCGCCGCCTGCGCCCCGACCATCAAGGTCGAGGTCGCGCCCATCAACATCTACGCCAAGCTGGACGCCAACGTCCGGCTGCAGCTGGACGAGGACGTCAAGGCCTTGATCCAGAAGAACCCCAACCTCTTCTAAGGGGAGAGGACGAGAGACATGAACAAGCAACTGAGCATCGCCGCCGCCGTCCTGGCCGCCCTCGCGGTTCCGGCCGCGGCCGCCTACGCCATGGACGCCAAGTCCGCCGTCGACGCCGCCAAGGCCCAGGGGATCGTCGGCGAACAGGGCGACGGCCTCCTCGGCTTCGTGAAGCCCTCCAGCGACCCGGCCCTCAAGGCCGCCGTCGAGGAGATCAACGAGGGCCGTCTCGCCCTCTACCGCCAGGCCGCGGCCAAGAACGGCGTCTCGGTGGAAGCCGCGGGCGCCTCGGCCTACATGACGGTCGTCCAGGCCAAGCTGAAGCCGGGCGAGTACTACAAGCCCAACGGCGGCGGCTGGCTGAAGAAGTAACGCGCCCCTAAGGCGCCGCGACGGGGATCGCCACCTCGTTGCGGCGCATCGGCGTCGGGGTCCACGGCGGGTCGTAGAACCAGTAGACCGCCTCGCCCGTCGCCTGCCAGCCCTGCATCCTGGCGGCCGCTTCCAGCTCGGCCTGGCGCTCGGCCATTCGGGCGGGCCGGCTCGATCCGCTGAAGCGCAGCACCGCATAGCGCTGCGGGGGCAGGCGCCGCAGCACCACGTCCGGACTGTTCGGCCGCGGCAGGCTGTCCATGTCGTAGGCGGCCGGCATGAAGAACTGCACCCGCCAGCCGCCGGCCACCGGCTCCTGCGCCACCGGGGCGGTCATGGCGATCTTCTCGGAAGCGGGCTTCCCGGAGACGGGCGACTGCGCCACCGGCGCGGTCATGGCCACCGACTTGCGGCTCTGGTTGCCGCCGAAGATGTAGTCGGCGATGCGTCGGAAGCCGCGGTTGCGGGCGCTGGCCTCGTCGCCCGTAACCACCGTCTCGGCGGCGATCAGGGCCGGATACTCGCGCAACTCGACGTCGCCGGCCTTGCCCAGCACCCTGTAGCTCGGCTGCTCCACCGACGCGCGCGAGGCGCCGGGCGCAAAGGTCAGCACGGCCGCGGCGGCGCCCAGTCCAAGCACGATGGTCTGCAACATGGTCAGCGCTCCTTCCTAGAGGCGGCGGCGGCGCGCCAGCCGGCCAGCGCTTCGGGAATGTCGGCGAGGTTCGGGAGGGGGCGCACGCCGGCGTGCGCGAGACCGGCGAGGCCCGCACAGGCGCCCCCCACCCACAGCTCGGTGGCCGTCGGCAGGTAGGTGCGAAGGTCGCTGGCGACCGCGCGGGCCGCCGCCTCGCCGAACATGCCGGAGAACGAGAGCGCCACGACGTCGGCGTCGTGAGCCGCCGCAGCGCCGACGATCTGCTCGGGCGGCGTCTCGGGCCCCAGCGAAAGGCAGCGCGCGCCGCCCAGGGTCAGCAGGCATTCGGCCATCAGCAGACCCAGGGCATGCGGCTCCCCCGGCGCGGTGGTCAGCAGCACGCGCGGCCGGGCCGCGGGCGGGCGCGGCAGGCCGTCGAGCGCGCCCCGTAGGACGCGCACCAGTTGCTCGGTGAACAGGTGTTCCTCGTAGACCTGCAGGCGGCCGCCGACCCAGGCCTCGCCGACGGCCCGCGTCAGGGCAGCGACGTTGTCCTGGACAAAACGGTCCAGACCCCGGGCGTAGATGCCGGACTGGAGCAGGTCGCGCAGCCCGTCGACGTCGTGCCGGCGCAGGCGGTCGAGGGCGGCCTCCACCCACTCGCCCACCGCATCGTTGGCCGGCGCCGGACGCGGCGCCCGGGCCGCCAGTTCCTCGACGCCGAGGCCGGCGAGCTGGGCCGGACGCTCGCCGGCGTCGATCAACACCTTCATCAGCCTCAGTTTTTCGACGTCCGCCACGGTGTAGAGGCGGTCGCCCGCCGCGTCGCGGGTCGGCGCCGGGAAGCCATAGCGGCGCTCCCAGACACGCAGGGTCTCCTTCGGCACGCCGCTGCGGCGCTCGGCTTCGCCGATCGTCAGGACGCCGGCGTCGATAGAGGGGACGGTCATGCTCATTGTCCTGGACAAACTGCCATGATTGGGGTCTTCTGTCCAGGACAAGACGCCCAGGACCCCCGCCATGAACGCCTTTACACCCACCGAACTCCCCGACGTCCAGGCCAGCACCGATCGGCGCGGCCAGCCGATCCAGCGGGTCGGCGTCCGAGGCGTCACCCACCCCGTGACCCTCCTGACCTCGCAAGGTCCCTGCCCGACTGTGGCCGAGGTGGAGATGTATGTGGCCCTGCCCGCCGAGCAGAAGGGCACCCACATGTCGCGCTTCGTGGCGCTGCTGCAGGATGTGCGCGATCCGCTGGATACGGTCAGCGTCTCGGCCCTGATGGCCGACATGCTGGGCCTGCTGGAGGCGGACGGCGGCTACCTCGCGCTGGCGGCGCCCCTGTTCCTCACCAAGCAGGCGCCGGTCTCGGGCATCCCCAGCCTGATGGACTACCGGATGGCGCTCCGCGCCGAGCACCTTTCGGGCCGCACGACCGTGACGCTGTCGATCACCGCGCCGGTCACCAGCCTCTGCCCCTGCTCCAAGACCATCTCGCGCTACGGCGCGCACAACCAGCGCAGCCACATCACGATCGCCGCCACCCTGGCCGACGGCGTGCGGATGCTGCCGGACGACCTGATCCGCATCGCCGAGGACGCCGCCTCGTGCGAGCTCTGGGGCCTGCTGAAGCGGGCCGACGAGAAGTACGTCACCGAACGCGCCTACGAGAACCCGAAGTTCGTGGAGGACCTGGTGCGCGACGTGGCCGCCCGGCTGGCCGACGACCCCCGGATCCGGCGCTACGAAGTGTCCTCCGAGAACTTCGAGTCGATCCACAACCACTCGGCCTACGCCTGGATGGACGGCGCGGGCGGCGCGGCCTGAGGCGCAGCGCCACGCATTGACGCAGCTCAAGGCGCCTCCCCAACCTGCGACCGCAGCTTCGCCATGCGGCGCTGCAACGACGGCGCGGCGGGGAGGGTAAGGCATGGCGGCCGGATCGAGGTTGCCAGCGGTGCAGCGGATCGGACCGACCGCGCCGCTGAGGTGGCTGGCCTGGGGCTGGAGCGCGCTGTGGCGATCCTGGCAGGTGTCGCTGCCGTTCGGCCTCGTGGTCGCGGCCGTCTGCGCCGGCATCGCAGGGGCCCTCGTCGCGTCGAACCTGGCCGTCTGGGCGCTGACGCTCACCTTCGGCTTCGTGTTCGTCGCCCCGGTCCTGGCCATGGGCAACTACGAGACGGGCCGCCGGCTCGACGTCGGGGAACGGCCCACCCTGCGCACGACGTTCCTGCCGCCGGGCACGCTGCGCCAGGACCTCGCCTACCTAGGCCTGCTGCTGTTCGTCATCTTCGGCATCTGGGTCCAGGCGGCCCAGATCGTCTACGGCCTGTCGACCTACCAGATCCACCGCACGGTCGAGGCGTTCGTCCGCTTCGCCCTCGAGACGCCGGAGGGCCATCGGATGCTCGTCACCGGCACGATGGTCGGCGGCGTCATGGCCTTCCTGACCTATGGGATCGTGGTGCTGACCGCGCCCATGCTGCTCAACCCGCAGCGCAGCTTCTTCGAGGCCGCCGCCACCAGCGTGCGCGCCGTCCACGACAACGTCGTCCCCATGCTCATCTGGGCCGCGATCATCGCCGCGCTGACCCTGGGCAGCGCGGCGACGGGCTTCATCGCCCTGATCGTGGTGTTCCCCTGGCTGGGCCTGGCGAGCTGGCGGGCCTACCGCGACCTCGTGGTCGCGGAGGCCTGAGCCGTCAGGCCTTCGCGAGCTGCGCCTTCCGCTCGCGGCGGCGGGCGGTGAGGATGTGCTCGGTGTAGCCGTTCGGCTGCTCGCGGCCCTTGAACACCAGGTCCAGCGCCGCCTGGTAGGCGGGCAGCCCCTCGTTCCCCGCCATCGGCGTGTAGAGCGGGTCGCCCGCGTTCTGGCCGTCCACCACCTTGGCCATGCGGGCGAAGGTCTCCCGCACCTGGGCCTCGGTGCAGACCCCGTGGCGCAGCCAGTTGGCCATGTGCTGGCTGGAGATCCGCAGGGTGGCGCGGTCCTCCATCAGGCCGATGTCGTGGATGTCGGGCACCTTGGAGCAGCCGACGCCCTGGTCGATCCAGCGGACGACATAGCCGAGGATCCCCTGGGCGTTGTTGTCCAGCTCCTGCTGCACGTCCTCGGGGCTCCAGTTCGACTTCGCCAGCGGCGGGGTCAACAGCGCGTCCGTGCCGGTCTTGCTGGCCGCCGCCGCCATCTCGGCCTGCAGGCTGGGCACGTCCACCTCGTGGTAGTGCAGGGCGTGCAGCGTCGCCGCCGTCGGCGAGGGGGTCCAGGCGGTGCTGGCGCCGGCCCGCGGGTGGCCGATCTTGGCGTTCAGCATGTCCTTCATCATGTCGGGCGCGGCCCACATGCCCTTGCCGATCTGCGCCCGGCCGGGGAAGCCGGCGGCAAGGCCGATCTCCACGTTGCGCTTCTCGTAGGCGGCCAGCCACGGCTCGGCCTTGATGGCGTCCTTGCGCATCACCGGGCCGGCTTCCATCGCCGTGTGGATCTCGTCGCCCGTGCGGTCGAGGAAGCCGGTGTTGATGAACACCACCCGATCCTTCGCCGCGAAGATGCAGGCCTTGAGGTTGGCGCTGGTGCGGCGCTCCTCGTCCATGATCCCCATCTTCATGGTGTTGCGCGCCATGCCGAGGGCGTCCTCCACCATGTCGAACAGGCGGACCGCCAGGGCCACCTCGTCCGGCCCGTGCATCTTGGGCTTCACGACGTACATCGAGCCGGCCGGGCTGTTGCGGCGCGCGCCCTTCAGGTCGTGCAGGGCGGCGGCGGCGGTGACCAGCGCGTCGACCGCGGTCTCGTACACCGGCTGGCCGCCCAGGCGGACCATGTCGGTCAGCATGTGGTGGCCCACATTGCGGACCAGCATCAGCGAGCGGCCCGGCAGGGTCAGCGGCTTGCCGTCCACGCCGGTGTAGGTCCGGTCGGGCTCCAGGCGGCGGGTCTCGGTGCGGCCGCCCTTCTGGAAGTCGACGGCCAGATCGCCCTTCATCAGGCCCAGCCAGTTGCGATAGACGCCGACCTTGTCCTCGGCGTCGACGGCGGCGACCGAGTCCTCGCAGTCCTGGATGGTGGTCAGGGCCGACTCGACGATCACGTCCGCCACGCCGGCCGCATCGTCCTTGCCGACGTTGTGCGTGCGGTCGACCAGGATCTCCAGGTGCAGGCCGTTGTGCTTCAGCAGCACCGCGGACGGCGCGCCCGCCTCGCCCCGCCAGCCCGCCAGCTGCGCCGGATCGGCCAGCGCGGCCTTGCCGCCGGACTTGAGCGTGACGGCCAGGGCGCCGCCCTCGATGGCGTAGAGGGTCGCGTCGGCGTGCGAGGCGCCGGCCAGCGGCGCGGCGCGGTCGAGGAACGCGCGGGCATAGGCGATCACCTTGGCGCCCCGCGCCGGGTCATAGCCCTTGGTCCCGGTCGGCGGCTCCAGGGCGTCGGTGCCGTACAGCGCGTCGTAAAGGCTGCCCCAGCGCGCGTTGGCGGCGTTCAGGGCATAGCGGCCGTTGGACACCGGCACCACGAGCTGCGGGCCGGCCAGCTTGGCGATCTCGGGGTCGACGTTCGCCGTGCCGATGGTGAAGTCCGCCGGCTCGGGCAGCAGGTAGCCGATCTCGCGCAGGAAGGCGGTGGCGGCGGCCACGTCGTAGGTCTGACCCTTCCGACCGCCCCACCAGGCGTCGATCTTCGCCTGCAGGTCGTCGCGAACCTTCAGAAGCTCGGCGTTGCGCGGGGTGAAGTCCGCGAGCAC
>JBKOYY010000152.1:0-11647 GCA_046725615.1 Pseudomonadota bacterium
GTCCGGGCGAACCGACCGAACTGGATTAGGTCCCCTTGGAAGAGTTCCGGATAGATGAACAGGGTCCGCCCCATGAGGTCGTCGCCTGGGCCCAGGGTCCGGTCCAACTGATAACGAGGATCCACGAAAGTGGGGCATTGCTTGCGGACCTCGTAATCCTCGAAGCCTTCCGCAAGGCGGCCCTGGTGGAGAAGGCACAGAGCCCTATTGTGGCGCGCCACGGCGAAACCAGGATCGGCGGAGGTCGCCGCCTCATAGCTTGCCGCCGCCGCCTCGAACCGCTTTAGGACTCGCAGCACGTTGCCGCGGTTGTAGTGTCCAAGTGCATGGGCGGGCTCCGCCGAAATGGCGGCGTCATAGGCCTGCAGGGCGTCCTCGAATCGCCCGAGAGCGTAAAGCGAATGTCCTCGCCCACGGAGAGCCGCCCCGGATCCGGGCGCCATGAGCATGGCCTCCGTGAAGCTGGCCAGTGCGTCTGCGTACCGCCCGGCCGTGTACAACGCCTCTCCACGGCGAATCCAGGTCTCGAGGCGGGGCCTCAGACGCTGGGCTGTATCGAAGGCGGAGCACGCCTCATCGATCTGCCCCAGTCGGGCAAGTATCTCGCCCCGGAGTTCGTGGGCGTCCCTCAAGTCTGGGCGCTGGCCGATCGCGTCGTCGGCGTCGGTGAGCGCTTCTTCGCAACGACCGAGTCGCAAGAGAGCGTTGCCCCGGTTGCATAGCATCGCCGGATCACGACGCTGCCCGAGCGCCAGAGAGATCATCTCCACAGCAGCTTCGACCTTACCGCTTGACAGGGCCACCAGACCAAGCAGATGGCGCGCATCGGCATTTTGCGGATCGCGGGTCAGGATGGTCCGGTAGATCGCGGCGGCTTCCGTGAGTCGCCCCTGCCTATGCAGGGCAAGGGCAGGGTCTAGCAAAGGCGACGGGACCTGGGCGGGCTTGCGCGGCATGGCTACAACTCCAACGACTCAGCGGGCGGGACGCTTGCGATGTGCGCACAGAGGACTGATCCTCCGCGCATGCGCGCGCCTACCTCGCCACTCTGCGACCTATACAAGCTGTCCGGCGGGCGAAAGGCCGGCCAGGCGCATCATCCGAGCAGGACCTGAGCGCAGCAACAGAGCTGATCCGCCATCATGAGGTGCCTCTACATCAACCTGGACGCCGCCGAGGACCGGCGCAGGGACCTTGAGGCGAGTTTCACCGCAGCCGCGCCCGCCGGCTGGACCTTGGAGCGAACACCGGCTGTGAACGCCGGTAAGCTTCCCCCTCAACTCTCCCCCCTCACCCCCCCTGAGCGGGCGTGCTGGGCCAGTCACCTCCGGGTGCTCGAATCGGTGAGGGCGGACGAGGGCGCAGTGTTGGTCGTGGAGGACGACACCATCTTCTCGCCAGAAGCCTTCGCGGTCCTGCCGCGGATGCTGGAGGCCGCGCCGGACTACGACCTCGTGTTCGGAGACCTGATCCCCACGGACATCATGGCGCTCGCGAACCTCACGCGGCGCTGGCCGAAACTCGCAAACAAGGGTCATTCCGCCCTGGAAGACCTCACAGCTTCCACGTTCGCGGGGGCCAGCGCCTATATGCTTCGGGCCTCGGCCGCCCCTCGACTGGTGGGCGCACTGCAGGATCGGGAGCTTCAGGCGCTCCCCTACGACCTCGCCCTCGGGCGTCTGGTGAGAATAGGCAAGCTGCGCGCGGGCTTCTGCTTCCCCTTCGTGACAGCTCCGGGCCCTCATGCCGATGCCTCTTCGATCCAGGACGCGCAGTCGAGGTTTCGCGATGCGGCGTTCAACGCCTATCGGCGTCTTCTGTTTGTGCGCCGGGACTTGGCGCAGTGCCGCCGAGACGCCGAGCAGATCGAGGCTAGCCACGAGGATGAGGCCGCCAAGCTCGCCGGCAACTTTCTCGGCGCCTTCCTGTCCTCCGCATTCGAGGGGGCGCCGTAGCCGCCGTGAGGCTTTCGCCGGTCGGGCCGGGCCGAAGGAATTGATGGCATGCGGCCTCATCGACGCTTCACCCACTACGCGGTCGCAGGCCTTGTCGATCGTCCCAGCCTGCGCTGATCGCGCCGTCAGCCCTGGCGCCTTGCCGCGGCGATGCGCGCGATCTCCCGCGCGAGGTCTTCCCCGTCGTGATTCGGGGTCATCTCAAGGTAGGCCACGCCCGCCTTGCGCAGCGCCTCCTTCTTAACCGCATCCCGCGCGGAAGCAGCGCCCAGATAGTGGCCCGCCCCCTGGTATTCGACCGCAACGATGGGGTCCCCTGCGTTGGACACCACCAGCACATCCACCCGTTTGCTGTTGATGGCGGCGTAAGCCGCCGCGTCCGGAGATGCGAGGACCTCGCCAAGACTGACTTGAGCCATGACCCGCCAAGGCAGCTTGTGGGCGCGGATGGCGCGCTCGGCGTCAAAAAAGATTTTCGCCTCCGCCCGAGACATCAGCCGGCGCTTCTCGAATGCGCCGGACATCACGTCGCGAAGCTGGTCCGCAGCGTCGGTCACCGTTCGTCGGCCTCCGCGGAAGCCCGACGACCTGGCGCCCGCCGACGGGACTTCTAGGCGCACCACCGGACGTCGACGATCAGTGCGTCTCATCCGCCATCGCTCGCCGTAGACCCCCGTCAGGAAGGCGGCTGACACGCTAAGGCCCAGCACCAGATGAAGATCCATCGCCATATCGAGCTGAGCATCGGACGCCAGTCGCGACTATTACGTGTATTTTGACGCTTAACGCGCGTTGAATTGGCAAAGCCTGCAGCCGCCCCTTCTTCCCACCCTCCCGACCAGCCGCTCCCGCTGCTATCTCTCGCCGCCACGCCAGTTCAGAGCCTGGTTCGCAAAGCGGGGCGCACGGCCCCCTACCTGCGTCCTGAGCGGAGCCGGTCGTGCGCCCCAAACCGGGTTCGAGGGTCGCAGTTGCTCGGACTCAGCGCGGCATGAGAGCCCGAAATCTGGCGTAGGCGCGGAGGCCGGATTGCAGATTGTTGAGTTTGACCGCCGAGATTCCGCCGTCCGTCGCCGCCGCCAGAAGTGCTTCCTCCATCCGGGCCAAGTCCTGGGCGGAATCAAGATCGAAGCCAAGCAGCCTTTCGACCTGCGCGGCGTAGGCAGCGTAGCTCTTGGCGCTCGCCGCTGACAACGGCTGGCCGATCTTGCCCATGTAGTTCGTGGTCAGAAAGGCCCGGAACGCCTCGCGCCGCATCTGTCTCTCACTCTCGCCAAGACGCCGATGCTAGAAGAGTGGTGCAAAGGGTATGTCAACGTCCGAGCGCGGGACGCAATTGGGCAAGATGGCTGCCTGTCCGCGCCGCAGGGCAAAGGCGACGCTTGTGGTGGACCGGGTCCTGGGCGCTTGGCGCCATCACAAGTCCAGGCCACCGTCATTGCTGAGGAGGCCGAGCCGCCGAGGCCTGTGAGCGCCCGGTCGCGACCGCGACGCTCCCGGACGCGCGAGTCCCGTCCACGTGGGCCAGAAGCGTGATAACCGCGCCTGCGGAGCCTCGTCCCGCCGCTGATCACACCCTCGTGGCTAGCCTCGAAAGGGCGGCGGAAGCATCGTGGGCGCCTCGCGAAGCCGGAGCGGAAGATGTCCGAACGCGTGCGGGCTGCGCAGTATGTCCGGATGTCCACTGAGCGGCAGGACTACTCTATCGCCTACCAGATCGCGGCCAACGCGGCTTATGCGCTGCAACACGGCTTCGAGATCGTCAGAACCTACACGGATGCGGGACTCAGCGGCCTGACGATTGAGAGACGGGTCGGGCTAAAGGCGTTGCTTTCTGACATTGTGGCCGGAACTGCGGATTTCCGGGAAATCCTGGTCTATGACGTCAGCCGCTGGGGTCGATTCCAGAACCCCGACCAAGCCGCTTATTATGAGTTCATCTGCGCGGAGGCAGGCGTATCGGTCCGATACTGCGCCGAAGTCTTCGAGAACGACGGAAGCCCCGCCTCCGCGCTCCTCAAACACCTCAAGCGCGCGATGGCAGCCGAGTACAGTCGGGAGCTCTCCGAACGCGTTATGCGCGCTCATAGGGGCCTTCGAGCACAGGGTTTCTGGATGGGCGGCGTTCCCGCCTACGGCTTTCGCCGACAGGTTCTGGACCGCCACGGACGCGTACTTGGTGTTTGCGGACGAGAGGCCTGGAAGTTCAAGGACGGAGCCCATTCCAGGCTCGTGTTGGGCCCATCCGACGAGATTGAAACCGTCAGGCGCATCTTTCGGATGTACCTTCGCCCCAGAGCCCAAATCTCAACCATCGCCCACCGGCTCAACGCGGAACACGTCTACAACTCCTTCGGCCGTCCTTGGCTCGCCAATGTGATCGGAGAGCTTCTGCAAAACGAGATCTACATCGGCCGCATGGTGAGCGGTCGCAGCACCTCGAAGCTCGGGAGCTCCCATCGCGATCCCGTGCCCCGTGAGTCCTGGGTCGTAGTCGACGACGTTGTCCCCCCCATCGTTTCCAAGCGAACGTTCGGCGCCGTGCAGCGCAAGCGCGAGGCGGCCCGCGCGCGGATTACTTCGGACGCGGTGCTCGCCGACGTCCGGCGCATGGTCCAGCAGAACGGCACGCTCACCCAACGCACTCTTCGGCGTTATGGGAGATTCTCGTCTGCCCTTTACAGCCACCATCTTGGCAATATGGACGCGATCAGACGAGCGGTCGGCGTGACGCTTTCAATCCACGCGCAAAGGCGGGCGGACGTGCTGCGGGACCGCAATCTTGGTCGCGGTCCTCACCGCCAGATCTACGCTGATGACGAGCTTCTGGCGGGTTTGAGACGGCTCCTCGAAGAAAGGGGCCGCCTCACGGAGGGTCTTATTGACGCTGCGCCGGACCTGCCCAGCGCCAGAACCTACGCCAATCGCTTCGGCGGCTTGACCGGAGCCTACCGACGGATCGGCTATCCTCCCGCCTGATCGTAGACTCGGCATCCGGTTTATGTCCTCGGCGCGAACGTACCAACCCGACGGCCGACGCTCGCGAGCCAGTCTCGACCGATCGATCAAAGCCGGCACTCGTTGCAGGACGTTTCAGGTGGCTTCGTCTGACATCGGTCGGCGATAGTGCCCGAGGCCGCAAAGTCCGCCCGACCCTCAGATTCGTAGTTCGGTTCTGATGAAACAAGCAGAAACCGGGTGAAACGACAAATCACAATATAACCAATGACTTGTGACTTGATCTCGGGTTCGAGCGGGTTCAGATTTTCCCATGGAAATGCTCCATTTTGTGACCCCAGTGTGACCCGGAACCCGGGGTCACAAAACGAGCGGGGTAGGAAAAGTGCCCAGGCGTTCGGACCGAAACCTCACCTCAGCCTTCTGCCGCAGCGCCAAGCCGGGCGTGAGGACCACGCCCGATGGCGCCGAGGCTCAGCGCGTGGCCTACCCGGACGGCGACGTGCGCGGGCTGGAGCTGCGGGTCTCGGCCGCAGGCGAGAAATCCTGGTCGTTCCGTTACCGCGACAGACGCACCGACAAGCAGTGCCGGGTCACGATCGGCGTCTTCGACCCCACCATCGACGACACGGCTGACGCCGAGGGCGAGGTCCGACGGCTGACGCTGCAGGGCGCCCGTGTGGCCGCTCGCCTCCTTCGCGCCAAGGTCGACCACGGCGAAAGCCCGGCCGTCGCAAAGAAGGTGGCCCGCCGCGCCGCCAAAGCCCAGCCGCTCAAGACGATGTCCGACTTGGCGAGCGCCTACTTCAGCGCCTGCGAGCTCGGCACACACCGCAGCGGACGCGGGCGCAGGAAGGCGGACAGCACCATCTCGGCCGAACGGTGGCTCTGGACCAAGCATGTCGCGCCGAAGTTGGGCGCCGACGGCGTGGACGAGGTCACGCGCGGCCGTGTGCGGGACGTCGTGAAGGAGATCTATGAAGCCTCCGGCGGACAGGCCAACCGTGTTCGGGGCCTGCTCTCGCAGCTCTTCAACTATGCGATCGCCGAGGAGCGCGTCGCGGTGAATCCGGTCACGCACGTGGCTCGTGTCTCGCAGGTCGAGGCGCGTACACGCACCCTGACCGACGACGAGCTGAAACGCCTCTGGAGCGGACTGCAGGACAGCGAAGGGTTGGTGATCAGGGACAGGAAGGCCGGGGAGAAGGTGCTGATCAGCCGGCCCGTGCGCATCGCGATCGAGCTTGCGATGTTCACCCTGCAGCGTCGCGGGGAGATTTCGGGCATGCGCCGCAACGAAGTGGATCTGGTCCGCAAGACCTGGCTTGTCCCGGCCGAGCGCGCCAAGGGTCGCGTGGAACACTTGGCGCCGCTCTGCGATCGCTCCGTGGCCTTGATCGAGGCAGCGATCGGGCTTCAGGACAAGCGGCGGAAGGGGGCGAGCCCATTCGTTTTCCCATCTCCGCAGTCAAACGACGCGCCCATCGAACCCGCCGCACTCAGCCATGCAATGGCGGACATGACGACCGCGCTCGGGCTCGACGACGTTCGCCTCCACGATCTGCGTCGCACCGGGGCGACGGGGATCGCGGCGATCGGCGTTGCGCCCCATGTCGTTTCCAAGATCCTCGCGCACAAGGATGGCGGGGGCGGCGCAGCGATCACCGCGCGCCATTACAACCTCTACGCCTATGTGGCTGAAAAGCGCGATGCGATCGACCGCTGGAGCGCGCACCTGTGTGCGCTTCTCGAAATGCGTGACCAGGCGCCCGGCCCCAAACAGAGCGACGCCGCGCCGCGGCCGCCCGCCACCGCGCTCGGCCCCGAGCGGTTGTGGACGGACTTGGTCGAAGGCGAATACGACCCGCGCTCGCCAGCGGAACCCGCAGATCGCCTTTGGACCGACTTGGTCGGGTCCTAGACGTTTGCAGGCCGGGCTTCCCCGAACCCCGCCTCGCGCGGGTAGACGCCTGGTCAGAGGCTAACGGCTCGAGCCTCTTTCTCGAAGGGTCGCAGACACCCCTTCAGCAGCGCAATCTGCGCGTCAGGCGCGAGACCATCCCGAAGCGCCATCATCGCGACGCCGGTGACGCCGGCCGTAACCAGACCCGAGACGGCGTCGGCGTCCCGCACGTCCTCACGCGTTGTCGCGCTCGTCACCAACCGTGTGAGCCGTGCTCGCCACGCCCGACTTCGACGATCGACGAACCGACCGACCTCGCGATCGCGCGAAGCGAGGGTCCAACAGCTTGTCCACACGCGCCAATGCTCCCGGCCCGCCTCGGAGATCGGCAGCGCACAGGAGAGGACAGCCTCCAACGCGTCGCGCGCCGGCAGCCTACGCTCGATCTCATCCATCTCCTCGAGTATGGCGCCGCCCGTCTCTTGGATCGCATCCAGGAGAAGCTCCTGCTTCGTGGGATAGTAATGGACGATGCGACCAAGGCTGCATCGCGACGCGGCGGCGACAGCTCGAAACGTGAATCCCTCGAGTCCACTTTGCGCGAGCACATGGAATGCCGACGTGGCCACTGAAGCCTTGCGACCCTGGAAGTGCGAATTCAGGCTCACCGACAAGTGCCCCTTGGTGGAGTGCCATCAACCACCCAGCTCATAAGCCGTAGCGACCCATTCGAGGACTTGGTCATCGACGTCCGCCAAGTCTTGTATGAGGAGTTCATTGTGCCACCGGTTCGCCGAGACACGCTCCACTTTACGAATGCGGTTGCTCTCGATCGGAGTGGCCGTTCGGATCACGAGGAGCAAACCGCCTTGACGGGGATGAACGCCTGCGAAGGCCGAGCGGCGGACGAGGTGGATGGAATTCGCCTCGACCAGCTCCTCAACCGGCCCCAAGCGCGCAATGCGGCCACGTAGCGCTTCGTAGATTCGAAGCGACGGAGGGATAGCGCCAAGCACGCTAGAAGGTCCCGGCATGACGGAACGAGGCCGGAACATTTACAGGCTGTTGGGTCAACAGTAGCTCCCTAATCTGGAACGTTGTGCGACCAGGGCCTGATCTAGACCCGCGCTGGGCGCGGGGTCGATCAACACTCGCTTCCCCTCGTGCTTCAGCCAATCCATCCCCGTTCCCGCGTCAACAGGCACGTCCGCCATGCCACATCTGGAAGGTCGGCGGCGACGCAGGCCGCCACGGCTCAATGTCGAACCCCCTCGTGGGCGAGGATCGAGCAGGCCAAGGTTGCCCGGTCCGTCGAGTCGCAGCCATTCCAGGCCCTGCTCGAGGTCGAGGAGTCGGGCCTGCCGCCGCGCCAACGGCCCTGGTCTGTCGCCGACCGCAAATTCTTTCGCGGGTTGGCCCACGACGATGGCAAAGCTGGTGAGGTCGCCCTCGTCCCCCGGAAGCGTGGTGGTCTCCCAGATCGCCGGGAAGAACCGCAGGGTGTCGGTTGGGCCGGTCGGTCGCCACTTGACCGCCCAGCCCTGTGTTGGCGTGCGCCGGCCGCCCTCCGCGCCGGGCCCGTAGACGATGAAGCTGGTGAACGGGGCCAAGGCGCGCCGCCACCGGTAGGCGTCAAGGTAGGCGTGCCGGGACTCCAAGGATTCCAGGCGCGCGAGCGCGCTTACGACCCGCCATTCGGAGAGCGCCCCATGATGAAAGGAAGGGACCAGCCACCAGCGGGCGATGAGCAGCCGCAGACCCGCCTCTGGCGCGGCCGGATCGCGCGGGACGAGGAGTGGCGCGGGATCGCCGTGTCGCACCGCGATCTCACCACCGGCCAGAAGGCTCTGCTCGGCCGGTCCGAGACCCGCCGACTGGGGACCCAGGGCGAGCCGCATGTCCGCGTTCAGCCGATACTCGTCGCACATGCCCCTTCGCTCCCCCAAGCCTGTCCGCTCGACACCTCATGGCGAGGCGCGCCAATCGGCGGCTGTCGCGACATGGAGTTCGACGAGATCCAGGTACCTCTGGCCCTGGATCTGGATCATGGCCCGCCGGGCCCGGCTCAGCGTCCGCTGCGCCCGCGCGACGTCGATCGAGGGCCCGCCGCCAAGCCGGTACGCCGTCTCGGCGTCGCGCAGCCCAGATTCCCCGGCCGCGATCGCCCGTTGCAGGCTCTCGATGCCGCCCTCGTCGCTCGCAAGCGCAGCTAGCGCGTCTGAGACCTGGACGAACGCGCGCAGCACCGTCTGTTGATAGCGGCTCTCGGCGATCCGCAGGTCCGCCTCCGCGGCGTGGCGGCGGGCCTTCAGAACGCCGCCGTCGAAGAGCGGCGCGGCAAGGGAAGGACTGAGGCTCCAGCCCGAAGCCGATGAGGCGAAGAGGTCGCCCTGACGGATGGCGGTCTGGGTGAAGTCGGCGCTGAGCACGACGTTCGGGAACTGGTTGGCCCGGGCGACCCCCACGGCTGCGGTGGCTGCGTGAAGATCTGCCCCGGCGGCCAAGATGTCCGGCCGCGAGGACGCAAAGGAAGGTTGCAGCGTCGCCAGGTCCTGAGCCGAGATGTCCCGGCAGCACTCCGCCTGCAAGGCGTCGGCCGCGGCCAACATCGTCGGCAAAAGGCGCGCGCGCGGCGCCCGTCGGGGCGCGCGCGCCACCTGCGTCGATCGGCCGGATCGGGTGGCAGCGCGGCCGGGCCGCTAAGCGCCGGGCAGTCCACCGCCTTCCAAAGCGCGAGAGGGCTGATTTTGAGCCTGCGCGGAAGCTCGATTTGGGTCTGGTCGTCCTGCTGCCTAGGCACGACACCACCCGTCGCGTCGAGCCCGTCAGCCGCAAAGGGCGTATTCGCGCGTCGAAGAGCTCGCGAATGAGAAGGGTCATTTCGACGAACAGCAAGCCTGTGTCGAAGCGCCGGACCGCCGCCTCGGCGTCGCGCTCGCTGCGTCGCCAGTACGCATTTGCGTCCTTATCCCCGTATCGGAAATGGCCATTACGACAGAGCCGGCGTCAATTCATCCTAGACTGCGTCATGCTGCCGCGCGGCGTCGCAGGCCCAAAAAGAGAAGGACGCGCCGGAGCGCGTCCAGGTGCTCAAGCAGAATCTCTGCTGAGGGGAGACGCGAATGAAGCTGTATTAGACGTTACTAGTCAAGGGGCGCTGCCCCGTTGGCCGACGACACGATGCGGGTTGGCTTCCGCCGGGGCGCCGGGAAAGGATGCGGATATCCCGGATGAGGAGCGCATGTTGACGACAACGGCCCAACCCGACTTACCCGACGCCGCGTACCTGCAAGCGGCGGTCGCCGCCGCACCGTTCCACCGCTGGCTGAGCCTGAAGGTCGTGCGCATCGATGCGGATGGCATCGAACTCGCCATGCCGTGGCGCGAGGAGCTCATCTCGAACCCTAAGCGCCGGACCGCCCACGGCGGGATACTAGCTTCTCTCGTTGATCTTTCAGGCTTTTATGCGCTCCTCGCCGCCGGCTTGGTGGTGCGAGCCACGGCGGACCTGCGGGTCGACTACCATCGCCCCGCGGCGCCTGGAAACCTCCGCGCACGGAGCTGGATCGTCAAGACCGGCTCCCGTATCAGCGTGGCGGACACTGAGGTCCTTGATGAAGATCGCGTCCTGCTCGCGAGCGGTCGCGGCGCCTACCTGATGGACTGACGACTCCAAGGTTCCGTCGCGGGAATAAGCCCGTCGCGGCCTGGAGACATCCTCTCCACGCTGTGGGGCCACGCTCAGGCCGAACGCTCTCTCGGCCGAGCTGCTGACCTATCGCCACGGCCCGCCTTATGTAACTCTCATCACTGTTTTTGTGGAAACGGAGCGCACCATGGTCAAACCGGTGACCGTCACCTTCCGCGGCGATGAGGGCCTTACGCTTGAGGCCGACACCTATGGTGATCCTGTTCGCGGTACAGTGCTCCTGGCGCACGGCGGCGGCCAGACCCGGCATGCTTGGGCCAGGGCCTGTGCGAGCCTCTCCGCATCCGGCTGGCGCGCGGTCGCGATGGACCTTCGAGGGCATGGGCAAAGTCAGTGGTCGCCCTCGGGCGACTATCGCATCCAGCGTTTTGCGGGAGACCTCGTCCAAGTCGCCGAACAGCTGGGGGGCCGCCCGGCTTTGGTGGGCGCATCGCTGGGCGGCATCGCGGGGATGGTTGTGGAAGCCATGGCTGCACCCGGAACCTTCTCGTCGCTGACACTCGTCGATGTCACTCCGCAGATGGAGCCGGCAGGGATAGCCAAGGTTATGGGCTTCATGGGCGAGCGCGCGAGTATCGGATTTTCCGATCTCGAAGACGCCGCTGATTTCATCGCCAACTACCTGCCTCATCGGCCTCGCCCGAGAGATCTATCCGGCCTTGCCAAGAACCTTCGACTGCATCCCGACGGCCGCTATCGCTGGCATTGGGATCCTCGGTTCGTCACGAGCGTGGCGGAGAGTCGAGCCTCGTACGCTACCGGCTCCTTCCAGGAACAGCTCGGCGCTATCGACACTCCGATCCATTTGATACGCGGGAGCATCAGCGAGCTTGTCTCGCGCGAGGCGGCCGACGCCTTCCTGGCGGCCGTTCCACACGCTCACTTCACCGATGTCGAAAACGCAGGCCACATGCTGGTGGGCGATCGCAACGACATCTTCGTCGATGCGGTCCTCGATTTCCTGAAAGACATTGATGTCCACTGACGTGACCCCCGTTTCTCATCCAGTCGTAACGAGAGTCCTGGGTTGATCTGAGCCGTGCTCGGCGGGGGTTGCAAGAGGCCGGCGCGCGGAGACATCAGGTATCGCAGCGTGCCGGCCGGACTCTCCGGATAGGGCTC
>JBKOYY010000148.1:0-18589 GCA_046725615.1 Pseudomonadota bacterium
CCTATCAGGCCTACTATGAGAACATGCCGCTGCGGCGCACGAGCCTGCCGGTGGGGCCGGACATGCGCCTCTATCGCGCCCTGCGGTGGGGCCGGCTGGCCCGCCTGTCGCTGCTGGACGACCGCCAGCACCGCGACCGCCGCCCCTGCGACGAGGTCTCGAAGGGCAAGATGATCCCGGCGAGCTGCCCGGCCCGCTCCGACCCCACGCGCTCGCTGCTGGGCGCCTCGCAGGAGGCCTGGCTGCAAGGCGAGCTGCGGTCCGCCGACGCCCGCTGGAACCTGCTGGGCCAGCAGACCCTGATGGCCGAGGTGATCTCGCCCGACGCCACCGTCAGCAACGACGGCTGGGACGGCTACGCCCAGACGCGCCGGCGCCTGCTGGAGGGCTGGCGCGACGCGAAGACCGCGAACCCGGTGGTGCTGGGCGGCGACGTGCACACCTTCTTCGCCGGAGACCTGCGCCTGACGCCGGACGACCGGCCCCTGGCCAGCGAGTTCGTCGGCGGCTCGATCACCTCGTTCGGCCGCTCGCGCGAGATCGTGAACGGGATGCTGGCGCTGAATCCCGACCTCAAGTTCGGGGACGGCGACACCCGCGGCTACGGCGTTGTGGAAATCACGGCCGGGACCTGCGAGGTCACCTTCCGAGGGGTCGAGAACGCCCTGGTCCCGAACTCCCCGGTCCGGAACCTCGCGAAGTTCGTCGTCGAGGACGGCGAGGCCGGCCTGAAGCGCGCCTGAGGAGACGCCAGATGCACCGTCGGATGATCCTGGCCCTCGCCGCCGCGGCGACGCTGGCCGGCTGCGGCCAGTCCAAGGAGCCCGAACGGAAGGAGATCGTCTTCTCGATCCTCTCCGCCGAAAGCCAGGCCAGCGCCGAAAAGGACTGGGCGCCGTTCCTGGAGGACATGGGCAAGGCCCTGGGCCGGCCGGTGAAGGCCTACTACGGCTCGAACTACACCGCCCTGATCGAGGCGATGCGCTTCAAGCAGAGCGATCTCGGCTGGTTCACCAACCAGTCGGGCCTCGAAGCCGTGCGCCGGGCCGACGGCCAGGTGTTCGCCCGCTCGGTCAATCCGACCGGGATCGACGGCTACGAGGCGGTGATCATCGTGAAGGCCGGCTCGGGCCTGACGCTCGAGAAGATCCTCGCCTGCGACAAGAGCCTGAACTTCGGCATGGGCGATCCGAAGTCCACCTCGGGCACCCTGGCGCCGATGACCTACCTCTTCGCGCCGCGCAAGATCGATCCCTCGAGCTGCTTCAAGACCGTGCGTTCGGCGAACCACGAGACGAACCTGTTCTCGGTGGCCGGCGGCCTGCTGGACGCGGCGACCAACAACACCGCCTCCATGGACCGGCTGCGGCTGCTGAACACCGACGTGGCCAAGCGCACCCTGTCGAACGTCGAGATCGTCTGGCGCTCGCCCCGCATTCCCGAGGACCCGCTGGTCTGGCGCAAGGACCTCGACCCCAAGCTGAAGAAGCAGATCACCGACTTCATGTTCAGCTACGGCGTCGGCGACACGCCCGAGGCGGCGCGGCAGCGGGCGATCCTGGAGCAGATCCAGACCAAGCCCTTCGTGGCCGCCGACGACAGCCACCTGATTCCGGTTCGCGAGATGGAGGCCACCGGCCAGCTCATCGAGGCGCGCAACCGCGGCGACGCCGCCGCCATCGCCAAGGCCGAGGCGGCGCTGGCCCAGGTCAAGAAGGAACGGGCGGCGCTGCCGGCCTCCTGACCTATTCGTCGTTCCGCAGCAGGAAGTGGCCGGTCATGCCGGCCACGGGCTTGGCGCGGGTTTCCTGCCAGGCCTCGACCTGCACATTGGCGACCCGGCGGCCCAGCTTGCGCACCGTGGCGCGGGCGTACATGTCGCGCGGCGCGGCCGAGCGCAGGTATTCGATGGTGATGTCGATGGTCTTGGGGATGCGGCTCCCCGGCCGGGCCAGCGAGATCTGGGCCAGGGCCGTCATCTCCATGAACGCGCCCGTGACCCCGCCGTGCAGCGCCGGCAGCATCGGGTTGCCGATCAGGTGCTGGGCGAACGGCAGGACCGCCGTCATCTCGTCGCCGGCCAGCTCGACCCGCATCCCGAGGAAGCGGATGTAGGGGATGCGGGCGATGAAGGCCTCGAGGGTCTGGAACTGGTCTTCCATGGTCAGCCGCGCGGATTGAGCATGAACGCCGCCTGGGCCGTGGCCACCGGATCGTCCGGGCTGACGTCCCAGGCCTGGGCGCGGACGAAACCGATGGAGCGGGTCAGGCGATAGCAGTGCGCCTCGGCGGTGACGCCCGTCTTCGGGGCCGCCGGCCGCAGGTAGTCGATGCGCAGGTCCAGCGTGGCGATGGGGGTCGCCTCCGCCATCGCCGAATTGATGGCGAGCCCGCAGGTATGGTCGATCAGCGCCGTGACCACGCCCGAGGCGATGACCCCCGTGTCGGGATCGCCGACCAGGTCCTCGCGCCAGGGCGCCTGCATGCTGCCGCGTCCCTTGCCGAGCTCCACCAGGCTCAGGCCCAGCGCCGCGGCGTGGGGCACCAGCATGGTCATCCGGTCGGGCAGCGGCGCGGTGTCGTAATTGTCGGCCATGCCGCTGGGTAGGGACCTGACCCGCAGGGAAGTCAACTGGCGGGGCCGCCGATGCGGGCTGGGCGGAGCCTTCTCCGGGCCCCTACATTGACGTCACATGATCCGACCCCAGGACCTGCTCTGTCCGAAGCCCGAGGGCCTCTACTGCGCCCCCGGCGACTTCTACGTCGACCCGGTCAGGCCCGTGCCGCGGGCGGTGGTGACGCATGGCCACTCCGATCACGCCCGCGCGGGGCACGGCGCCGTGCTCGCGACGCCCGAGACCCTGGACATCATGGGCGAGCGCTACGGCGCGGGCTTCGCGGCCTCCACCCAGGCGGCGGCCTATGGCGAGGCGGTGGCGCGCGACGACGTGGAGGTGACGCTGGTTCCCGCCGGTCACGTGCTGGGCTCGGCCCAGGCGGTGGTCCGCTGGAAGGGCCTGACCATGGTCGTCAGCGGCGACTACAAGCGCCGGCGCGATCCGACCTGCCCGGCCTTCGAACCGGTCCCGTGCGACGTCTTCATCAGCGAGGCCACCTTCGGCCTGCCGGTGTTCCGCCATCCGGACGACCGCGAGGAGATCGCCCGCCTCCTGCGCTCGGTGGCCCAGTTCCCGGAGCGCAGCCACATCGTCGGCGCCTACGCCCTGGGCAAGGCGCAGCGGATCATCCGGCTGCTGCGCGAGGCGGGGTGGGACCGGACCATCCATGTCCACGGCGCGCTGGAGCGGCTGAACGCCCTCTACGCGCGCCATGGCGTCGACCTCGGCCCGCTGGCCCCGGCCACCACGGCCAACAAGCGCGAGTTCGCCGGCCAGATCATCATAGCCCCGCCCTCGGCCATGCAGGACCGCTGGAGCCGCCGCTTCCCCGACCCCGTGGCCGCCTTCGCGTCGGGCTGGATGCAGATCCGCGCCCGCGCCCGCCAGCGCGGCGTCGAGCTGCCGCTGGTGATCTCCGACCACGCCGACTGGGACGAGCTGACCGCGACGGTCGACGAACTGCGCCCCGGCGAACTCTGGATCACCCACGGCCGCGAGGAAGCCCTGGCCCGCTGGGCCCAGCTCCACGACATCACCGCCCGCGCCCTGGCGCTGGTGGGCTACGAGGACGAGGAGGAGTAGGGGGCGGATTCCTCCGGCTCCGGGTCCCATACGCAGGTCCGCCTTGGGCTCGTGCGGCCGTTCCGCTTCGACCCTTGGGAGACCTTTGCAGCTCGATATGTGCACCGTACGTTCTTCACCTCCCCCGCGAAGCGGCGGGAGGGGGACCGGCCGCCGACCCCGGCCTTGAGCCGGGGGAAGAGCGGCTGGTGGAGGGGGCAGGCAGCCGGCACAGCCTTGCGACGCACCGTGATCACCAGCCGCGCACGCGCGATGCGGAAGGCGATGACCGAGCCCGAGGTCATTCTGTGGAGCCGCCTCCGCGGACGCTCAGGCGAACTTCCGACCTTCCGCCGGCAGCATCCGTTCGGCTCGATCATCCTCGACTTCTACTGCCCGAAGTTGCGGCTCTCGCTCGAGATCGACGGTTCGACACACTGGGACGACGATGCGCAGCTGAGGGACGCCGCGCGCGACCGATGGCTGGCCAAGCAAGGCGTGCAGGTCCTCCGCTTGCCTGCGTCCCGCGTCTACCGCGATCTCGCCGGTGTCATGGACGAAATCGCCCTGAAGGCGGCTGAGGTCGAACGCAGCCGAAAGGCCTGAGCGGCCGCTCGCCCCCTCCACCACGCGCTCTGCGGCGCGTGGTCCCCCTCCCGCCGCTTCGCGGGGGAGGTGAAGTCAGAGAACGCGTTCGCGCGGCGATGTCTGCCTTGAGCGTTGAAGGCAATTCCCGGGTTCGACCCATTGCGGACATCCGATCAATGATCATTGTGGTGTATGGCAAAGCTCGGATGTCTTCAGCTTTCTGCGCGAGGTTGGCTGGGCGCTTCGGTGGTCGCACCGGCCCTGACAGTGGGCATCGCCTCTGTGCTTCTGTACATCGGCGAGACTGTCCCGTGGCTTGTCAACTTGAGCCGAGCCACGCCCGGTGAGCAGGCGGTATTTCAGTTCGTGTCATTGCCTGCCTCGCTCATCCAGGAAGGCATACGCCTCCTGACGGACCTCCTGCTGGGACCACTGATGGCAGTCCCACTTGGCTTTGCAGGTGCAAGCCTCTTCCTCTTCCCAGCGTTTGCTGCTGCTGAGATGCTTAGGCTCCCATGGCGCTTTGCGCTTGCTGGCGGAACCGCGGGCATGGCCTTCGCATTCAGTGGCGCGCTCCTGACGCCGCACCTCAAAGGCCCCCTTGTCTGGCTAGCGCTCGTCCTCGGCTATTTCCCCTTCAACGTGCGTCCGGCCCTTACGCTCGCAGTGGGAAGTGCTGCCATAATCGCCGGGTTATTCGCCGGGCTGACTTACGGATGGCTTCGTCGGCGGACTGCGGGCTGAGGCAGGTCTCCTGCCCACTCTCTGTGGAGTTTGAAACGCCCGCTCGCTGGCGCGTCGATGCTTTGCTGGAGAGGCATGTGGCTGGCGGCCTGCGCCGAAGCGGAACGGCGTGCCCGGGGGATCGTTCGCTGACTGGAAGGAGCCTGACCATGTCCGAACCCCGCAAACCCCTCAACGAGGGCGGCCAGGATCAGCCGGCCTCGCCCGTACCGCCGGAGGACCATGGCCTCAGCAAGATGGGCGGCGGCGAGAGCCGCGGCGATGGTCTGGACGACGATGTCCGGGGCGGGATGATCGGCGACGCCGAGGACGCCGACCGTGGCGGGATGGAAGACGAGGGCTGATTTGGTCTCGCGGTCCTGCGGCCCTAGCCTCTGAACCATGCGCGCCTTCGCCGAACTTCTCGACCGCCTGGCGCTGACGCCGTCGCGCAACGCCAAGCTCACCCTGGTCCGCGACTACCTGCGCGCGACGCCCGATCCGGACCGGGGCTGGGCGCTGGCGGCGCTGACCGGGGATCTGACGTTCGACGCGGCCAAGCCCGCCTTCATCCGCAAGGCGGTGGAGGCGCGGATGGACGCCCAGCTCTTCGCCTGGTCGTACGACTATGTGGGCGACCTGGCCGAGGCGGTGTCGCTGGTCTGGCCCCGGCGGCCGGGCGCCAACCGCGAGCCCGAGCTGTCGGAAGTGATCGAGGGCCTCAGGACCGCCTCGCGCGCCGAGGTCCAGCGGCTGATCGAGGGTTGGCTCGACGCCATGCCCGAGGCGCGCGAGCGGTGGGCCCTGCTGAAGCTGGTCACCGGCGCCCTGCGCGTGGGTCTCTCCGCCCGACTGGCCAAGCAGGCGGCCGCCGACATGGGCGGCGTGGCCGTGGCCGAGGTCGAGGAGCTGTGGCACGCGCTGCATCCGCCGTACGAAGACCTGTTCGCCTGGCTTGAGGGGCGCTCGGAGAAGCCCTCATCCGAGAATCCCGCCCGCTTCCGGCCCGCCATGCTGGCCCAGGCGATCGACGAGGCGGTCGATTTCGCGAAACTGGATCCCGCCGACTACGCCGCCGAGTGGAAGTGGGACGGCATCCGTGTACAGGCGGCGCACGAGGGCGGGGTGCGGCGGCTCTACACCCGCACCGGCGACGACATCTCCCGCACCTTCCCCGACATCCTGGACGCCCTGGACGACGACGGGGTGATCGACGGCGAGCTGCTGGTGATCCGCGACGGCCGGGTCGCGAGCTTCGCCGACCTGCAGCAGCGTCTGAACCGCAAGAGCGTCGATGCGAAGCTGATGGCCGCCTTCCCCGCCGCGATCCGGGCCTACGACCTGCTGCAGGAAGGCGGCGAGGACCTCCGGACCCTGCCGTTCGTCGAGCGTCGTCGGCGCCTCGAGGCGTTCGTGGCGCGGCAGGCCAGCCCGCGCATCGACCTGTCGCCGGTGCAGCCGTTCGCGACCTGGGCCGAGCTGGCCGAGCTGCGCGCGAGCCCGCCGGCGGGCGATCCGCAGATCGCCGAAGGTCTGATGCTCAAGCGGTGGGACTCGATCTACGAGGCCGGCCGGCCCAAGGGGCCGTGGTTCAAGTGGAAGCGCGACCCGTTCCTGGTCGATGCGGTGCTGATGTACGCCCAGCGTGGGCACGGCAAGCGGTCGAGCTACTATTCGGACTACACCTTCGGCGTCTGGCTGACGGACGACGCCGGCCAGCGGGCGCTGACGCCGGTCGGCAAGGCCTACTTCGGCTTCACCGACGAGGAGCTGCTGCGGATCGACAAGTTCGTCCGCGACAACACCCTCGACCGCTTCGGGCCGGTCCGTAGCGTGCGGGCCGAGCCGCATCACGGCCTGGTCTTCGAGGTGGCGTTCGAAGGCCTCCAGCGCAGCTCCCGCCACAAGTCAGGGGTGGCCATGCGCTTCCCGCGGATCAACCGCATCCGCTGGGACAAGCCGCCCGGCGAGGCGGACGAGATCGGCTACCTGGAGCGCCTGCTGGAGCGGATGGAAGGTCGCTAGAGCCTTTCCCGTTCAGACGGAATCGTTTGAACGGGATGAAAAGGCTCTAGATCAAAGGTTTGAGCGCGTTCTGATCGCAAAACCGGTTTCCACTTTTGCGGAACGCGCTCTAGCTCGGAAGCAGGGCCTCCTTCTCGAGGAACGCCATCAGGTCGCCCCCCTCGAACAGCGCCGCGCGGACGCCGGCCCGCAGCGCCGCCTCCAGGTCGGAGGGCTTGTCGCCGATCATCAGCGAGGCCTCGCGGTCGATCGGCCACTCCTGCATCGCCAGCAGCAGCATCCCGGGGTTCGGCTTGCGCAGCGGCGGGTCGGGGTGGCGGTAGGCCTCCACCGGCGCCTCGGGGTGCTGGGGCGCGTGGTAGAAGGCGTCGATCCGCGCGCCAGCCTCGGCGAGGTCTCCCTGCATCCGGCGGTGCAGCTCGTGGACGTCGGCCTCGGCGTAGTAGCCGCGCCCGACCCCCGACTGGTTCGTCACCACGATCACCAGCCATCCGGCCCGGTTGAAGGTAGCGATCGTTTCCTTCGCGCCGGGGATCCAGCGGAAGTCGTCCCAGCGATAGACGTAGCCCAGGTCCTCGTTGAGCACGCCATCGCGGTCGAGGAACAGGGCGGGACGAAGGGGAGGCGACGCAGGCACGGGTCGGATCATAACGCCGCCCTCGCGCCGGTGCGGCCTTTTTTGCGGCGCACAAGCGTGGCGTTGCCCCGTGGGCGCGCGGTCGTTAGGTTGCCCGGCCTTTCGGAAGACCCCTTCGCGCCCATGACCCTCACCTTCGACGATATCCTCGCGGCTCAAGGTCGGCTGAAGGGGCATATCGAGCGCACCCCCTGTCGCCACTCGCGCACCCTGTCCGAGATCACCGGCGCCGAGGTGTGGGTGAAGTTCGAGAACCTGCAGTTCACGGCGGCCTACAAGGAGCGCGGGGCGCTCAACAAGCTGCTCCAGCTGGGCGAGAACGTCCGCAGCCGCGGCGTGATCGCGGCCAGCGCCGGCAACCACGCCCAGGGCCTCGCCTACCACGCCGCGCGCCTCGGCATCCCCGTGACGATCGTCATGCCCAAGGGCACGCCGTTCGTGAAGGTCCAGCAGACCCGCGCCCACGGCGCCGAGGTGGTGATCGAGGGCGACGGCTACGACGACGCGTCGGGGGTGGCCAAGCGCCTGTGCGAGGAACGCGAGCTCACCTTCATCCACCCCTTCGACGACCTGGACGTCATGGCCGGCCAGGGCACGGTGGCGCTGGAGATGCTGGAGGACGTGCCGGACCTGGACGTCCTGCCTATCCCGATCGGCGGCGGCGGCCTGATTGCCGGCATGGCCACGGCCGCCAAGCACATCAAGAAGGACATCCGCATCGTCGGGCTGGAGCCGGCGATGTTCCCCTCGTTCACCGCCAAGATGCGCGGCGTGCGCACGGCCCAGACCAACGGCGCCTCCACCATCGCCGAGGGCATCGCGGTGAAGGAGGTCGGCGCCAACACCTACGCCATCGCCCGGCCGCTGATCGACGAGGTGCTGCTGATCGAGGAGCCGTACTTCGAGCGCGGCATCGCCCTCTACTGCAACGTCGAGAAGACGGTGGCCGAGGGCGCCGGGGCCGCGTCTCTGGCCGGCCTGCTGGCCTATCCCGAGCGGTTCCGGGGCAAGAAGTGCGGCCTCGTCATCACCGGCGGCAATATCGACACCAGGTTGTTGGCCTCGGTGCTGACCCGCGAGCTGGTGCGCGAGAGCCGCATCGTATCCTTGCGGATCATCGGCGACGATCGGCCCGGCCTTCTCGCCAACGTCTCGCGGATCATCGGCGAGATGGGCGCCAACATCATCGAGGTGGCGCACAACCGTCTGGCCCTGGACGTGCCGGCCAAGGGCGCGGAGTTCGACGTGATGATCGAGACCCGCGACGCCCAGCACACCCATGAGGTCATGGACGCCCTGCGCGACCGGGGCTATCCGCCCCGCGTGGTCTGAAGACGAGGTCCCCCGTGAAGCGTTTCGCCGTCCTGGCCGTCGCCGCCCTGGCGCTCGCCGCCTGCCAGCCGAAGGGCAAGGAGTCGGTGGTCGATCCGGCCAGCCAGCCCGCCTCCGAGCAGAGCAAGGCCTTCATGGCCAAGGCCACCAAGGAGGAGGGCGTGAAGGTCCTGCCGTCGGGCCTGGCCTACAAGGTGGTGCGCTCGGGCCCCGAGGGCGGGCTGAAGCCGCAGCTCTCGGACGAGGTGAAGGTCCACTACGAGGGCAAGCTCGAGGACGGCACGGTCTTCGACTCCTCGTACGAGCGCGGCCAGCCGGCGGCCATGCCGCTGAACGGCCTGATCCCGGGCTGGCAGGAGGCGCTGCAACTCATGCGGCCGGGCGACGAGTGGATCCTCTACGTGCCCTCCAACCTGGGCTACGGCGAGATGGGCGCGGGCCAGATCCCGCCGGGCGCGCCGCTGATCTTCCGGATCGAGCTGATCGACGTCCTGCCGGGGCCGGGCCGGATCCAGCAGGGCTGAGCCCCGCGTGACCGTCCCGACCGTCTTCGTGGTGACCCTGGAGGCGGTGGAGGCGGACGGCCTCTCTCCCTTGACGGTGCTGGCCTTCGCCCGCGCCGACGACGAGGCCGCGGCCGGGGCCGTGGCGACCGCGGAGCTGACGGGCTTCGGCTGGCGCGACATCCGGATCCTGCGGGCGGGCGAGGTGACCAACCCCGACGCGCTGCCCGACGACTTCCGCGACGCCATGGCCAACGCCCTCACCTGGGGCTGCGGCCTGATCATCTACGACGAGCCCTGAACGCACCTGCGGGTTTGCGACCGCCGCCGGGCGGTCTAAGCCTTGTGGATGACGACCGACCTCTATCCCGCCGCGCGCGATCTCCTGGCCAGGCTGGTCTCGTTCGACACCACCTCGCGGGACTCCAACCTGGCCCTGGTCGAGTGGGTCGAGGGCTACCTCGACGGTCTCGGCGTCCCGCACCGCCGCGTCCCCAACGCTGACGGGACCAAGTCCAACCTGCTGGCCACCATCGGCCCGATGGCCGAGGGCGGGGTCGTGCTGTCGGGCCACACCGATGTGGTGCCGGTCGACGGCCAGCCCTGGAGCAGCGACCCGTTCGTCGTGACCGAGCGGGACGGCCGCCTCTACGGCCGCGGGACCTGCGACATGAAGGGGTTCCTGGCCCTCGCCCTGGCCGCCACGCCGGAACTGGCGAAGACCGCGCGTCGCCCCGTCCACCTCGCCTTCTCGTACGACGAGGAGATCGGCTGCCTGGGCGCGCCCCGGCTCATCGAGGTGATCCGCCGCGAGCTGCCTGCGCCGATGGCGGTGGTGGTGGGTGAGCCGACCAACATGGAGGCCGTCAACGGCCACAAGGGCATCGCCACCTTCCACGTCACCGTGACCGGCCGCGAGGCCCACTCCAGCCAGACGCATCTGGGCGTGTCGGCGGTGATGGAGGCGGTGAAGCTGATGGCCTCGCTGAACGCCCTCTCCGCCGGCCTGGAGGCCCGCGCCGATCCGGACTCGCCGTTCATGCCCAAGGGCCCGACCCTGACCATCGGCATGGTCCACGGCGGCACGGCCCACAACATCCTGGCCCGGGAGTGCGCGTTCGTCTTCGACCTGCGCTGCCCCGCGCCGCACACCCCCGAAGCGATCATCCAGCCCTTCCTGCGCGAGGCCGAGGCGCTGGACCGCGAGCTCAAGGCCCGGGCGCCTGAGGCCGGGGTGGTGGTGGAGATGCGCACCAACGTCCCGCCCTTCGCCCCCGAACCGGGCGGGGCGGCCGAGGCCTTCGCCCGCCGCCTCGCCGGCGACAACGGCCCGCCGCGGGTGGTGGCCTATGCCGCCGAGGCGGGCCAGTTCCAGGGCGCCGGCTTCTCCACCGTCATCTGCGGGCCCGGCGACATCGCCCAGGCGCACCAGCCCGACGAATATGTCGAGGTCTCCCAGATGCAGCGCGGCGCCCAGTTCATGCGCCGGCTCATCGAGTGGGCGGCCGGGGACTGATCGTCAGCGCCTGAGCGGCCGGATCACCGGCCGCCGGCCGGAGAGGTCCTTCGGGTTCCAGGTCATGGCCGCCGCGATCCGGGCGAACGAGGCCTTGCGCCGCGCCTGTACGCGGCGCCGCGAGCGGAACTGGGCTGGCGCGCCCGCGAACGCGGCCCCGACCGCCTTCAGGATCAGGCGGATGTGCGGCCGGTTCTCCTGTCGCAGGTAGATCAGCGTCAGGGCCGCCAGGTGCAGCGGCACGACCAGGGGCAGCAGCGGCCAGGGCGTGTTCTTGAACAGCACCCAGAAGCGGTTGCGCGTGCCGTGGAACACCGCGAACTCCGACTTGCGCCCGCCCGACGAGGCCGAGCCCACGTGCTGGATCGTCGCGTTCGGGACCAGCACGGTCGGCTCGTCGGCGAGCTGCAGGCGATAGCCCAGGTCCACGTCCTCGCCGTAGCAGAAGAACGACTCGTCGAACCCGCCGAGGTCCAGGAACAGCCGCCGGTCGATCATCATCGCCGCGCCGCAGGGGCTGAACACCTCGCCCTCGCTCGCCTGCCCGTCGTCGCGGTTGAGATAGCCGCCGCGATAGGGAATGCCTGCGATGCTCATCACGTCGCCCAGGCCGTCCAGCAGGCCCGGCGCGTCGGCCGCCATCTGGCGCGAGGTGAAGGCCCGCACCTGCGGATGGCGCGCGGCGGCGGCCATCAGCTCGGCCAGCCAGTCCGGCTCGGCGTAGGCGTCGGGGTTCAGCAGCACGTACCAGCGGCCGCGCCCTTCCCGTGCGCCCTGGTTGCCGGCGCCGGTGAAGCCCAGGTTCGTCGCGTTGCGGATCAGCCGCGCCCAGGGGAACTCGGCCGCGATGGCGGCGTCGCCGGGATCGGGCGAGGCGTTGTCGATCACCAGGGTCTCGAAGTCGCGGAAGGTCTGGGCGCCCAGGTGCTCCAGGCACGCCCGCAGGGTCGGCCCGGAGTTGTAGGCGATCACGCAGACGGTCGCCGCCGGTTGTTCGCCCTTGTCATCGCTGCTGCCCTGCGCCATGCGACGGCTTCATCCGTTCGAACTGGTAGCCCATGACGACGATCACCCCGCTCGCCATCCCCGACGTCCTGCTTATCACGCCGAAGCGGCACGGCGATGCCCGCGGATGGTTCTCCGAGACGTGGAGCGAAAAGGCCCTGGCCGGCACGGTGGCCCAGACCACCTTCGTGCAGGACAACCAGGCCTTCAGCGCCGCCAAGGGGGTCCTGCGCGGCCTGCATTTCCAGAAGCCGCCGTACGCCCAGGGCAAGCTGATCCGGGCGCTGCGCGGCGCGGTCTACGACGTAGCCGTCGACATCCGGCGCAACTCCCCGACCTTCGGCCAGTGGGTGGCCGCCGAGCTGACCGCCGAGGGCGGCGAACAGCTCTGGGTGCCGCGCGGCTTCGCCCACGGCTACTGCACCATCACCCCGGACTGCGAGATCTTCTACAAGGTCGACAACGTCTACGCCCCCGACCAGGAGGGCGGCGTGATCTGGAACGATCCCGACCTCGGCATCCCCTGGCCGCTCGAGGGCGAGCCGCTGCTGTCGGCCAAGGACAAGCTGCTGCCCCAGCTCAAGGACCTGGGCGAGATCTTCTAGGCCTCCCACTCGGACTGGACGTACCGGTCGGCTTCACCGGCGCTCTGCTCGCCACGCAGCGCCGCGAACGCCGGCGGCTCCAGCAGCCGCGACAGCGCCCAGACGGCCGCGCCGCGCACCAGCGGCGAGGCGTCGTCCAGCAGCCGCTCGGCCTCGGCGGCCAGGTCCGCCCGCCCCGAGTTGCCGATGGCGTAGAGCACGTTGCGGACGAAGCGGTCGCGGCCGATCCGCTTGACCGGCGTCTTGCGGAACAGTTCGCGGAAGGCCGCATCGTCCAGGCGCGCCAGGTCCGCCAGGGCGGGGGCCTGCAACTCGGCCCGCGCGGCCAGCTTCTGCTCCCGCGCGGCGCTGGCGAACTTGTTCCACGGACAGACGGCGAGACAGTCGTCGCAGCCGTAGATGCGGTTCCCCAGCATCGGCCGGAACTCGCGCGGGACCGGCCCCTTCAGCTCGATGGTCAGGTACGAGATGCAGCGGCGCGCATCCAGCTGGTACGGCGCCGGGAAGGCGTTCGTCGGGCAGACGTCGAGGCAGGCCCGGCACGAACCGCACCCGCCCGCCTCGGCCGGGTCGGGCGCCAGCTCCAGCGTCGTCAGGATCGCCCCCAGGAACAGCCAGGAGCCGAACGCCCGGCTGACCAGGTTGGTGTGCTTGCCCTGCCAGCCCAGGCCGGCCCGCTCGGCCAGCGGCTTCTCCATCAGCGGCGCGGTGTCGACGAACACCTTCAGCTCGCCGCCGAACCGGCCCTGCAGCCAGCGCGCCAGGGCCTTCAGCCGGGCCTTGATGAGCTCGTGGTAGTCGTCGCCCTGGGCGTAGACACTGATCGCCGCGCGGGCCGGATCGGCCAGCGCCTCCAGCGGGTCGTGCTCGGGGCCATAGTTGACGCCCAGCATGATGGCCGAGCGGGCGCCCTCCCACATGGCGCGGGGGTGGCGGCGGCGCTCCAGCGTCTCGGCCATCCAGCCCATCTCGCCGTGGCGGCCGGCGGCCACGAACGCGTCCAGCCGCCCGGCGGCGGGCCAGGCCTCGTCGATGTCGGTGAAGCGGCAGAGGTCGAAGCCGAGGCTCTGGGCCTCGGCGCGGATCAGGTCTTCGCGGATCAGCTCTTCGCGGTCAGAAGTCGAGGTCGTCATAATGCCCGGCCGGATGCAGGCCCGGCCAGCGGTCGGAGAGCAGCGGCCGGAACGCCGGCCGGGACTTCAGCTTCATGTACCACGTCTTGACCGCCGGGAACTCCCGCCACGGCATGTCGCCGAAATAGTCGATGACCGAGATGTGGGCCGCCGCGGCGAAGTCGGCGAACGACATCCGCTTGCCGGCCAGCCACTCGCGGGCCTGCAGCATGTCGTCGAGGATGAAGAGGTGATGCTTCAGCCCCTCGCGCCCCTGGCGCAGGTTGGCGATGTCGGGCGAGCCCAGGCCGAGCAGCCGCTTCTCAATCTTCTCGTGCAGGATGTAGCCCGAGGCCTCGAACTCGAACTTGCGCTCGAACCAGGTCAGCAGGCGGCGCGCCTCGGCCCGCTCGGCCGGATCGGGCGCCAGCAGCGGCGGGTCGGGATAGGCCTCTTCGAGGTGGTCGAGGATGGCGCGCAGCTCGCACAGCACCAGCGGCGGTCCGTCGGCCGGCTTCTCCACCAGCACCGGGACCATGCCCGAGGGGTTGAGGCGCGTCAGCTCCTTCGGCCGCTCCCAGTACCGGGTCGACACCTCCACGAACGGCAGCCGCTTTTCCCCCAGGGCCAGGCGCGCCTGGCGCGAGGCGGGGTCCAGCGGGAAGTGGTGGAGGGTGCGGTCGATGGTCATCGCGGTGCGGGGCGCGCGTCCTGGAGCGAATCGGGAAGCCTCCAACAGACGCCCGCAGCGTTAAGGGGGCGTTTACTGCGTGTGGTGCGCGGCCTCGGCGAACGCCCCGCCGTGCGGTTCGGCCCGCCCGCGCGGGTCGGCGTGGATCAGGATGTCGGCGGCGGGGAAGGCCTCCAGGATCCGCTTCTCGGCCGCCACGATGGCCTGGTGCGCGGCCTCCAGGGTCAGCTCGGGGTCGAGGTCCACGTGCATCTGCATGTGGATATAGGGGCCGGAGGCGCGGGTGCGCAGCTGGTGGACGTTGGCCAGCCGCCCGTCGGCCGTCACCAGCCGCACGATCTCGGCCCGGTCCTCCTCGGGCAGCTCCCGGTCCATCAGCTGGTTCGCCGCCTCGCGGAACACGCCGATGGCGCCCCACAGCAGCAGGGCCGCGATCACCAGGGCCGCCACCGCGTCGAGGCCGTTCAGGCCCAGCAGCGCCGAGGCCCCGATCCCGACCAGGGCCACGGCGTTGGACGCCAGGTCCGTGGCGTAGTGCGCCCGGTCGCCCGACACCGCCACCGAGGCGGTCCGCCGCAGCACCCGCGTCTGCGCCGCGATCAGCACCGCGGTCAGCACGGTCGACACGACCATGACCGCCACCGCCAGCCCTTCGCGCCGCAAGGGGTGCGGATCCAGGAAATCGCCGATCGCCTCGCGGGCGATCAGCGCCGCCGAGGCGAAGACCAGGCCGGCCTGCAGCAGACTGGCGAAGGCCTCCGCCTTGCCGTGCCCGAACCGGTGCTCGGCGTCCGGCGGCGCGGCCGCGTAGCGGACGGCGAAGGCGGTGGCCATCGAGGCGATCAGGTCCAGCCCCGAGTCCGCCATCGACGCCAGCATGGCCGTCGACCCCGAGGCGATCCACGCCCCGAGCTTGATCGCCACCAGGACCGCCGCCGTGCCCACCGACAACAGGGTCACGCGCCGCGTCAGGGCGGTCGCTTCGGCGGAGGTCAGGCGCGGCTGGGTCATCGGCGGGAATGTAGCGGGGGCGGGGGCCGGCGCGAAGTCGGGAGGTGGGGGGGGGAGCGGTCGGCCGGGGCGGGCTCCATAGAACAGGGCGCCGCATTGGTGCCGGTCGCGTCAGGCCCGGTTGAGCTGATGGCTTGGCCATGCTCCCCTCCGGCTCCCCGAGAGGAGCCCCGCGCGTGACGTCATATCGGCGGAGAGGACATTGGCGAGCGGGGTCGCGTACGCCCCACTGGGTGAGCGAACACAGCGTCAATCGCTATTGGACCGCTGAGGACTTGGCGATGTCTCGGAGTCCTCGTCTAGCGACGTGGCTCAATCCCAACGCCAACTGTCCTGTCTGTGGCGCTTCAGTTTATTTCTATGCGAACGCCCATGGAAGCCGGGTCTTCTTCGATACTGTGGGCGTCCCTTGGGACAAGCACCCCTGCACCGACCAAGGAGGTCGGGTGACTGGAGAAAGTCCCGACCCGCACCCCCGCACGCCCCCCGAGATCCAGCGTTATCGCGCTGCGGCCAAACGCGCCGGCATCGATCTACCGCCGCGGCCCACTGCGTTTCCCCTGATCGTGACGGCGGTTACACAGGATCTCGCGGGTGTCCGGATAACCGCGGTCGCGGCGGGTCTGTCCGATGACTACGCCGAACGGTTTCTGATCCGCGGAACGCCCCGTGCCTCTCTGCCGGCCGAAGGCGATGTCGTCTACCGCGCTCGGAATTTGCTCAGCTTCTTCGACATGGAAAGCATGACGCCAGTGATCTTCGACATCCGCAGACTACCCAATGGCCGCTGATGCCGGCACAGCAACCGCTATGTAGCGACCTCAGAACTTGCCCGGTCGCGTATGGCGAACGTCGGGGGTTGAAACGCCCGGAGTTGACCTTCACGGTTCGGCCCGCCACGGAAAGGTGGAACTGCGAAGATCGTCGATTGCCGAGCCCCAGAACTCGCGAGATCGAGGAGGCTATGCGCCTTCGTCGATCGGAACAAAGCCGACCCTCCGCGCATGTTGCACCGCAGATCCATCGAGGTCGCGGTGATCGGGACACGGCGAACTGCGGCGAAGCCTAGCCATTTAGAGTTGGCTGCGAAAGCGCGGCCGGCTCTTAACCCGGTTCGTCGACAAAAATCGCGAAAAGGAGCCCTTGGTAGAGGTTCCACAGGAAGCTCCTGAGCAGGAGGATCGCGAATAGCGAATAGGACACGATAAGCACGCCGAAGAGCGCGGTTGCGATATCGATGGCGACCGGGTTGATCTTCCACAGGAGGTATCCGGCAAACCACGCAGGCGATTGCTTCGTGAACGCGAACACCACGGCCATGCATGCGGCTAAGTACGCAATGTAATGGGCGAAGACGTAAAGGAAATTGAAGAAGACAAACTTGAAGTCTGAAATTTTGCGATTCGCCTGCCGGAACTTCGCAAGCAAGTGGAACACGGTTGGCCTCGTCACGGTCGCAAAAACCGAGAACCCAGCAATCAGGAAGCCAAGGATGGCCACTGCGAAGGCGGCGCCGAAGTTGGCCCATTGCTGGACGATTGTGGCCGTGACCCACGGCATCGTAAGTTGTTCAAAATGGATTCGCGCTGCGACGACGCCGCCGGTTCCTACCGCGAGCATCGAAGCGAAGAGCGCGATATCGACCTTGCTGCCCACGACGCCGACTGAGGCGAGGATGATTGAGCTGAAGCTCTTCTCCTTAATTGCGTCGATCTTCCAATCGGGGATCGGAACGATGCGTGGCGGTTCTTTACCTTTAGCCATCATCCACCATCGCCTCAGCTAACGCTGCAGCGTGAGCATCGTCTGTCTGCGGACGGTGAATAAGTTTTCGCCTCACCACCTCTTGGAACTTGGCGAAGAGGCGCGCGGCCTTTTCCTTGGCGTCGCCCGCTAGGTGTTCGATCATCACCTTGACCGAAAACTCTTCGTTGTCGCCGACCAAACGGTCGCCGTTCTCGTCCTCCCCGAACAGGCGAATAGTTTCGTTGGCGCCATCACCCAATTCCTTCAGCGCCTTGGTTGTGCCCTCCTTGTCGAGGCCAGCGCTATCGGTAGTCGAAATCTTCGTACGTTCACCTTTCAGGAGCTCGTTCCAAGCGTCGGTGTTTGCGAGGAGGGCGGCCGCCGAGAATTCCTCATTCTTCCGATGAACCGTGACGTCGACGCGCTGGAGTTTCTTGTATCGGCGGATGAACGCCTCTAGGTCGTCGTGGCTAGTGAGTGGAACGACTTCAAGCGTCGGCGGCTTAATTTTCTCCCGCAGGGCCTTCTTCGTAACCCGTTCACCCCGCTCCTTGGCCTGGGCTTTGAGGCGATGGATGTGGGCGTGATATTTCTTCGTGATGAACTGCTCCATCGCGGATGCGAAGAGCTTGAGTTCCGGCGCTTGAGGCGTTTCCGCGAAATAAACAAGCCGGTGGTCACGAAGCAGCAGGACGAAGAAGGCCGATGGCGATGTTTGCAGGGCTGCTTCATCCGCGACCAGAACTCCCGCCTCGTGGTCCATGACCTGGGTGCGGCGGAGGAAGTGGTCCCGCACGAACTGACCGGCGATCGCGGGTTCGGGACGACCCGCTGACAGCGAGCGAATTAGTTCGACGTCAAGGAGGTAGAAGGACGATCCGTATGCCTCGCGAACTAGCGTATCGTCCGTGAATGCCGGTAGCACCACCTCCTTGAAGAGGTCGGCCATATTCAAGTCGCCGAACTTGCAAATGAAGTTCGCGAACACACTCTGATGTTGTCTCACAAGAACCGCCTCCCCGGCTTCACCATAGAGAGCAGTGATGGCGTCTGCAATTTCCCAGCGAGCGGCAGGGTGCGGCTTGTTGGTGCTCGCTACTAACCCTCGATGACGGATCGGCTGTGGGCCGCACCACAGCGACGAGGCCTCGGGAGCGTGCTGCCGGGGGGGTATCGACCCACGCAGAACTTCCGAAGGTCCCCAATGAGTCTCGCCAGACGTGGCAACGGCTTGGTCCGGCTTCCGCGCCCCACCCCCAACGAAGTGCGGACCGCTGACGTGACCCCCGTTTCTCATCCAGTCGTAACGAGAGTCCTGGGTTGATCTGAGCCGTGCTCGGCGGGGGTTGCAAGAGGCCGGCGCGCGGAGACATCAGGTATCGCAGCGTGCCGGCCGGACTCTCCGGATAGGGCTC
>JBKOYY010000095.1:0-17557 GCA_046725615.1 Pseudomonadota bacterium
CAGCGCCTGCGTCGCGGTGAAGGGCACCTTCGACGACTGCCAGGCGATCCTGAAGGACGCCTTCCAGGACAAGGCGCTGCGCCAGGCCGTCGACCTCGCGGCGGTGAACTCCATCAACTTTGCGCGGATCGCCGCCCAGTCCGTCTACTACTTCACGACCGCCGCCGCCCTCGGCGCGCCCGGCCGCGAGGTGAATTTCGTGGTGCCGTCGGGCAACTTCGGCGACGCCTTCGCCGGCTACGTGGCGCTGCGCATGGGCCTGCCGGTGAAACGGATCGTCGTGGCCACCAATTCGAACGACATCCTGGCCCGGGCGTTCTCCACGGGCCGCTATGCCCGCGGCGCCGTTCAGGCCACCCTGTCGCCCGCCATGGACATCCAGTCCGCGTCCAACTTCGAACGGCTCTACTTCGAGACGGTGCAGCGCGAGGCCACCGAGACGGCGCGCGCATTCGAGGCCTTCGGCCGCGCCGGCGCCATCGACATTCCTCCGGCCGCCCTGGCCGCTATGCAGCAGGTCTTCACGGGCGTCGCCATCGGCGAGGACGAGACCCTCAAGACCATCGTCTCGACGCTGAACGAGACCGGCGAGCTGATCGACCCGCACACCGCGGTCGCGGTGGCCGCTCTCCGCCACGTGGAGCTGCACGGGCCGACCGTGGTGCTGTCGACCGCCCATGCGGCCAAGTTCCCGGAGGACGTCGCCCGGGCCAGCGGCGTGACGCCGGCCCTGCCGCGCGGCGTCGCGAGCCTCGCCGGCCGGCCCGAACGCTTCGACCGGCTGCCGGGCGACGCCGACACGATCAAGGCCTATGTCCGGGCTTTTGCGGAAGCCTGACGCCTTGACCCCGCGCGTTCATGCCCTGGCCAACGGGGTGCGGGTGGTGTGTGACCCGATCCCAGGGTTCCAGACCGTGGCCCTGTCGGTGGTCGCTGGACGCGGCGCACGCTTCGAGGACCCGTCCCGCTCCGGCTGGTCGCACCTATTGGAGCACATGGTGTTCAAGGGCGCGGGCGGCCGCTCGGCCAAGGATATCGTCGAGGTCATCGAGGCCGAAGGCGGCCACATCAACGCGGCCACCGGCTACGAGCGCACCAGCTTCCAGGTGCGCGCGCTTCAGGGCGGCCTGGACCTTGGCTCGACGGTCATCGCCGACCTGTTGCTCCGGCCGACGATGGACGAGGCGGATCTCGTCCGCGAGAAGCAGGTCGTCGGCCAGGAGATCGCCGAGGCGGCCGACACCCCGGACGATCTGGTGTTCGACCTGGCGCAGGGTGCGGCGTTCGCCGATCAGGCGCTGGGACGGCCGATCCTGGGCACGGCGAAGTCGATCAGTGCGGCGACGCCACAGACGCTGGGCGACTGGCGGGCCGCGCTCTACGCGCCCGAGACTTTGGTGGTCAGCGCGGCCGGGGCGGTGGACGAGGACGAGCTGCTGGCCCTGGCCGAGCGCGACTTCGGCGGCGCGGTCGGCGCGGCCGCGTCCGGCCCCGAGCCCACCGCCTTCACCGGCGGCGTTCGCACCGTCGCCAAGCGGCTGGAGCAGGCGAACGTCGTGCTGCTGCTGCCCGCAGTGGGCGTGAGGGACCCGGACTATTTCGCCCTGCGCCTGCTGGCCGAGATCCTGGGCGGGGGCATGGCCTCGCGGCTGTTCCAGGAGGCCCGGGAGAAGCGGGGCCTGGCCTACGCCATCGACGCCTATTCCGAGACCTATGCCGACGTGGGCGTGCTGGGCGTCTTCGCCGGCTGCGACGCCAAGGACGCGGCCGAGCTGGCGCAGGTGACGGTGGACGAGCTGAGGGCCCTGACCGATCCGGTGGGCGAGGCCGAGCTGGCGCGGGCCAAGGCGCAGCTCAAGGGCTCCATGTTCATGGGCCGCGAGTCCGCCCTGGCGCGAGCGGAACAGGCCGCCGGCCAGGTGCTCATGTTCGGCCACACGCTCGACCCCAACGCGGTGGCGGCCGAGGTCGACGCGGTGAGCGCCCGCCAGCTCGCTGATCTCACCGCCCGCATCCTGGCGCCCAGGAAGGCGGCGGTGGCGATCCTGGGTCCTAAGGCCGCCCAGTCGGCGGCGGAACGCTTCCAGGAGGCGCTGGCGGGGTGACCGCCAGCCGCTGATCCACCCCCTTTGGGCCGCCCCCTTGACCCGGCCGCGAATTCCGCGACGCTCCGCCCCATGGCCCTGCTGGACTGGATCGCCCCGGAAAGCGGCCTTCGCGTCGAAGGCGAGGGCGTGCGGCTGCGTCCGCCGCGGGCGGCCGACTACGCCGAATGGCGCGAGTTGCGGGCCCAGAGCCGCGCCTTCCTGCAGCCGTGGGAGCCGACCTGGCCGGCCGACGATCTGTCGCGCGCCGCCTTCCGTCGCCGGCTGATGGCCTACGCCCGGGACCGCGAGATCGGCGTCGCCTACCCGTTCTTCGTCTTCCGCGCGTCGGACGACGCCCTCACCGGCGGCATCACCCTGTCGAACATCCGGCGCGGCGTCGCCCAGATGGGATCGGTAGGCTACTGGTGCGGCAAGCCCTTCACCCGCCAGGGGCTGACGCTGGCCGCCGTGCAGGCGCTCTGCGAGTTCGCGTTCCGCACCCTGGGGCTGCATCGGCTGGAGGCGGCCTGCATCCCGGACAACCAACCCTCCCGGGATCTGCTCGGCAAAGCCGGGTTCGCGGAGGAGGGATTTGCCCAGGCTTATCTTAAAATTAACGGCGAATGGCGAGACCATGTGCTGTTCGGCCGTATCAGCCCCTATCGCGGGCGCGAGGGGCCGGACGAAGGGGTGTCGGTCTAAAGGGGGCCGACGCCTGCAACGCGGGCTCTAGTTCAGGACTTCATGGCGAACGACCGCTGGATGTGGGACGCCACGGCCACCCTCGAGGCCCTGGGCGCGGCTGAAGTCGCGCTCTGGGTGTGGGAGCCGGAGAAGGACCGACTGCGGCTGACGGGCGCGACACGCGCCCTCGGCCTGGGACCGCTCGCACCCGATTGTTCGTCGGCCGCGCTCCGGGCGCTGGCCCTTCCGCAGGACCGGGCGATCGCCGAGGATATCCTGCGCGTGCAGGAGCCGGGCGGCGAGGTGGCCGTGCGCCTCCGCCTGCGGGGCGGCGAGCCCTGCGTCTGGCGCGGGGTCTGGCTGGAAGAGGGGGTGCGCGCCGCCGGCGTGGTCGCCGCCGAGATGCGCTTCGCCGCCAGCGGCCTCGACCACCTGACGGGCCTGGCCGACCGCAAGAGCTTCATCGCCCTGGCGCGCGAGCGCCTGATGGTCCCGGGCCAGCACGAGTTGATCGTCGCCGACCTCGACCGCCTGCGTCGCCTGAACGAGGCCCTGGGCCACGAGCGCGCCGACCTGGTGCTGGCCGCCCTGGGCTCGCGCCTGGCCGCGGCCTTCCCGCCCGGCGCCCTCCTGGCGCGGATCGGCGAGGACGAGTTCGCGACCCTCGCGCCGGTCGGCATGTCGCCGGGCGCCGAGGCCCTCCGCCGGGCGCTGGAGCAGCCGCTGCGGGTGGCCGGCTTCGACATCCATCCCACGCTCTCCATCGGCGCCGTCGAGGCGACGGGCGGCGAGGACGCCCCCGAGGCCGCCGAACTGCTGCGCCGGGCCGAACTGGCGGTGGAATCCGCCAAGAGCAACGGCCGCGGCGGCGCCGCCGCCTACGGTCGGGGCCTGGAGACCGACGGCCTGTCGCGCCTAGCGCTCGAGGGCGACCTCAAGGGCGCCCTGCGGCGGGGCGAACTGACCCCCTTCTACCAACCGATCGTGCGGCTCTCGACCGGCGCCCTCTCGGGCTTCGAGGCGCTGGTGCGGTGGCGCCATCCGCGGCGCGGCCTCTTGATGCCCGAGCAGTTTCTGCCGTTGTGCGACGAGATGGGCCTGATGGCCGAGCTGGGCGCGATGATGATGCGCGAGGCCTCGCGGCAGCTCGCGGTCTGGCGCCAGCGCCACCTCGCGGCCGGCGAACTGACCGTGGCCGTGAACCTCTCCACCGGCGAGATCGACCGCCCCGACCTGGTGGCCGACGTGGAGCAGATCCGCCGCGAGACCGGCCTGCCGCCGGGGGCGCTGAAGCTGGAAGTCACCGAGAGCGACGTCATGCGCGACCCCGACAGGGCCGCCGTGGTGCTGCGCAGCCTGCGCGCCGCCGGCGCGGCCCTGGCGCTGGACGACTTCGGCACGGGCTTCTCGTCGCTGAGCTACCTCACCCGGCTGCCCTTCGACACGTTGAAGATCGACCGCTACTTCGTCCGGACGATGGCCACCAACGAGGGTTCGGCCAAGATCGTCTCGTCGGTCGTCAAGCTGGGCCAGGACCTCGACATGGAGGTGGTGGCCGAGGGCGTCGAGAACGCCGGCATGGCCCGCCAGCTCCTGGCCCTGGGCTGCGACTACGGCCAGGGCTTCGGCTATGCCCCGGCGCTCAGCGCTCAGGAGGCCGAGGTCTACCTGAACGAGAGCTATGTCGACGGCGCCGCGCCGGTGAAGGCGCGCGGGTAGCCTCCTACGCCCGGCCGGCCTCGGCGCTCAGGAACTTGGGGTCGATGCCCAGCTTGCCCAGCGCCCGGGCCCACTTGGTCTCATGGCCCCCGTCGAACACCAGGTCCTCGTCGGCGTCGACGGTGAGCCAGACGTTCTGGCGGATCTCCTGCTCCAACTGGCCGGCGCCCCAGCCGGCGTAGCCCAGCGCCAGAACCGCCCGCCGGGGAGGTCCGTCGGCGGCGCCCATGGCCTCCAGCACCTCTCGGGTGGTGGTGAGCGTCACGCCGCCCTCCACCACCAGGCTGTGCTCGGCGTGGAAGTCGTCCGTGTGCAGGACGAAGCCGCGCTCCATCTCCACCGGACCGCCTAGCAGGACGAGGCTCTCGGGCGCGTCCTCGCTGACCTCGATCTCCAGCCGCTCCAGCAGGTCGGGCACGGTCAGGCCCTCCACGGGCCGGTTCACCGCGATGCCCATGGCGTGGTCGGCGTCATGGTCGCAGACGAAGATCAGCGCACGTTCGAACCGCGGGTCGCCGATCCCCGGCATGGCGATCAGCAGCTTGCCTGAGAGGAAACGCCCTTCCATCGCCGTACAGATTCGGCCGGATCGCGGCGACATCAAGGGCGAACCGAGGAACCGGCGCCAGAAATCGTGGTTACGGCCGCCGCCGGTTCTCGGCTATTTCAGCTGACCAACCGGATGGAGGACCCGATGACGATTAAAGTGGGCGACAAGCTGCCGAACGTGACCCTCACTCAGGCGACCGCCGAGGGGCCGAAGCCGATCCAGAGCGAGGATTTCTTCAAGGGCAAGACCGTGGCGCTGTTCGCCGTGCCAGGCGCCTTCACGCCCACCTGCTCGGCCAAGCACCTGCCGGGCTTCAAGCAGCACGCGCCCGACCTGAAGGGCAAGGGCGTCGACGAGATCGCCTGCCTGTCGGTGAACGACGCCTTCGTCATGCGCGCCTGGGGCGAGGACCAGGCGGTGGGCGATGACATCGTCATGCTGGCCGACGGCAACGGCGCCTTCACCGACGCCGTGGGGCTGTCGATGGACGGCAGCAAATTCGGCATGGGCAAGCGCTCGCAGCGCTACTCGATGATCGTCAAGGACGGCGTCGTGAAGGAGCTGAACGTCGAGCAGGGCGGCGAATTCAAGGTCTCGGCCGCCGACTACATGCTGGCCCAGCTCTAGTCAGACCTTCGGAAACTGCCGGCTCAGGAACCGTGAGCCGGCCTCTCCGAAGCGCCAGGGCGTCTCGGCGCCCTTGGTGATCCCGATGCGCGGGCCGGCGACCACAGCCCGCGTGCGGCCTTCCCGCAGCGCGAACGGCGGCGCTTCCAGCGAAAGGCCGTCGTGCTCGCGGGTGACGGCCAGCGCCTGGCACAGCTTGCCGGGGCCCGAGCAGAGCGCCCGCGGGTCGGCGAGGCCCCGCCGGGCGGCCATGGCCTCCAGTCCCGCCGTCGGCTCGATCGCCCGGATCAGCACAGCGCTGCCCGGATCCTCCCCGCAGACGAAGTTCAGGCACCAGTGGATGCCATACGAGCGGTAGACGTAGGCCCGGCCCACCGGGCCGAACATCACCGCGTTGCGCGTCGTCGGGCCGCTGTAGCTGTGCGAGGCCGGGTCATCGTGGTGATAGGCCTCCGTTTCGACGATCCGGCCGCCGACACCGTCCACCAATACCTCCCACCCGATCAGGTCGCGCGCCACGGCCGTGGGGTGCCGGGTCCAGAACCCTTGACGGTCCGCGATCGAAGGTCCGGAATGCCGGGAAGCAGAAGACGACATAGGGGGAGGATGCGCCATGGCGTACGTCGAAGGCCAGACGATCCACGACGCCGACAGCCACATCATGGAGCTGCCCGGCACGATCCACCACTACATCGACCCGAAGCACCGGGCTGCGTTCGTCGAGAAGACCGGCCGCAAGGACGTCTTGCCCGAGTGGTTCTCCAAGGCGTCGGACCGCCACGACGATCCCGAGTTCCGCGCCGGGGCCGAGGCCAACATCCTGCTGCGCAAGAACTATGAGGCGCTGGGCGCCTTCCGCGCCGACGACCGGCCGGCGACGCTGGACTACCTGGGCTTCGCCAGCCAGCTCGTGTTCACCACCGCCTGCCTGTCGAACTGGGGGCTCGAGCAGATGGGGGAAGTGGAGCTGGCGCTGGAGGCGGCCCGCGCCCACAACCGCATGATGACGGAGTTCTGCGCCGTCGACCGCCGCCTGCTGGCCACGGGCTACGTCCCGCTGATCGACCGCCAGCGCGCGCCGCAGATCGCCCGCGAGGCCATCGCGCTGGGCGCCAAGGGACTGGTCGTCCCCTCGCGCCATCCCCCGGGTTTCTCGCCCAGTCACCGCGAGCTGGACCCGCTCTGGGCGGTTGCCGAGGAGGCCGGCCTGCCGATCCTCTTCCACGTGGGCGGCGAGGAGAAAATGGCCAAGGACTACCTCGAGAACGGCCTGCCCTACGTGAAGGACTTCCACGGCGGCGACGAGAATTTCACCTCGCTGACCTTCATGGCGATCCCGCTCAGCATCTGGCAGACCCTCTCGGCCCTGGTCATTGACGGCGTGTTCGACCGCTTCCCGCGGTTGAAGTTCGGCGCCATCGAGCTCGGCGCCTCCTGGCTGCCAAGCCTGATGAAGTTCCTCGACTCCGGCTGCGCCGCCTTCGGCCGGGAGGAGCGGCTGCAGCGGCTTTCAGCCACCCCTTCCGAGATCCTGCGCCGCCAGCTCCGGGTCACGCCCTATCCGCACGAGGACGTCGCCTGGATCATGGCCAACGCCGGCCAGGAGATGGTGCTGTTCAGCTCGGACTATCCGCACGTCGAAGGCGGCCGCAATCCGCTCAAGCGCTTCAACGACAGCCTGGCGGGCGTGAGCGACGCCGGGCGGCGGGCCTTCTACCGCGACAACTTCATCGACCTGATGGGCAAGGGCCTCGACCCCAGCCTGCACGACTTGCCGTCGCTCCAGGCGGCCTGAGGGTCAGGCCACCTCGACGGCGGCGACCGGCGCGGCCGAGAGCGCGCGGTTCATGGCCTGGAGCAGGTCGTCCAGGGCGATCGGCTTGGCGCTGTGGTCCGTGAAGCCCTGGTCGAGATAGCGCTGCCGCCCGCCCGAAGTGACGTCGGCCGTAAGGGCGACCACCGGCGTCGTCCGGTTCGGCCCGGGCGCGGCGCGCAGCCGGCGCAGCAACTCCAGCCCGGTCATGCCCGGCATCTGGATGTCGGTCAGGACCAGGTCGAACGGCGCCGCCGCCAGGGCCTCAAGGGCCTCGGGACCGTCGACGGCCCGGACCACGGTCAGGTCCAGGCTGGAGAGGAGCTGGTCGAGGACCAGCAGGTTCACCGGGTTGTCGTCGACCGCCAGCACCCTGATGGCGGAAAGCGCCGGCGCCGGACCTTCGGCGGGCGCCGCGCGGCTCTCCATCGGCGCCTGGGGCAGCGGCAGGGGCAGATCCAGGTGGAACGTCGATCCCCGGCCGATCTCGCTCTCCACCCAGACGCGGCCGTCCATCAGTTCTGCGAGCTGGCGCACGATGGCGAGGCCCAGGCCCGCCCCGCCGTGGCGTCGGTCATCCGCGCGGTCGGCCTGGGAGAAGCGCTCGAACAGGGTCGGCAGGTGCTTCTCGGCGATACCGGGCCCGGTGTCGCGCACGGACAAGCGCACCTGCGCCTCCGCCGGGCCGCGCCGCAGGGCGTGGGCTATCACCTCGACCGACCCTTCGGTGGTGAACTTGAGGGCGTTGCCCACGAGGTTGAACAGGATCTGCCGAAGGCGAACGCTGTCGGCGAGCACCCAGGCCGGGACGTCGTCGGTCATCTGCAGGCTGAGCCGCAGCCCGCGTTCCGACGCCTGGGGCGTCCAGAAGTCGACGAGCTGCTCCAGCAGCGTGCGCAGGTCGGTGGCCGAGGGCGTGATCTCCAGGCGGCCCGCGTCGATCCGGGTCACGTCCAACACATCGTTGAGGATCGACATCAGGTGTTCGCCCGACTGGATCAGCACGTCGAGCCTCTCGGCCTGGACGGGGTCGGTCTCGTCGCGCCGCAGCACCTGGGCCATGCCCAGCACGCCGTTCATGGGCGTGCGGATCTCGTGGCTCATGGTCGCCAGGAAGGCGGAACGGGCCTGGCCGGCCTCGGCCGCGGCCTCGCGGGCGGCGTCTGCGGCGGCCCGCTCGGCGACGCTCTGGATAAAGGCCCGGTGCCAGTTGGCGATGGTGGTGGAGGCGCCGCTGGCCGAGATCGCGCAGATCGCCAGAAGGACGAGCGCCGCGGGCGCAAGCGCCAGCGCCGCCATCGGTGGAACCAGGGCTGCGACGACGACCAGCACCTCCACCGTCAGCGGGGCGGCGAACGCCCAGAACACCGCGCGGGACAACGGGCTGGCTCCGCCGGCGACCATCAGCAGGGTCGCCATCTGGAGGCCGAACAGGATCAGCTCGGGGACCTCACGCGCCACCAGCACCATGGCGAAGGTGGGCGCCGTGTAGACCAGCGTCCGGACAAGGCAGAGGAGGGCCAGGTTGCGCCGCCCGGCCGCCTCGTCGGCCCCGGCGCTGGTTTCGAACCAGTGGGCGAGAATCCGCTGCATCGCCGCGTCGAAGGCGGTGGCGCCGAGGAACAGGCAGGCGGCCAGCACGGGGTGGCCAAGCATCAGGACGCCGAGGGCGGAGAGCCCGTTGGCCAGCGCATGGACCGTCACGGGCAGGCGGAAGGCGCCCAGGGCGAGCTGGTAGGTCGTGAGGTTGACGTCGACGACGCCTGCGGCGACGGGCGTCGCGCTCGCTTCGTCCGACCTGGCCCCACGCATTGTCGTACTCCCCCGATGGCCAAGCTTTAGGCCGGCGGAGGTAAACCGTTGGCGAACGCGAAGGTTGAGTCGCCTATCCTATCCGGCGAGCGCCGAGGCGGGCGTGGCCTCCAGGTCGTCCGCACTCTCGGTGAGGCCGTCGGCCAGGCCGGGCGCCAGGGCCAGCACCTGGCTGGCGTAGACGCGCGCCAGGGCGGCCTTGCTCTGCAGCCAGGGATCGTCCGCGCCGGCCGCCGCCAGGGCCTGGCGGCCCAGGATCCAGCCGCCCACCACATCGCCCGCCAGCTTCAGGAACGGCGTCGCCGCCGCCAGGGCCGCGGTGTTCTCGGCCTGCAGCAGCCAGTCGGTCGCGCGTTCCAGCGCCGCCACACCGGCCGCAAGCCGTCGGCCCACGGGCGCGAGTCCGGCCGCTTCGTTCAGGGCGTCGGCTGTCAGGGCGATCTCGGCGCAAAGGGCGCGCAGGGTCTCGCCGCCGTTCGAGCGCACCTTGCGGCCGATCAGGTCGATGGCCTGGATGCCGTTGGTGCCCTCGTAGATCGGGGCGATGCGGGCGTCGCGATAGTGCTGGGCCGCGCCGGTCTCCTCGATGAAGCCCATGCCGCCATGCACCTGAACGCCGGCCGACGCGACCTCGACGCCCACGTCGGTGGACCAGGCCTTGGCGATGGGGGTCAGCAACTCCTGCCGCGCCTTGGCGGCGGCCCGCGCCTCGGGCGTCTCGGCGCGGTGGGCGACGTCGGCCAGGACGCCGGTGGTCAGGCAGATGCCGCGCGCGGCTTCGATCTTCGCCTTCGACAGCATCAGGGTGCGGCGCACGTCGGGGTGCCCGTAGAGGCCGTCGCCGCTCCAGGCCGTGCGGCCCTGCACGCGCTCCTGGCTGAAGGCCAGCGCCTGCTGGAACGCCCGCTCGGCGATGGCGACGCCCTGCACGCCCACCTGCAGGCGGGCGGCGTTCATCATGATGAACATGTGGGCCAAGCCCTGGCCCAGTTCGCCCACCAGCTCGGCCTCGGCGTCCTCGTAGACCATGACGCAGGTGGGAGAGCCGTGGATGCCCAGCTTGTGCTCGATGGAGGCGGGGCGGAAGCTGTTGCGCGGGCCCAGCGAGCCGTCGTCCTTCACCCGGAACTTGTTGGCCAGGAACAGGCTGATGCCCTTCACCCCGGGCGGGGCGTCGGGCGTGCGCGCGATGATCAGGTGGCAGATGTTGTCCGCCGCGTCGTGGTCGCCCCAGGTGATGAAGATCTTCTGGCCCGACAGAAGCCAGCCGCCCTTGCCGTCCGGCCGGGCGATCGACGTCAGGGCCGCGAGGTCCGAGCCGGCCTGCGGCTCGGTCAGGCACATGGCGCCGGTCCACTCGCCCGACACCAGCTTGGGCAGCACCAGCGCCTTCTGGCGTTCCGTGCCGTGCTGCGTCAGGGCCTCGATGGCGCCCTGGGTCAGCATGGGACAGAGGCCGAAGGCCATGTTGGCCGCGTGGACCATCTCGAAGACGGCCAGCTCCATGGCCTTGGAAAGACCTTGGCCGCCGTGCTCGGGCGGGGCGGAGAGGGAGTTCCAGCCCTGCTCCACGAAGGCGCGGTAGGCGTCGGCGAAGCCGGGCGCGGCGGTGACTGCGCCGTTGGCGTACTTTGCGCCCTCCTGGTCGCCCTTGCGGTTCAGTGGCGCGAGCTCGTTGTCGGCGAAGGCGCCGGCGGCCTCCAGCACGGCCTGCACGGTGTCCTCGTCCAGGTCGGGAAAGGCGCTGGCCAGCAGCTCGGGATGGCCGATGGTCTTCAGGGCGAAGGCCAGGTCGCGGACGGGGGCGCGGAAGGTCATGGACGTCCTCTGAAAGCTCGGCCGCGTTCTAGTGCGCGGGGCGCGGGACGCGCACGCAAAATTTCTCAGGCCGGGTAGGATGTCGCGCCGGGAGGACCCATTGCCCAAGCTGCGCCGCCTGATCGCCGTCCTGGCTCCGCTGCTCGCGGCCCTCGCGCCCATGGCTCCGGCGTGCGCCGCGCCCGATCCCGCCGTGGCGTCCGCCGGCGTCTATCGCCTCGACCCGGCGCATTCGACCCTGGCCGCCCGGGCCGCGTTGTTTGGCGGGCTCTACCACTACACCCTGACGTTCCGCAGCCTGAGCGGGCGGCTGGACCACGACCCGGCCGATCTCGCCGGCTCGCCGGTGGCGATCTCGGTGGATCCCCGCTCGATCGGGGCGCCCGACAAGGCGGCGGTACGGGCGGCGCTGGCCCTGTTCGAGCCGGACCGCTACCCGAGCATAGACTTCCGGTCCCGCAGCTACCGGCCGGGCGCCGAGGGCCGGGGCGTGCTGAGCGGCGACCTCACGCTGCATGGGGTGACGCGGCCGCTGGTGCTGGACGTGACCCTGAGGGACGTCGAACCCGGCCGCCTGCGGTTCTCCGGCCGCGGCAAGGTGCGGCGGTCGGAGCACGGGATGACCTCGGGCCGCCTGGTCACCGGCGACGCGATCGACCTGGCCTTCGAGGTGGAGTTCGTCCGGAAGTAGGCGCGCCGGCGCGGCCGGTGTAACGAGCGCCGGTGAGCGGAACACTGCCCCCATCCCATCTCGCCGACGCGGCGAAGGCCCTGGCCGACGGCGGCCTCGTGCTGATGCCGACCGAGACGGTCTACGGCCTGGCCGCGGATGCCGCCAACCCGCGCGCGGTCGCTGCGGTCTATGCCGCCAAGGGCCGGCCCAGCTTCAACCCGCTGATCGCCCACGTCGCCGACCTGGCGATGGCGCGGCGCATCGCCCGGTTCGACCCGCGCGCCGAGGCGCTGGCGGCTCGCTTCTGGCCCGGACCCCTGACCCTGGTGCTGCCCGTGGCGGACGAGGCGGCGGTGTGCGACCTGGCGCGGGCGGGCCTGGACACCGTCGCAGTGCGCGCACCCGGCCATCCGCTCGCCCACGCGCTCATCGCGGCGTTGGGCCGGCCGGTGGTCGCGCCGTCCGCCAACCGCTCGGGGCGGCCCAGCCCCACAACGTTCGCCGACGCGGTGGAAGAGACGGGCAGTGCCGCCGCCGCCGCGCTGGAGGGCGGTTCCTGCGCCGTGGGCCTGGAGTCCACCGTCGTGGCCCTCCTGGACCAGCCGCGCCTGCTGCGACCGGGCGCGGTGACGCGGGCCGAGATCGAGTCTGTCGTCGGACCGCTGGCGGAAGCGGAGGACGACGCCAAGCGCTCGCCGGGCCGTCTTGCGCGCCACTACGCCCCCAACGCGCCCGTGCGCCTGGAGGCCGACGCGCCCCGGCCCGGCGAGGCCTGGCTGTCCTTCGGTCCGGCCGGCGCGGGCCCGTGGAACCTCAGTCCCGGCGGCGACCTGGCCGAGGCGGCCGCCAATCTCTTCGCCTTCCTCCGCGCCGCCGACCGCACGGCCCCGGCCGGCATCGCCGTCGCCCCCATCCCGCACGAAGGCCTCGGCGAAGCGATCAACGACCGCCTGAAGCGCGCGGCCGGGTTTGTGGGCTAGGGCGCGAAGTCCTAGAATTCCGCCCATGACCGCGCCCGTGCCCGCCGATGTGATCTCGCGCCTGAAGGCCGTGCTGGGGCCGGGCGGATTCAGCGAAGACGCCGAGCGCATCGCGCCGAAGCTGGTGGAATGGCGCGATCGCTGGATCGGGACCACGCCGTTCCTGGCCCTGCCCCGGACCACCGACGAGGTGGCCGCGGTGGTCGGAATCTGTTTCGAGGCTGGCCAGCCGATCACCGTCCAGGGCGGCAACACGGGCCTTGTCGGCGGCCAGATCCCGCAGGGCGAGATCCTGCTGTCCACCGAGCGCCTGGCGGCGATCCGCGAGGTGGACGCCCTGGACGACGCCATCGTCGCCGAGGCGGGCGTCACCCTGGCGCGGGTCCACGAGGCGGCCGCCGAGGTGCGCCGCCGGTTTCCGATCGGGCTGGCGTCGGAGGGCTCGGCGACCGTGGGCGGCGCGGTTTCCACCAACGCCGGCGGCACCCAGGTGCTGCGCTACGGCATGACCCGCAACCTGGTGCTGGGGCTGGAGGCGGTGCTGCCCAATGGCGAGGTCTGGAACGGCCTCAAGCGCCTGCGGAAGGACAACACCGGCTACGACCTCAAGCAGCTGCTGATCGGGGCGGAGGGCACCCTGGGGGTCGTCACGGCCGCGGCGCTGAAGCTCTACCCTGTGATGGTGTCGCGCGCGGTGGCGATGATCGGGGTCGGGACGCCGGACGACGCCATTCGCCTGCTCGCCCGCGCCAAGGACGAGACGGGCGGCGCGGTCGAGGCCTTCGAGCTGATGGGCCGGCTGGGGGTCGAGTTCACCCTGAAGAACATCGCCGGCACGCGCGACCCGCTGGCCGCGCCGCATCCCTGGTACGTGCTGGCCGAGTTCGCCTCGGGCGAGCCCGGATCCGGCGAGGCGGCGATGGAACGCTTCCTGGCGCGGGGCCTGGACGACGGCCTCGTCCGCGACGCCGTGGTCGCCCAGACCGAAGCGCAGACCAAGGCGCTGTGGGCCATCCGTGAAAACCAGTCGCCGGCCCAGAAGCCCGAGGGCGCCACCTGGAAGCACGATGTGGCGGTGCCGGTCAGCCAGGTTCCGCGGTTCCTGGCGGAAGCCTCGGCCGCCGTGCGGGCGCTGGTTCCCGGGGCGCGGATCGCCGCCTTCGGCCACGTGGGCGACGGCAACATCCACTACGACGTCCTGCGTCCCGACGGCGGGTCGGACGCGGCCCATTCGGCCCTCCGCGACCAGGGCTCGCGGATCGTCCACGACCTGGTGGCCGGCCTGGGCGGTTCGATCAGCGCCGAGCACGGCCTGGGGGCGATGAAGACGGCCGAGGGCGCGCGCTACAAGTCGCCGGTCGAGCTGGATGCCCAGCGCGCCATCCGCCAGGCGCTGGACCCCAAGCGCATCCTCAATCCGCGGGTCCTGTTCTAGCTATCCAGCACCTGGCGGATCTTGCGGGCGAGCTGCTCGATGGTGAAGGGCTTCGGCAGGAACGCGACGTCGGCGTCCAGCATCCCGTTGTGGACGATGGCGTTGCGCGTGTAGCCGGTGGTGTAGAGCACCTTGAGGCCCGGACGCTGCTCGCGCGCCTTGTCCGCCAGCCGCCGGCCGTCCAGGTCGGGCATGACCACGTCGGTGAACAGCAGGTCGACCCGCGGCTGCAGGGTCAGGACGGTCATGGCCTGGCCGGCGTCGGCCGCCTGGACCACGGTGTAGCCGAGCTCCCGCAAGGCATCGACCGAGAGATGCCGCACGCGCTCGTCGTCCTCCACCACCAGGACGATCTCGTCCGGCTTGCCGTGGGGCAGTTCGCCGACCGGCCGCTGCTGGCTGTCCAGCGCCTCCAGCTCGCCCATGTTGCGCGGCAGGTAGATCTTGATCGACGTGCCGACGCCGGGCTCGGAATAGATCTTCACGTGGCCTTGGCTCTGCTTGACGAAGCCATGCACCTGGCTGAGCCCCAGGCCCGTGCCCCGGCCGGCGCCCTTGGTCGTGTAGAAGGGATCGAAGGCGCGCTCGACCACCTCGGGCGGCATGCCGGTGCCGGTGTCGGTCACTGAGACCATCACGTACTGGCCCGCCTGCACGTCGGTGTTGGCGGCGGCGTAGTCGTCGTCCAGGTGCGCGTTGGCGGTCTCGATGGTCAGCCGGCCGCCGTCGGGCATGGCGTCCCGGGCGTTGACGCACAGGTTGACGATGGCGTTCTCGAGCTGCGCGGGGTCGGCGAAGGTGCGCCAGAGGCCGCCGGCCAGCACCGTCTCCACCCGCATGTTTTCGCCGATCGTCCGGCGCAGCAGCTCCGACATGCCGCCGACCAGCTTGTTGACGTCCAGCACCTTGGGGTCCAGCGGCTGCTGGCGGGAGAAGGCGAGCAGGCGGGCGGTGAGCTGCGCCGCGCGGTTGGCGCCCTCCAGGGCGTTGTCGATGCAACCCTCGGCGCGAGTGGGGTCGGTCTTGAGCCGGCGCTTGGCGAGGTCCAGCGAGCCGATGACGATGGCCAGCATGTTGTTGAAATCGTGCGCGATGCCACCCGTGAGCTGGCCGATCGCCTGCATCTTCTGGAACTGGCGGACCTGCGCCTCGGCGGCTTCCCGGCTGCGGGCTTCCTCCTCCAGCCGGGCGTTCGCCGCGGCGAGGGAGTTGCGCGCCTCCACGGCGCTGCGGAGCCGGCGGCGGCCATCGACGAACGCCATGCTTCCCAGCGCCAGGACCGCGAGGCCCGTGACGATCAGGGCGGCGCGTAGCAGGCCGCCCTGCAGCTTGGCTCCCGCGGCGCGGACCTCCAGCAGGCGCGCCTCCTCGGCCTTCATCTCGGCGATGACCGCGCGCATCTCGTCCATGTAGCGGCGTCCGCGTTCCAGCTCGCCAGCGAAGCTCTCGACCGGCTCGCCCCGATTGGCCCGTTCGAGGTTGGCCTTGAGCAGGCTGGCGCGGGCCGAGGCCGCCGCCCGCAGGCGCTTCACCCGCTCCGCCTGCGCGGGATGGTCGGCGACCGCCTGCTGCAGGTCGGTGATCTGTCGGTCCAGCGTGGTCGCCGCGCGCTCGTAGGGTTCCAGGAAGACGGAGCGATGCGTCAGCAGGTAGCCACGCTGGCCGGTCTCCGCATCCTGCAGGGTCGAGAGGACATCGGTCAGGCGCCCGTCCACCCCCAGCGTATGCTGCACGCGCTGCGCGGCTGCGTCCTGGAGTGCGCTAAGCCACACGGTCCCCATGACGAGGGTCGCCAGCAGGGCGAACCCCGCGATCAGGCTGAGCAGCGCGCGGTCGTTGCGGATCGGCCTCATGCCTTCTCATGGCTGACCCAAACGGGGCGCACAAGTTCGAGGTCGTCGCAGAGCGGCCGCCCGCCCTTGGCGCCGGCGCCAACTCACGGCTAAGGAGCGCCGATGCTGATCGTGCTCTCCCCGGCCAAGGCGCTGAACTTCGCTGCCGGCCCGGAGTCCGCGCCGCTCACCCTGCCGCAGATGGCGGACCAGACGGCGGAACTCGCCCAGACGACCCGCAAGCTCCGCGCCGTCGACCTGAAGAAGATGATGGGCCTGTCGGACAGCCTGGCGCAGCTCAACCGCGAGCGGTTCCAGGCCTTCGACCCGGCCAGCGAGGACGGTCTGCAGGCCGCTTTCGCCTTCAACGGCGACGTCTATGCGGGCCTGAAGGCGCGCCAGCTCGACCGAAAGGCCCTCTCCTGGGCGCAGGACCACGTGCGGATCCTGTCCGGTCTTTACGGCGTGCTGCGTCCGCTCGACGCCATCCAGCCCTACCGGCTCGAGATGGGCGTGCGGATCAAGACCAGGCGCGGCGGCAGCCTCTACGACTTCTGGGGGCCGCGGATCGCCGAGGCGCTCAACGAGGCCGCCCAGGGCCACAAGGACCGCACGCTCGTGAACTGCGCCAGCGAGGAATACTTCGGCGCGGTGGACCGGGCGGCCCTCGGGCTGCCGGTCGTCTCCTGCCGCTTCCTGGAGGAAAAGGATGGCGAGGCCCGGATCGTCTCCTTCTACGCCAAGCGCGCCCGCGGGATGATGGCGCGCTACGCCATCGACAACCGGATCGAGCGCGTGGGTGACCTGCGCGGGTTCGACGTCGACGGTTACCGCTTCCAGCCGGGCCTGTCCTCCGACGACACCTTCATCTTCTCCCGGCCGCAGCCCCTGCCGCCGAGCCAGCAACGCAAGGAGGCCTGAAATGGCCGTCGATTTCCGCCTCCAGGGCCACGCGGCCGTGGTGACCGGCTCCACCAGCGGCATCGGACAGGGCCTGGCCCAGGCGCTGGTCGGCCAGGGCGTCAGCGTCGTTCTCAACGGTTTCGGCGATCCCGCGAAGATCGAGGCTGACCGCGCGGCGATGGAGGCCTCGGCGGCCGGTGGCGCGCGGGTGCTGTATCACGGCGCTGACATGACCAAGCCGGCCGAGATCGCCGACCTGATCGCCTTCGCCCATCGCGAGTTCGGACGGTTGGACATCCTGGTCAACAACGCCGGCCTGCAGCACGTGGCGCCGGTGGACGAGTTTCCGGACGAGAAGTGGGACCTGTTGATCGCGGTGATCCTGTCGTCCACCTTCCACGCCACCAAGCACGCCGTGCCGATCATGAAGGCCCAGGGCCGCGGCCGGATCATCAACCTGGCCTCGGCGCACGGCCTCGTCGCCTCGCCGTTCAAGTCCGCCTATGTGGCCGCCAAGCACGGCGTCGTGGGCTTCACCAAGTCGACCGCCCTGGAGCTGGCGCGCAGCGGCGTCACCGTCAACGCCATCTGCCCCGGCTATGTGAAGACGCCGCTGGTCGAGGC
>JBKOYY010000027.1:0-17965 GCA_046725615.1 Pseudomonadota bacterium
CTTCACCGCGACGCAGGCGATGTTCTTTTCCTCGGCCGTGGTCATGAAGCGGCGCTGCACTTCCGAGATGCGCCCTTCCGGGAACATCACCACCACGCCGACATTCTTGGCGCCCCGGAACGCCTCGACCGCCGCGCCGCCGGTGTCGCCCGAGGTGGCGCAGAGGATGGTCTGCTTGCGGCCCTGTCGGCCCAGGATGTGGTCGTAAAGCCGGGCGAGGATCTGCATCGCCACGTCCTTGAACGCCAGGCTCGGGCCGTGGAACAGCTCGCCGATGAACTGCTCGGGGCCGATCTGCACCAGCGGCACGACGGCGGCGTGGCTGAACGTGGCGTAGGCCTCGTCGCACATGGCGCGCAGGTCCGCGGCCGGAATCTCGTCGCCCGCGAAGGCGCCCAGCACCTTGGCCGCGACCTCCGCGTACGGCCGGCCCGCGAAGCCGGCGAGCTCCTCGCGCGTGAACGTCGGCCAGGCTTCGGGAACGTAGAGGCCGCCGTCGGGAGCGAGGCCGCCGAGCACGGCGTCGGTGAAGCCGACCGAGGGGGCCTGGCCGCGGGTGGAGACGTAGCGCATCAGCCCTTCCGGCGTTTGAAAAGCACGGCGGCATAGACGCCGAGCAGGGCGGCGGCAAGGCCGTACCAGGTCAGGGCGTACTCCAGGTGGCGATTGGCGATGTTGACCGGCACGGGCGCGGGGACCAGCGCCTTCCAGTCCGGGTTGGTCGAGGTCTCGGCCATGAGGAATTGCGGCGCCGGCGCAGGAGCCCCCAACTGGGCGGCCATGGCCTTGGCGTCGCGGACGTACCAGCGGCCAGGGGTGTTGGCCGGCGAGAAGCTGTTGGCCGGCTCGGCCGCCCGCAGGACGCCGGTGATCGTGGTGGGGGCGGTCGCGGTCGCATCCACCGGCGGGCGGGCCGAGACGGTGTCAGCGACGAAGCCGCGGTCCACGAGGATGCTGGCGTAGGGGGGCGCGGCGAGCCGGCAGGCCGAGATCAGCCGCACGCCGGCCTGGCCGTCGCGCACGGCGTAGAGTTCGAGGAAGGGCGCGGTGGCGAGCCCCGGGCAGTCGGCTGTGACGCGCGTGAAGTCGAGGTCGGCGCTCCGGGCGCCTGAGGCCAGCACCTCGGCCGCCGGGCGCGCGGGCGCGGACTGCAGGGCGGCGATGCGGGCGAGGACCTGTTCCTTCCAGGCCAGTCGCTGGAGCTGCCAGGTCCCCAGGCCGATCAGGATCACCAGGGAGACGACCGTGGCGAGGGTCAGGCCGACCGGGAATCCCCGGCGCTCCCGCGCGGCCAACTCATTCGCCACGGCGATGCTCGGAGGCCTTGTTCATGAACTGGGCCGCGAGCATCAGGCCCTTGAAAGGACGCATCAGGCCAAGGGAGACGATCAGGGTCGCGGGGATCCACAGGACCATGTGCACCCAGATCGGCGGGTGGACGGTGAACTCTGTGAACAAAGCGGCGAAGGCCACCACGAAGCCCGCGATCAGGATCACGAACACCGCAGGGCCGTCGCCGCTGTCAGCTTTGGAGTAGTCGTAGCCGCAGGCCTCGCACGCGGGCGCGACCTTCAAGAAGCCTTCGAAGAGGTGGCCCTCCCCGCAGTTGGGACAGCGCCCGGCGGCGCCGGCCATCAGCGGGTTGGGCGCGCTCATCGCCCCGGCCTCAGTGGGCCGGGCCGCCGAACACCACGTAGACGAAGGCGAACAGGAACAGCCACACCACGTCGACGAAGTGCCAGTACCAGGCGGCCGCCTCGAAGCCGAAGTGCTGCTTCGGCGTGAAGCCCTTGCCCATCAGGCGGATCAGGCAGACCAGCAGGAAGATGGTGCCGATCAGCACGTGGAAGCCGTGGAAGCCGGTGGCCATGAAGAAGGTGGAGCCGTAGAGGCCCGAGTTGGCCGCGCCCTCGGCGCCGAAGAAGTACTTGTGCTCGAGGATGTGGTGGTACTCGTAGGCCTGGATCGCGGTGAAGGTCGCGCCCAGCAGCACCGTCAGCAGCAGGCCGACCTTGGCGCTCTTGCGGTCGCCGACCTGCAGCGCGTGGTGGGCCCAGGTCACCGTGGTGCCCGAGAGCAGCAGGATCAGGGTGTTGACCAGCGGCAGCTGGAAGGCCGGCACCGTCTCGACGCCCTGCGGCGGCCAGGTCTTCCAGGCGGCGGCGACTTCCTCGATCGGCGCGTGGGTGCGCAGGCCGTGGAAGAGGGCCATTTCGAAGAACATCCAGAACCAGGCGACGAAGAACATCACCTCGGAGGCGATGAACAGGACCATGCCGTACCGCAGGCCGATCGACACGACCGGGGTGTGGTCGCCGCGGTTGGCCTCCTTCACGACGTCGGACCACCAGCCCACCATCGTGAACAGCACGCCCGCGAGACCAGCGAAAAAGAGCCAGGACGTGTGCTGGGGCAGGCCGAACAGGCCCTTCATCCACGTCACGCCGCCGATGGCCATGATCGCGGCCGTCACCGACCCGACCAGCGGCCAGGGGCTCGGATCAACCAGGTGGTAGTCGTGCTTCACGCCAGCGGCCATCGCGGTGCCAACCCCTCAAATTGTCCCCTAACGCGCGCCCTTCGAGAGTCGCGCGCACTTAGTCGCGGACGCTATAGCCCCCCGCCCGACTGTTCGCCAAGGGGGAAAGGCGGCCCGCTTCAGCCCTTCTTGTCGCGCTTGGGCGGCTCGGCCGCGGCTTGCGCGCCTTCGACCGGGAAGAAGGTGTAGCTCAGCGTCACCTCGGGCTTGCCCCGCGTGTTGATGTCCGCGGCGTACTTCGGGTCAATGAAGTAGAGCACCGGCATTTCGACGGTGGCGCCCGCGGCGATCGTCTGGTCGTTGAAACAGAAGCACTGCAGCTTCTGGAAGTAGGCCCCGGCCTGCTCGGGCACGACGTTGTAGGTCGCCCGGGCCGTGACGGGCTTGTCCGAGGTGTTGGTGACCTTGAAGAAGGCGATCTTGGTCTCGCCGATCTTCACCTGCTGCGAGGTCTGCTCGGCGGTGAACTTCCAGGGTACGTCGCGCACATTGGCGTCGAAGCGCACGGTGACGGTCTTGGCCAAGACCTGGTCCGGGGCGGCCTCGGCCCGGCGGACCGTGCCGTCAAGGCCGGTGACCTGGCAGAACATCCTGTAGAGCGGCACCGAGGCGTAGGCCGCCCCGATCATGCCGAAGAAGACCGCGCCCGCCGTCAGGCCGACGCGCACGTTGCGGCGGCGGATCGGATCAGAGGGGTCGGTCGAGGACATTGGCGCCCATCCTGGCCATGGTGACGACGTAGACGAGGATCACGAAGGCCACGAGGCCCAGTGCGATGGCGATGTTGCGGCCCCGGCGCGCCTTCGCGGCCTCGGGGTCCTCGCCGTAGGAATTTCCCATCGTCAGAACACCTCCAGGGGATTGGCGCCGACCAGGTGCTCGCCCAGCAGGGTGGCGAACAGCAGCGCCAGGTACAGGATGGAGAAGGCGAACAGGTTGCGCGCATCGCGCGCCCCCGCCCGGACGTCATAGAGACCGTCGTCGTTGCGCGGGTCGGCAGCCTCGCCGGCGTGGCTGCGGAACAGCCGCCAGGCCAGCAGCAGGAACACAAGGCCGCCCAGGCCCGCCACTCCGAGGTACACCGCACCGCCGAGGCCCGTGAAAGCCGGGGCGACGCAGATCGGCACGAGCAGCAGGCTGTAGACCAGGATCTGGAGGCGCGTGGACGAGGCGCCCTTCACCACCGGCATCATCGGCACGCCGGCCTTGGCGTAGTCCTCGCTGGTGTAGAGGCTCAGCGCCCAGAAGTGCGGCGGCGTCCACATGAAGATGATGGCGCAGAGGAGCCAGGCGTTCAGCGGGGTTGTCCCCGTGGCCGCAGCCCAGCCGATCACCGGCGGCAGCGCCCCGGCCAGGCCGCCGATGACGATGTTCTGCGTCGTCCAGCGCTTGAGCCACATCGTGTAGACGACGGCGTAGAAGACGATGGTGAAGGCCAGCAGGCCGGCGGCCAGCCAGTTGGTCGCCACGCCCATCAGCATCACCGAGAACAGCGACAGCACGATCCCGAGGGCCGCCGCGTCGGCGCCCTGCACCTTGCCCGAAGGCACCGGCCGGCCGCGCGTGCGGCGCATCTTGGCGTCGATGTCGGCGTCGTACCACATGTTGAGCGCGCCCGAGGCGCCGGCGCCCACCGCGATGCAGAGCACGGCCACCGCGCCGAGCACCGGGTTCAGCGGCTGGCCGGCGCAGACGAGCCCGGTCACCGCCGTGAACACCACGAGCGACATGACGCGCGGTTTCAGCAGCTGGACGTAGTCCTGCCACCGGGCGGCGCGGGCGGAGGTGGTCGGGACCGTGGCCATGGCCATCAATACTACTCTCTAGATGCCCGAAGGGCGCGCTCCGTTTCCGGAACGCGCCCCCCAGATAGGTTCGGTGAGGCCCGAAGTCAGTGGCTGTCGGGCTTGACCACCGGCAGTTCGTTGAACTGGTGGAACGGCGGCGGCGAGGGGAGCGTCCACTCCAGGGTGGTCGCGCCTTCGCCCCACGGGTTGGCCTCGGCCTTGCGGCGACGCACCGCGGCTTCCAGCAGGAGCAGCAGGAAGACACCGACGCCGGCGATGGTCACGAAGTAGCCCCAGGTCGACACCTGGTTCCACAGGGTGAAGGCTTCCGGATAGTCGACGTAGCGGCGCGGCATGCCCTGGAGGCCCAGGAAGTGCTGCGGGAAGAAGATCAGGTTCACGCCGACGAACGTGATCCAGAAGTGCAGCGCGCCCAGGATCTCGTTGTACTTCACGCCCCACATCTTCTCGAACCAGTAGTAGAAGCCCGCGAAGATCGAGAACACCGCGCCCAGACTGAGCACGTAGTGGAAGTGGGCCACCACGTAGTAGGTGTCGTGCAGGCTGTAGTCGATGCCGGCGTTGGCCAGGACCACGCCCGTGACGCCGCCGACGGTGAACAGGAAGATGAAGCCGATCGCCCAGAGCATCGGCACCTTGAACTCGATGGAGCCGCCCCACATCGTGGCGATCCAGGAGAAGATCTTCACGCCGGTAGGCACCGCGATGACCATGGTGGCCGCCACGAAGTAGGCGCGCAGTTCGATGCCCATGCCGACCGTGTACATGTGGTGCGCCCACACGACGAAGCCGATGAAGCCGATGGCGACCATGGCGTAGGCCATCGCGAGGTAGCCGAAGACCGGCTTGCGCGAGAAGGTCGAGACGATGTGGCTGATGATGCCGAAGCCCGGCAGGATCATGATGTACACTTCGGGGTGACCGAAGAACCAGAACAGGTGCTGGTACATCACCGGGTCGCCGCCGCCCGCTGCGTCGAAGAAGTGCGTGTTGAAGTTGCGGTCGGTGAGCAGCATCGTGATCGCGCCCGCCAGCACCGGCAGCGACAGCAGCAGCAGGAAGGCGGTGATCAGCACGCCCCATGCGAACAGCGGCATGTTGTGCAGGGTCATGCCCGGCGCGCGCATGTTGAAGATCGTGGTGATGAAGTTGATCGAGCCCAGGATCGAGCTGGCGCCAGCGAGGTGCAGCGACAGGATCGCCAGGTCCATCGACGGGCCGGTGTGACCGCTGGTGGACAGCGGCGGATAGGCCGTCCAGCCGCCGCCGAAGCCGCGGCCCGGGCCGCCGTCGACGAACATCGACAGCACCAGCAGCGAGAACGCGGCCATCAGCAGCCAGAACGAGATGTTGTTCATCCGCGGGAAGGCCATGTCCGGCGCGCCGATCATCAGCGGCACGAACCAGTTCCCGAAGCCGCCCATGGTGGCCGGCATGACCACGAAGAACACCATGATCAGCGCGTGGCCGGTGACGACCACGTTGTAGCCGTGCTTGGACGCGTCGATCAGGCCCAGCTGGGCAAGCCAGCTGCCGGCCCTGAAGAGCTGGATGCCGGGCTCGGCGAGCTCGAGGCGGATCAGGCCCGACAGGGCGCCCCCGATGATCCCCGCGATGATCGCGAAGATGATGTAGAGCGTCCCGATGTCCTTGTGGTTCGTCGAGAAGAACCACCGGACGAAGAAGCCGGGCTTGTGGTCGTGATCGTGATGATCGTGGGCGGCGGCGTGAGCCATCGTACGCAGGTCCTGATTATTTCGCGGCCGGCGCGGTCGGCGCAGGCGTGGACGTGGCGGCGGGTGCCTTGGGTTCGGGAGTCGCGGGCGCGGGCGCCGCCGGGTTCACCGGGCTGGCCGTGGCGGCCGCCGGCTTGGCCGCGTCGGCGGCCGCAGCAGCCGACGTCTGCGACAGCGCAGCAGGCGCGGCGCCGGCGACCGAGCCGCCCTTCTTGGCGACCCAGGCGTCGAATTCTTCCTGGGTGACCACGCGGACCTCGATCGGCATGAAGGCGTGGTCGACGCCGCACAGCTCGCGGCAGTTGCCGTAATAGGTGCCGACCTTCTCGGCCTTGAACCAGGTCTCGTTCAGGCGGCCCGGGACGGCGTCGGTGATGATGCCGAAGGCCGGCACCGCGAAGGCGTGGATCACGTCGGCGCCGGTCACCTGCACGCGGACCACCTTGTTCACCGGGACGACGATGGGCTCGGTCACCGCGAGGCGGAACGGCTTGCCCTCGGCCTTGGCCTTGTCTTCCGGAAGGACGTTCGAGACGTACTCGCCGATCTTCTGGTCGGGGTACTCGTAGCCCCAGTACCACTGGTAGCCGACCGCCTTCACCGTCAGGTCGGGCTTGGGCATGTCGTTGTAGGCGAACAGCAGGCGGAACGAGAAGATCGCGATCACCATCAGGATCAACACCGGGATCAGGGTCCAGGCGACCTCGAGCGTAGTGTTGTGGGTGAACTTCGCGGGGACCGGATTGGCCCGCTTGTTGAACTTGATCATGACCCAGGCGAGCAGGATCAGGACGAAGATCGTGATCGCCGTGATGATCGGGAGCAGGATCACATTGTGGAAGAAGATGGCGTCGTGCCGCAGCGGCGTCACGCCCGGCTGCAGATCGATGCCACCCGGCGTCGGCTGACCCAGGAGGTCATTGGCCATGGCGGAGGCGCCCCAGAAGGCCGCCGCAGCACCCGCAAGCGTCCCGGCCGCCCGCGTCCGCAATCCCTGAAAGCTCGACTTCATGTCCCCTCGGTCCGTTGTGCCGGCGGCGCCTCGCAAGACGGGCGAGAAGCCTCCGCCGACGAACATGAACAGGACGCACGGACGCGGCTTGCGCCACCCGACAGGCCCCTTCGCGGGGGTCCATACGCGCATCATGCCAGATTGCCAAGGCGGTTGAGGGCCCGTTTGACGTCGGTCAAGGCGGTGACGCTGCGACAGGCCGCAGCAAGGCCCCGTGAGCAGCCCGTCCCCGGGGCGCAGGACCTGTCCGTCCAGACCCGGGCGGCCGTGGGTCCGCGCCCGCCGCCCGACCATATTGTCGCAGGGCCGCACGAATCGGCGGCGTCCGCGACGCCATCGCGGATGACGGCGCGCCGCACGCTCCCTATCTTGCCGGCATGAACGCTCCCGTCCCCGCCGCCTCGATCCTCGACTCCGCCGGCGTCGATCCCGCCCGCGCCCGCGAAATCCTGTCCGACGCCCTGGCCGGCGCCGACGACGGCGAGCTCTTCGTCGAGCGTTCGGAGAGCGAATCGTTCCTGTACGACGACGGCCGGCTGAAGTCGGCCGCCTACGACGCCACCGAGGGCTTCGGCCTGCGCGTCGTCGCCGGCGAGACGGCCGGCTACGCCCACGCCTCCGAAATCTCCGAAGCCGCCATCCGCCGCGCCGCCGACTCGGCGAAGCTGGCCAAGCGCGGCTACGCCGGCACGACCGCCGAAAGCCCGCGGGCGACCAATGCCCGGCTCTATGGCGAGGAGAACCCGCTGGCCTCGCCCGACTTCTCGGACAAGGTCGCGCTGCTGCAGGAGATCGACGCCTGGGCCCGCGCCCGCGACCCCCGCGTCGTGCAGGTGATGGCCTCCATCGCCGGCGAGCGTCGCACGGTGGAGATCCTGCGCGCCGACGGCCGCCTGATCCGCGACGTGCGCCCCCTCTGCCGCGTGAACGTCCAGATCACCGTCGAGCGCGATGGCCGCCGCGAGACCGGCTACACCGGAGCCGGTGGCCGGGCCGGCTTCGAGGCCTGGATCAGCTCCGACAAGTGGCAGGGCCAGGTGGACGAGGCCCTGCGGCAGGCGCTGGTGAACCTGGACGCCGTCCCCTGCCCCGCCGGCGAGATGGACGTGGTCCTGGGCCCCGGCTGGAACGGCGTCCTGCTGCACGAGGCGGTCGGCCACGGCCTGGAGGGCGACTTCAACCGCAAGGGCACCTCGGCCTTCTCGGGCCGGATCGGCCAACGGGTGGCTGCGCCCGGCGTCACCGTCTTCGACGATGGCACGATCCCGGGCCGCCGCGGATCGCTCACGGTGGACGACGAGGGCACGCCGACCGAGCGGACCATCCTGATCGAGGACGGCATCCTCGTGGGCTACATGCACGACCGGATGAGCGCCCGCCTGATGGGCCTCGCGCCCACCGGCAACGCCCGCCGCCAGTCCTACGCCCACATGCCGATGCCCCGGATGACCAACACCGCCATGCTCGGCGGCGACACCCCGCGCGCCGAGATGATCGCCTCGACGAAGCGCGGCCTCTACTGCGCCAACTTCGGCGGCGGCCAGGTGGACATCACCAACGGCAAGTTCGTCTTCCAGTGCACCGAGGCCTACCTGATCGAGGACGGGAAGATCACCACGCCGGTGAAGGGTGCCACCCTGATCGGCGACGGCCCCTCGGCCCTGACCCGCGTGACCATGATCGGCGACGACTTCGACTTCGACGCCGGCGTCGGCGTCTGCGGCAAGTCGGGCCAGAGCGTGCCAGTGGGCGTCGGTCAGCCATCGCTGAAGATCACCGGGCTCACGGTGGGCGGCACCAGCGTCTGAGCCCGCCACCGAAGGTGAACGACCCGGTGACAAATCTGTCTCCGATTTAATCCACCTTACGGCCATTTAACTCGCTCCAGGCGTGCGCCACGGGCACGTCTCTCCCCGACTTGGGGAGAGTTTTCGAATGTTGTTGGTTCACCTGCTGGCCCAGGCGGCCGCGGCCGCCGCGCCGGAAGCCGTCGCCACGCCGCAGCAAGGCGTCGTCAGCTATCCGCCCGCGTTCTTCGCCGCCCAGCAGCCCCAGAACGCCTGGGAGATGCTGCTCCGTCTGCCCGGGTACACGCTGGACACCGGCGACAGCATCCGCGGCTTCGAGGGCGGCGGCGGCAACGCCCTGATCGACGGCCAGCGCCCGGCCAGCAAGACCGACGACCTCGAGGAGATCCTGCGCCGCGTCCCCGCCAGTCAGGTCGAGCGCATCGACCTGATCCGCGGCGGCGCCCCTGGGATCGACATGCAGGGTAAGTCGGTGATCGCCAACGTGGTCCGCAAGCAGGGCGGCGGGGTCCGCGGCCTGATGGCGGTGGCCAACAACCACGTCTACGACGGGCGCAACGGCACGGGCGCGCGCCTCGAGCTGACCGGCCGCAACTGGGAGGCTTCGGCCCGCGCCGGCCACGGTATCGACGACGGCGCCGGCGACGGCCCGGGCGTGCGCCTCGGCCCGGCCGGATCTCTGGTCCAGCAGTCCCGGATCGACTCCGAGGGCGACGGCCACGACTGGACGCTGACCGGCGCCTACGAACACCCCGTGCTGGGCGGCAAGCTGCGGGTGAACGCGCGCCGCTACCACGACAATTTCAAGCTGGAGCAGGACCAGCGGATCCTGTCGCCGACGCCCAGCCTCGAGTCCTACGACGGGAATTTCCTCAACGACGAGACCGAGTTCGGGGGCCGCTACAACCGTAGTTTTGGCGCCTGGCAGCTCGAACTGATCGGTCTGCGGAAGGACCAGGAGGAGGGCGAGCGCTCGGCCTTCAGCAAGCCCGGCAGCGACAACGTCTTCAGCCTGGAGCGTGATTCCAGCGAGACGATCGCCCGCGCCGTCCTGCGCTACCGGTTCAGCGACCGGCTCTCGGTGGAGGCGGGGACCGAAGGGGCGATCAACGAGCTCGACAGCCGCGCCTCGGCCCGGGAGAACGGCCAGGCAGTGAAGCTTCCGGCGGCCCAGGTCGGGGTGGAGGAGCGCCGCGGCGAGGTCTTCGTCAAGGGCACCTGGCGGCCCTCCGCGCAGTGGACCTTGGACGGCGGTGTCCGGGTCGAGGGTTCCGACATCTCGGCCGACGGCGACGTGCGACTGGAGAAGACCCTCTCGTTCGTGAAGCCGCGCCTGCTGGTCACCTGGGCGCCGACATCCGCCACTCAGATCCGCGCCCGCGGCGAGCGGGTGGTGGGCCAGCTCGACTTCGACGACTTCGTCGCCTCGGGTGACTTTGACACCGGCACGGGGATCACGGCCGGCAACCCGGACCTCAACCCCGAGCAGGCCTGGGTCGGAGAGCTGGCGCTGGAGCAGAAGCTGTGGGGCGGCGGCGTCGCCGTCGTCACCTTCCGCCACTCCGAGCTCTCGGACGTCATCGACCGCGGTCCGGTCCCGGTTAAGACCATCGATCCGGTCACCGGACAGTCCACGACCACCTTCTATGATCAGCCGACCAACATCGGCTCGGGCCGCAAGGATGAGCTCACGGCCGAGCTGACCTTGCCGTTCGACCGTCTCGGCCTGAAGGGCGCCCAACTCAAGGGCGACATCACCAAGCGCTGGTCCAGCGTCACCGATCCGACCACCCTGCGCAAACGCCCGATCTCGGGCCTGCGCCCGCTGGAATGGAACGCCAGCTTCACCCACGACCTGCCGCAGTGGCGGATGAGCTATGGCGTCGACGCCTACGGCGGCTGGCGGCGCACCTTCTACCGCCTCGACCAGGTAGAGACGGTGAAGCTGAAGACCTACGTCCGTCCGTTCGCCGAGTGGCGGCCGCAGCCGGACCTGTTCGTGCGCTTCGAGCTGCCGAACGTGACGTCTCGGGGCCTTCGCCGCATCCGGGACGTCTATGACGGCCCCCGCGACACGGGCCGCCTCAAGTACACCGAGGACCGCGATCTGCAGTTCGGCCGCATGTACTACGTGCGGATCCGCAAGACCTTCGGCGGCTAAGCCCCAGCGCCGAAGTCCGGCGCGCCCCCGCGGCGCCGGACAAAGCGAAGGCCGCGGATCGCTCCGCGGCCTTCGTCATGTCTGCGGTGAGCGCGGACCCTACTGGTCGGCGCGGACCGCGGCCGGGTTCACCGCCTGGCGCTCGCCGTCGAGGACGGGGGCGATCGGCTCGGGCTGCGGATGGTTGCCCGGGTCGTTCACGCCGTGGGCCCAGCCCTTGATGAAGAAGCTGGCCAGCACGAAGGCGACGCCGACCGCGACCCCGGCCCAGCCCAGCTTGTTGAAACCATCGAGCGAGGTCGCCAGCGCGGCGGCGGGATCCAGCACCTGTCCGCCGACCGTCTCGGCGCCCATGGCCCCGGCGATCCAGCCGCCGACGTATTGGGCGATGGACGAGGCCAGGAACCAGACCGCCATCATGAAGCTGACCACCCGCGGGATCGACAGCTTGGTGATCTCCGACAGGCCCACGGGCGACAGGAAGAGCTCGCCCGTCGTGTGGAACATGTAGAGCAGGCCGAGGAAGACCAGAGGCATCTTGTACTGCGCGTCGGCGAAGCCCTGGCCCCAGACGACGATCAGGAAGCCGAGGCCGACCTGCAACAGGCCGAGACCGAACTTCAGCGTCGGGTTGGGATCACGGCCGCGGCTGGCGAGCCAGGCCCACATCGCCGCGAAGATCGGGGCGAACAGCAGGATGTAACCGGCGTTGAACGACTGGGTCTGCGCCGCAGAGATCCCCATCAGGTCCACGTTGGTGGCCGCGAAGAGGTTCAGCGACGTGCCCGCCTGTTCGAACAGGGTGAAGAACACCACCGAGCCGAACACCAGGACGAGCGCCAGCAGCATCCGCTCGCGCTCGACCTTGCTGCACCGGCTGATGACGAAGGCGATGTAGGCCAGCGACGCCACGATCGAGACGCCCAGCGCGGCGCCCACGAGCTTGTTGCTCTGGACCAGGAAAAACACCGGAATCACGCCCAGGACGCCGCCGAGGTAGATCAGCCACTCGCGGCTGATCGGCCCGACGACCTTTTCGGCGAGCTTGGCCGGCTCGGGCGGCTCGCCCTTGCCCTGGAGGTGCTTCTTGCCCAGCACGAAGACCACGAAGCCGGCCGCCATGCCGACGCCGGCGAGGCCGAAACCGGCCCACCAGCCGAACTTCACGCCCAGCAAGCCGCACAGCGCCGAGGCCCAGAAGGCCCCGAGGTTGATGCCGTAGTAGTAGAGGGTGAAGCCGGAATCCCGCCGCGGGTCGCCCTGCGGATAGAGCTGGCCGACGATCGTGGAGATGTTCGGCTTCAGGAAGCCGACACCCATGATGATCAGGCTGACCGCGAAGAAGAACGCGTTCTTGGCCAGCGGGTCGGTGGTGGTGGTCAGCTGGTAGGAGCCCTTTTCCAGCACCGCCGGGATCGCGGCGCCGGCCGGCAGGTTCTTGACCTGCAGGCCGCCCTGCTCGGCCGGGCCGAGCTCATAGGGCTGGCCGGCGACCACCAGATGCACCTGGCGATTCTCCATCCGGCCTTCCGCGACGACCTCGTAGGTCTGGCCGGCGTAGGTCAGGGTCTGCTTCGCGCCGGAGCCCTCGACCGCCATCGTCAGATGGCCGGCGACCAGCAGCAGGGCGCCGAACGCCACCGCCTTGCGGGTGCCGAGCCAACGGTCGGCCAGCAGGCCGCCCAGCAGCGGCAGCAGGTACACGAGCGAAGTGTAGGAGCCGTACTGGTTGCCGGCCGTCTCCTGGTCGAACAGCAGGTGCTGGGTCAGGTAGAAGATCAGGATGCTGCGCATCCCGTAGTAGGAGAACCGCTCCCACATCTCGGCGAAGAAGAGGATGATGAGCCCGCGCGGGTGGTTGCGCGTGAGCTGCATCAGCACCGGCGCGCCCGTGAGCAGCGTCACGACGATGCCGATAATTACGACTGGATCCATGTGGAGGAGTTTCCGCTTTCCCTGAGCCGGTCGCGGCGGGTCGTTTCGCCCGCGCGCCGGGAGTTGGCGGGAGAAAATCACGCGTATCGTCCTGGCACAAGCAAGCCTGCGCCCCTGCGAGCGTCGCCAGGGTCGCCGCCGCGCCGATCCGGACGCAGCCGGATGGCGCCGAAATGCGTTTAGCGCGCGAGGAGAACCCCATGCTGACGCCCGGTCCCGACCATCCCATCACGCTCACGGCCGCCCCCACGCGCTGGCGCGCCCGCTACCGCGGCCACGTGATCGCCGACAGCGACCGCGCCATCCTGCTGCGCGAGGCGAGCTACCCGCAGGTGGTCTATTTCCCGAAGGCCGACGTGGAGATGAGCTACTTCGGCCAGACCTCGCGCCGCACCACCTGCCCCTACAAGGGCGAAGCCAGCTACTGGACCCTCGATATGGACGGCGGCGTGGAGGAGAACGTCGCCTGGTCCTACGAGACGCCTTATCCGGCCATGACCGGGATCGCCGGCTGCCTCGCGTTCTACGCCGACCGCATCCAGGTCTATTCACTCGACGAGCCCGCGACCGGTGCGGCGATGCCGGAGGAGCGCGCGCTCGACCGCCCCGGCGTCGACGAGGTCGTTCAGCACACCGATTCCGGTTCGGGCGCCTCCCAGCGCGACCACTGGCCGCCAAACGTCGAGGGGCCCGGTCCCGGAGGCGGCGTCCGCTAGTGGAGCGTCAGCCCTTTGGCGGGGTCTGCGCCTGAGCGAGGCTCCAGCCCGTGTAGTCCACCTCGTTGGTCACCTCCCGGACGCACCATTCGGGCACGTCGAACCGGAGGGCGGCCATCCGGTTGGAAGCCTCGCACTCGGCGGTGACCAGACCGTCGAACGGCGGCTTGAAGATGTCGATGGTGAACGCCCCGACCTTGTAGCGCGCCTTGGCCACGCGGCGCCCCGGCAGCGACTCGAGCGCCGCGTACTCCTCGGGGTCGAGGTAGAGGTTGGTCATCGGCCCGATCAGCGGATTGTCGGGCGCGTACTTCTTGCCGAGCTTGAACTCCTGCTCGCCGGTGGCGGTGTGGGTGATGCGGCGCAGGCGCAGGCGCCCTCCGTCGATGTAGAGGTCTTCGATCAGCCGCGCCGTGCTGGGATCCAATGGCGGCAGGCGGGACGCATCGACCAGGAAGCGACGCTCCGCCACCCAGTGGGCGTACTTCGGCAGCTTGACGGCCATGTCAGTCCTCGCGCGGCCCGGGCCACTCCGGACGAGCCTCGCCGGACCGTACGCTCATCGTCAACCCGTCGGCGAGCCGAAACGGATAGGCCGAAGGGTCGAAGTCCTCCAGGCAGCCGACATTCACGCCATAGCTGTCGGGCGCGGCCCGCTTGCGATGGAAGGTGTAGATCCCGCAGTCGCCGCAGAACCAGTGGCGGGCCACCCGGGTGTTCCACCGGTACAGTCGCAGACGATCCTCGCCGGCCTCGATCGTCAGCGCCGTCTCTGGCACCTTGGCCATCAGGGCGCCCCGTCGGCGGCAAAGCGAACAGTCGCAGCGCGTCAGCTCGTCGATCTCGGCCTCGACGCGAAAGCGCACGGCTCCACAGTGACAGGATCCCGACCAGACCGGCATGAGGCCGAGATAGCGGCAGGTGGCCGTGCGCGGCAGGGCCAGATGGATGGCGGTGGCCTCGCCCCTCAGTAGGCGAAGTCGTCGAAGACCCGTCCGGCGTCGCGGTTCCAGCGGGTTTCGTACAGTTCCAGCAGCCGCTCGGCCGGAGTCACGCCCGTATCGGCGATCTGCTCGAGTTCGGCGAGGTAGCCGGTCTCGTCGACCATCCCGCCAGACAGGCGGTTGCGTGACTTCAGCCCCGCCTTGGCGATGGCCAACAGGTCCTTGGCCACGTCCTGCACGGTGCGTCCCCCCACCTCGGCCTTCAGGCCCAGGCGGGTGACGTCGGCGCGCAGGCGCTCGTGGTCCGCGATGTCCCAATCCTTGCAGAGGTCCCAGGCGGCCGAGAGGGCGGCGCTGTCGTACAGCACGCCCATCCACAGCGCCGGCAGGGCGCACAGGCGGCTCCACGGACCGGAGTCGGCGCCGCGCATCTCCAGGTACTTCTTGAGCCGCACCTCCGGGAAGATGGTGGTGGTGTGGTCGGCCCAGTCCTTGAGGGTCGGGCGCTCACCGGGCAGTTCCGGCAGCTTTCCCTCCATGAAGTCGCGGAACGAGCGCCCGGCCACGTCGATGTAGCGGTCGCCGCGCTTCACGAAATACATCGGGACGTCGAGCGCATAGCGGGCGTAGGTCTCGAAGCCGAAGCCGTCCTTGAAGACGAAGTCCAGCATCCCGGTGCGGTCTGCGTCGGTGTCCGTCCACACGTTCGCCCGCGCGGAAACGAAGCCCGACGGCTTACCCTCGATAAACGGCGAGTTGGCGAACAGCGCCGTGGCGATCGGCTGCAGCGCCAGGCTGGTGCGGAACTTGGCCACCATGTCGGCCTCGTCCGCGAAGTCGAGGTTCGCCTGCACGGTGCAGGTGCGGAACATCATGTCGAGCCCCAGATTGCCGACCTTCGGCATGTACTGGCGCATGATCTTGTAGCGGCCCTTGGGCATCACCGGGACCTGGTCGCGGGTCCAGATCGGCGTGAAGCCCAGGCCCAGGAAACCCAGGCCGAGCTCGTCGGCGACCTGCTTCACCTCGTTGAGGTGCTGGCCGGTCTCCTCGCAGATCTCGTGCACCGTATCGAGCGGCGCGCCCGACAGCTCGAACTGGCCGCCCGGCTCCAGGCTGACGTTCGCCAGGCCGCGCTCCAGCGCGATGACGTTCTCGCCCTCCATGACGGGGGTCCAGCCGAAACGGGTCAGCCCGTCCAGCAGGGCCTTGATCCCGTTCGGCTCGTAGGGGACCGGCGCGTGGTCCTTCAGCCGGAAGACGAACTTCTCGTGCTCGGCGCCGACGCGCCACTCGCTCTTGGGCTTGCCCCCGTCCGCCATCCAGCGAACCAGGTCTTCGAACACCAGCGGACGGTCGTCGCAGGCGGCTTCGGCCATAGTCTCTCCCCGGGCCATAACGCCGTCGCGGGGTTTCTGACGGCCCCGCGGCCCGCGTCTTTACGTCGTCAGGATAGGTGGGCGCAATCGCGCCAAGCTCAAGGGCGCCAGTCGCCGACCGCCGCCTGCCAGAGGGTGAGCGCACTGATCGCCGCGGTGTCGGCGCGGAGAATCCGCGGCCCCAGCGTCGCCGGCGTGGCATAGGGCAGCGCCCGCAGCGCCTCGCGTTCGCGGGGCGAGAAGCCGCCCTCGGGCCCGATCAGGATGGCCCAGGGGCCGCCGTCCGCCACCGCCTCCAGCACCGGCTTCGCCTCGCCCGCCTCGTCGCAGAACAGCAGCCGCCGGCCCGCCTCCCAGTCCGCGATCATCCGCTCCAGCTTCACCGGCTCGCACACCTGCGGCACGTCCAGCCGGCCGGTCTGTTCCGAGGCTTCGGTCGCGATGGCCTGCAGCCGGTCGACACGGGTGTGGTCGGCGTTGGTGCGTTCGGTGATCACCGGCCGGACGCGGCGGGCGCCCAGTTCGGCCGCCTTCTCGACGATGGTTTCCAGCCGGGCGCGTTTCACGAGCGCGATGACGAGATCGAGGTCGGGGCCCGCCGCCTGCGGCCGCGTCCGCAAGTCGACGGTGATCGTCACCGCGCGCTTGCCGACGCTCGCCACCTCGGCCCGCCACTCGCCGTCGCGGCCGTTGAACACCGCCAGGGCGTCGCCCGCCGCCAGCCGCATGACGGTGGCCAGGTAGCGGCTCTGGCCCTCGTCCAGGTCGAGGCGCGCGCCGGGGCCGAGGTCGTGGGGAACGAACAGACGGATCATGCGAGCGTTCTAGCCTCCACCGCCCCGCAGCGCATAGGCTCGCCCCATGTCCAAGGACCATGACAAAGACCTCGAGGCCCGCCAGCTCGCCCTGGTGCGCTGGCAGCAACACGCGATGGAGAGCGACGAGAAGGTCGCCATCGTGTTCGAGGGGCGCGACGCCGCCGGCAAGGACGGCGCGATCCGGGTGCTGACCGAGCACCTGTCCAACCGCCAGACCCGGGTGGTGGCGCTGCCCAAGCCGTCGGACCGCGAGCGCAGCCAGTGGTACTTCCAGCGCTACGTCGCCCACCTGCCGGCCAGCGGCGAGACGGTGATCTTCAACCGCTCCTGGTACAACCGGGCCGGGGTTGAGCGGGTTATGGGCTTCTCGCGGCCCGAGGAGCAGGAGGTGTTCCTGCGCGACACGCCGACCTTCGAGGCCATGCTGCTGGAGAGCGGCCTGCGGCTGGTGAAGGTCTGGCTGGACGTGTCCAAGGCCAAGCAGGCCGAGCGGCTGGAGGAGCGCCGCACCGATCCGCTGAAGGCGCTGAAGGCCTCGCCGCTCGACGCCGCCGCCCAGGACAGGTGGGACGACTATTCCACCGCCCGTGACGAGATGCTGCGCCGTACGTCCACGCCCGCCGCGCCCTGGATCTGCGTGCGCGCCGACCACAAGCGCACCGCCCGCCTCGCCCTGCTCAGCCACCTCGTCCACGTGCTGGCCCCTGATCGGATCGCCCGCGAGGTGCCGCCGCCCGACCCCGAGGTGCTGTTCCCGTTCGAGATCGCCGCCCTCACCGACGGCCGCTTGGAACGCTGAACGGCCGAGGGAACCTGACGCCGGAGTCAACGATCGACGTTTTGCCTATCCGGCAACAAGTTCCCCGTTTGTACTCAGTCCCTCGAGACGTTAACCACATCGCTTAACCATCCGTTTAGGATTTGCGTACCGCGTTCGTTCCAAATGGCCGGCTGAGCGCTGTCGCCGCACGCCGCCGGGCGGGCCATAACGCCGGCCCGCGGCGGAGTTCCGGGCGGGGCTGTGGGCGCGAACATCGGATCACATTGATATATTTCGCTTAAGTTCCACTTTCGTGCTGGCCTCCGCCGAGAGGTTAACCACGTCGCTT
>JBKOYY010000083.1:0-24204 GCA_046725615.1 Pseudomonadota bacterium
GTCTCCCACTCGGGCAGGCTGAGGATCACGCCGAAATGGCGCACCGGGACCTGCTCGCCGTCGACGGCGCTGGTGGACTTGTGGCCCACCTCGTCGGGCGCCAGGTGGGCGACGATCTGATGGCCGCGGAAGTCGAAGTCGATCCAGTGCTCGCTCGACCGGCCCTCGGGACAGCCCAGCAGGCCGCCGTAGAAGGCGCGGGCCTCGGCGAGATCGCGAACCGGGAAGGCGAGGTGGAAGCGCGGGATGTCCATGGCCGGCTGATAGCTCGCAGCGGCCTTGAGGGCGAGAGCCACATGGTCTAAAGCAGCGCGCGAATTTGATCTCCGCTTCCCCGCCGAGCACCTGTCGAAGGGCCGGGAGGCGTATCCGGGCAGGTCGGGAGATCGTATCCAGATGGCCAATGTGACCGTGATCGGCGCCCAGTGGGGCGACGAGGGCAAGGGTAAGCTCGTCGACTGGCTGTCGAACCGGGCCGACGTGGTCGTGCGCTTCCAGGGCGGCCACAACGCGGGCCACACGCTGGTGGTCGGCGACCAGGTCTACAAGCTCAGCCTGCTGCCGTCCGGTGTCGTCCAGGGCAAGCTGTCGATCATCGGCAACGGCGTGGTGGTCGATCCCTGGCACCTCCTGAAGGAGATCGAGGGCATCCGCGCCCAGGGCGTCGAGATCGGCCCCGACCTGCTGGTGCTGGCCGACAACGCCTGCCTGATTCTGCCGATCCACCGCGATCTCGACCAGGCGCGCGAGGCGGCGGCGACGGCGAAGATCGGCACAACGGGGCGCGGCATCGGTCCCGCCTACGAGGACAAGGTCGGCCGCCGGGCGATCCGCGTCGCCGACCTCGCCGACCGCGAGGCCCTGGACATCAAGATCAACCGCCTGCTGGCCCACCACGCGCCGCTGCGCGCGGGCCTCGGCCTGCCGCCGTTCGACGCCGCGGCCCTCCTGGCCGAACTGGAGGAGATGGCGCCGAAGATCCTGGCCTACGCCCAGCCGGCCTGGCTGAAGCTCGACGGCATCGTGAAGTCGGGCAAGCGGGTGCTGTTCGAAGGCGCCCAGGGCGCGCTGCTGGACGTGGACCATGGCACCTATCCCTATGTGACCTCGTCCAACACCGTCGCCGGCCAGGCGGCGGCCGGTTCGGGCCTGGGTCCGAAGGGGCCGGGCTACGTGCTGGGGATCGTCAAGGCCTACACCACCCGGGTCGGCGAGGGGCCGTTCCCGACCGAGCTGTTCGACGAGGTGGGCCAGCACCTGGGCACGGTGGGCCGCGAGTTCGGCACCGTCACCGGCCGTTCGCGCCGCTGCGGCTGGTTCGACGCGGCGCTGGTGCGCCAGTCGGTGGCGCTGAACGGCATCGCCGGCATCGCCCTGACCAAGCTGGACGTGCTGGACGGCCTGCCGAAGCTGAAGATCTGCACCGGCTACCGCCTGAACGGCGAGGAGATCGGCTACCTGCCGGCGGGCCTCAAGGCCCAGAGCCAGCTCGAGCCGGTCTACGAGGAGATGGACGGCTGGAGCGAGACGACCCAGGGCGCCCGCTCGTGGAAGGACCTGCCCGCCAACGCCGTGAAGTACGTCCGCCGGGTGGAGGAGCTGATCGGCGCGCCGGTCGCGCTGCTGTCCACCAGCCCTGAGCGGGACGACACCATCCTCATGCGCGATCCCTTCGTGGACTGAGGCGTCGGCCGTCGCTCAATTTGGGTTGCACGCCGCGCGTGCGGCCGGGCGCACCGCCCGCGGCATCAAGCGATCCTTTACGGGTTGGCGACTATGACGTCTGCCGTACCTGGGGGAGAGCTAAGCTCTTGTTCGACGGCGAAAAACGGCAACTCGAGAAGATGGCGCCCAAGCTGAAGCGGGTGCTCGTGGCCGATCCGCAACCGGCCAGCGCGCGGCTGTTCGCCGAACTGATGCGCGACATCGCCCAGAGCCACGTCTGGACGGCGCAGACGACCGAGCGGGCGCTGAAGCTCGCCGAGAACGTCGACCCGCAGCTCATCGTGCTGGAACTCGGCGACGACCGCGTCGACGGCCTGGCGATCGCGCGCAAGATCCGCCGGTCGACCTGGTCCTGCCGTACGGCGCCGATCATCACCATCACCGGCGCGGCCACCGCGGCCATGATCCTCGCCGCCCGCGACGCCGGCGTGCACGAATTCCTGCGCAAGCCCTACAGCATGAAGGACCTGATCCGGCGGCTCGAGGCGGTGACGCTGAAGGAGCGCGACTGGGTCGAGGGGGTCGGCTACATCGGCCCCGACCGCCGCCGCTTCAATTCAGGCGAGTACGCCGGGCCGCTCAAGCGCAAGACCGACGGCAGCGAGACGCCCTTCCAGCAGAAGATCAACCAGGCGCTGAAGATCATCCGCGCCGCCGTGGCCGCCGCCGAGACCGATCCCAGCCAGGCCATGCGCGCCATGCTGACCCAGGCCACGACGCTGCAGTCCATGGCCACCGACTTCAAGATGACCCTGGCCGCGTCCGAGTTCTACCGGCACCTGACCCGGCACGCCCAGTCGGGGGCGCCGCTGACCCGCGCGGAGGCCGAGAAGTGGGCCGCGCCGTTGATGGCGTTCCTGCCCAAGGACGCCGACGGCGACCGCAAGACCAGCGCGGCCGCTTAGGGCGCCGCCGCCTTGAAGACGTCCAGCGGCGCGCCCGCCGCGGGATCGTAGGCTCGCCAGTCGAGGCCCAGGGCCTTCAGCGCCGTCGCCGCGAGCTGACTTGTCGAGGCGCATCCTGTCGGTTGGGCGCCGGGCGCGATGTCGGGGCCGATGACCGCCGCCCAGGTCTCGTCAGACCCGACGAAGACCGGCTTGCCGTGGTGCTTCCAGGCGTCGGGCCGGCCCTTGCCGCGGCCGTGGTCGGTGGTGACGATCAGGGTAGTGCGGCCGGCATAGTCGGGGTCGGCCTGCAGGGTCCGCCACAGCTCGGCGATGAAGGCGTCCGCCCGGTTGGCCGCGCCCAGCGCGAGGTCGTAGCGGCCCTCGTGGGCGAAGTCGTCGGTCTCGCCATAGGCCACGTACAGCACCTTCGGCCTCGTGCGCTTCAGGGCCTCCAGCGCATAGGCGTGGGTCAGGACGTCCAGCCGGACGGTCGGCCACAGGCGCGGCGCGCCCTGCTGCATCTTGGCGATGGCCGCCTCGGCGCGGGTGGCGGCCGGGGCGTCCTCCCAGCCGGCGTTCACCGGCAGGCCGCTCCTCGGCGCGTTCAGGATGTCGCGGAACGTGCGCCAGGAGCCCAGGGCCTGCACGCGTCCGGCGAACTCCGGGCGCCGGTTCAGCCATTCCAGGAACGTGACGTTGCGGTTCGGGCCGTGCTCGTTGGACTTGATGTCCGGGTCCGGCCGCCCGGTCAGGATCTCGTTGTAGCCGGGGTACGAGAACCACTTGTCGTTGGCCACCGCCATGCAGCCGCCGTGGTCGCGGTCGCCCAGCAGCACGCCCTGCCGCGCCACCATGCCGGTCAGGAACGGCATCAGCGCCGCATTCCGATCCTGCGCCTCGGCGAACGGCTTCACGAGATCGGCCTCGTGGACGAAGGCCCGGTCGGCGGACCGCTGCGGGTCGGCGCCCCGGAAGACCTCGGTCCAGTCGAGGCCGTCCAGGGTGACCAGCACCAGCCGCCGCTCGGCGGCCCCGGCCGAAGCCGGGGCCAGGAGCGCGAGCAGCCACGCCAGGAGGATGATCGCGCCCCGCATGGTCAGAACTGCTTTCGGATGGTGACGAACGCCTGCCGCGGCGCGCCGGGCAGCAGCGTCTGGCTGTCGCCGCGCAGCGGGAAGCCGTTGGAGTTGATCGTCGAGATGTAGTCCTCGTCGAACAGGTTGCTGATGTTGGCCTGCACCTCCAGGCCCTCCAGCCACGGCGAGCCCGAGAAGCGGTAGCCGACGGTCAGGTCGGCGGTCGTCTGCGCCGGCACGCTGCGGTCGTTCTCATAGGTGAAGAAGCGCTTGGTCATGTGCGAGACCGAGATCCGCCCGAAGAAGCCGTCGCTGTCGTACGACAGCTCAGCCTTCAGGATGTGGCGCGGCGTGTCCACCGTCGTCTTGCCGGCGGTGCGGGCCACCAGGACGCCGTTCCCGTCGACCGTGTCGTCGTCATACTCGCTGTCGTTGAAGGCGTAGGAGCCGAAGGCCGACCAGTGCTCGGCGAAGTCCCAGGTTCCGACGGCCTCGAAGCCCTTGGCCGTCACCCCGCCCACGTTCGACAGCGCCGACGGGTTGCCGACGATGCCCGAGCCGACGGGCACGGCGAACAGGCGGTCCTTGAACTTCACATGATAGCCGGCGAGCACGCCCTGGAAGTCGGCGGTGCGGAAGCGCCAGCCGGCCTCGAAGGTGTCGGAGATTTCGGGCTGCAGCTTGTTGCGGATGGCGTCGAAGCCCGCCTTGTTGGCCGAGAACGGACCCGAGGTGCCCGAGCTCGGGAAGGCGCGCATGTTGCGGGCGTAGCCCACGAACAGCTCGCTGTCGTCGCTGAGGGCGTAACGGGCGCCGGCCTGCGGCAGGAAGCCTTCCTCGGCCTTGATCGTGCCGTTCTTCTCGACCGACGGGGTGCGGGCGAACAGGGTCTTGCCTTCGTTCTCCACCGACAGCGCGGCGAAGCCGAAGTTGACCGAGAGCTGCTCGTTGACCGTCCAGGTGTCCTGCACCCAGCCCTTCCAGGTGGTGGTCGTGAAGTCGTAGTCCCAGTCGGTGCGGAAGGCGCCGTCCTGCATCTTCAGCGCCGAGCGCTGCGGCGCGGCCCGGTTCAGGCCGTAGTAGCGGCGGGCCTGGTTGAAGCTGTTGTCCTCGTACCAGAAGCCGGCGTTGATCGCGTGCGCGCCCGCCTTCACCGTGCCGCTCGCCACCACGCCGTAGCGCTGGAGGTCGTATTCGGTGGTGCGGATCGAGATCGGCGCGTCGTCCGCCGTGGCGCCGGCGACGCCGTAGTTGGGCGAGGGGACATAGGGCGTGAACCACAGGCCCTGGCCCTTGTCGTCGTGGCCGTAGACGGTCGCCCGCAGGTCCACCTTGTCGCCCACCGGCAGGCGCAGGGTGACCGCGCCCAGCACGTCGTCGCGCAGGCCGGCGGCGTCATAGTAGGCGTCGTCCACCGAAGCGATCGGCGAGGGGTAGACGGTCCCGAACGACGGGAAGCGCGGGGTCACGCCGGTCTCGCCGCGGTTGTTGGCGATCTCGGCGATCTGCACCGCCAGCGGCCAGTTGCCGGCGATGTTGTCCCAGTCCGAGCCCAGCCGGTCGATCATGCCCAGCGACAGGTCCTGATAGTCCTGCTCGCGGCGCTTGGACCAGTTCAGCCAGCCGGTGATGGAGCCGCCGTCGCCGATCGGCTGGACGACCTTGAAATTGATCTGCTGCTGCTTCTGCTTGCCGTCGCCCTTCCACTTGTCGGCGCTGTTGCGCGCATAGCTGAGATAGCCGCGCGCGCCCGAGGGCAGGGCGCCGCTCTCGACGCGGATAAAGCCCCGCCAGGTCTGGTCGCTGCCGACCGTGCCGGCGGCGTAGGCGCCGAAGGTCTCGGACGGATCGCGCGAGACGTACTTCAGCGCGCCGCCGAGGTTGCTGGACGAGGCGATGTCCAGGGCGCCCGAGCCCTGGGCCAGCTCGACGCCGCCCACGTTCTCGCCCGAGATCGCGCGGCTGACGTGCAGGCCGTTGTGGTTGCCGTAGGTCATGTCGCCCAGCGGGACGTCGTCCAAGGTGAAGCCGAGCTGGCCCTGGTTGAAGCTGCGGATCGAGATCCGCGCCGACCATTCATAGGCGCCGAAAGGGTCGGCCGCCTGGAAGTTCACGTTCGGCAGCTTCTCCACCAGCTTCAGAGGGCTCGCGCCTGGCATCTCGAGCGACAGCTCCTCGCCGGAGACGGTCTGCACCTGGCGGGTCTCGCCGCGGCCGAGGATCACCACCTCCTCGACCGAGCCGGTGTCCGGGGCGTCGGCGACGGCGGCGTCGGCGGCCAGCGCAAGGCCGGGCGCGGTGAAGGTGAGCGCGGCCAGGGCCGCACCCGTCAGCAGGCGGATCTTCATGTCTATTCCCCTCGTTCGAGCCGCATCTGGCGGCTTCGGATCGGGGCTCCGCGTAGCAGGGGTTTTTGACGGCCAAGGCGCAGCTTGGCTGAACTTTTGTGGCAGTCGTCACACGCTTTGCGTGCGGCCGCGGGTCAGTCCTGCCGGAAGGGCGTGAAGGCTTCCTCCAGCCACTCCATCTCCTGCTCCACGCCGGCGCGCTCCTGCTCCAGGAATCGCTCGACCGGAGCGCGCAGCCGCGGGTCGGCGATCCAGTGGGCGGAGTAGACCGGGCGGGGCAGGTAGCCGCGGGCGATCTTGTGCTGGCCCTGGGCGCCGGCCTCCACGCGCGGCAGGCCGCGTTCGATCGCCCATTCGATGGCCTGGTAGTAGCAGAGCTCGAAATGGAGGAACGGCACGTCCTCCACGCAGCCCCAGTGGCGGCCATAGAGGCAGTCGCCGCCGATCAGGTTGAGGGCCCCGGCGATCCAGCGTCCGTCGCGCCGCGCCATCACCAGCAGCACCCGGTCCGCCATCCGCTCGCCGAGCCGGGAGAAGAAGGTCCGCGTCAGGTAGGGGCGGCCCCACTTGCGCGAGCCGGTGTCCATGTAGAAGCCGAAGAAGGCGTCCCAGTGGTCTTCGGTGAGGTCGGCGCCGGTGAGCCGGTGGATCTCCACCCCGGCCTGGGCGTCGCGGCGCTCGCGCCGGATGGTCTTGCGGCGGCCCGAGGACAGGGCGCCGAGGAAGTCCTCGAAGTCGCGGTAGCCCCGGTTCTCCCAGTGGTATTGCTGGCCCTCGCGCAGCCCCAGGCCCTGCGCGCCCAGCCAGCGCCATTCGTCCTCGGTCACGAAGTTGAGGTTCAGGCCCGAGGCGTCGTAGCGCTCGCACAGCGACAGGCCGCCGCCGACCAGCAGGCTCCAGGCCTGTTCCCGGTCCACGTCGGGCCGGGCCAGCATCCGGGCGCCGGTGGCCGGGACGAACGGCGCCGCCGACAGCAGCTTCGGATAATACTGTCCGCCGGCCCGCTCGTAGGCGTCGGCCCAGGCGTGGTCGAAGATGTATTCCCCCTGGCTGTGGCTCTTCAGATAGAGCGGCATGACCGCCCCGACCCGGCCGGCCTCGTCCTCGACCGCCAGGTGCTGCGGGCCCCAGCCGGTGCGCTCGACCGCGCAGCCGGCCTCCTCCAGGGCGTGGAGGAAGTCGTAGCGAATGAACGGATTGCCGGCGTAGGCCGGATTGTCGGCGCAGGCGTCCCAGGCCTCGCGGCCGATCTCGGCGATACGGCGGGCTATGCGGACCGCCGGCTTCAGCGTCACGCCGCGCCGTCCCTGGCCGGGACGAACCCCTCGAAGATGAGGTTGTCGCAGCCGGCCTTCACCGCATCCCACTGCTCGGGCTTGCGGACCGTCCAGGCGACGACGGGCATCCCCTCGGCGCGCAGCTCGGCGGCGCGGGGATGGGGCAGGACGTCGAGGCCCAGCGCCAGGAAGTGCGGCCGGGCGATCTCGACCTGCTCAAGGTTGCGGTAGGCCGCCCGCTGTTCGGCGGCCATGTCGGCGGGCCGCTCCCAGGCCCAGCTGTCCAGGCCGCGCAGCACGTTCGGGAAGCGGTCCGCCCACCAGGCGTGGCTGTAGGGGTTGAAGCCGATGATGCAGAGCGGGCCGTTATGGTCGGCGATCACCTCGTGCACCCGCTGCTCCAGCGGGCCGACGCCGCCGAAGGGCGTCTTCAGTTCGATGTGCACCATCGCCCGGTGGCCGATCAGGGCCAGGGCCTCCAGCAGGGTCGGGATCTTCTCGTCAGAGCCCGCCAGCCGCAGCTCGGCGAGCTCGGCGGCCGTGCGGTCGGTGACCTTGCCCGGGGCGCCGGTCATCCGCTTCAGGCTGTCGTCGTGGAAGACCACGGCCTCGCCGTCGGCCGACAGGTGGACGTCCAGCTCGATGCCGTAGCCGGCGGCGCAGGCGGCCTGGAACGCGCCCAGGGAATTCTCCGGCGCGCCGTCGGGACTCCACAGCCCCCGATGCGCGATCGGGGGATCGAACAGCAGGTCCCAGGCTTCGCCGAAGCGGTTCCTCACCGGACCTGCACCACCGCGTCGACCTCGACCGCGAAGTTCAGCGGCAGGCGATAGACCCCCACGGCCGAGCGGGCGTGCCGGCCGGCGTCGCCGAACACCTCCACCATCAGGTCCGAGCAGCCGTTCACGACCTTGGGAATGTCGAAGAAGCCGGGGCCGGCCTGGACGAAGCCGCCCAGCTTCACCACGCGGACCACGCGGCCGAGGTCGCCTTCGCAGGCGGCCTTCATCTGGGCCAGCAGATTGATCCCGCAGATGCGCGCGGCGCGGACGGCCGTGTCGAAGTCCACGTCCTCGCCCACCACGCCCCGGACGCCTCCGGCGGCGTCGACCGAGACCTGGCCCGAGATGTGGACCATCTCGCCTACTCGGACGAACGGCACGTAGTTCGCCACCGGGGCGTTGGGTTGCGGCAGTTCGATGCCGAGCGACTTGAGGCGGTCTTCGATCGTGGACATGTCGGCACGTCTAGCGCCGCCGGCCGCAAAGCAAAAGGGGCCGCCCCCATGGGAGCGGCCCCTGACGCATACGCTGATGTACTTACGCTACTGGATACGCGTGGCGCTCCCGTGGGGGAGACTGGAGCGCCGTTTTCGTTCCGGGGGGATGGAACGAAAGGGCCCGGACCTTGCGGTCCGGGCCCCGACCTTCAGATACGCAGAAGGGTTAGCGGACGGCCTGGAACTTCTCGACGGTCGCGGTGACGCGCTCGTTGAGCGGCTTCATCGATTCCTTCACCGACGCCGAGACGGTCTCGGACATCTTGGCGAACTCGGCCATGTAGGTTTCCAGAGCGGACTTGGCGAAGGTGGTCTGCAGTTCGACCACTTCCTGCACGCTCTTGGCGCCGGCGAGCGACTTGGCGGCGCTCACCTGGGTGTCGAAGAGGGCCTTGGAGAAGGCCATCGCCTGGGCGCCCAGGGCTTCCGCGCCCTTGGCGGAGGCCGTCGCCGAGGCGACCATGGCTTCCAGGTTCTTCTTGGATTGGGTGTTCATGTCGTTCAGGGCGGCCAGGCTCTTCTCGACGCCTTCCTTGAAGGCGACGTTCGTGGCGGTGGTGAACTGCTCGACGGTGGACTTCGCGGCTTCGGCGGCGGCCATGGTGGGGCTCCTGGGTCGGCGGGGGCGGGTCAAATGCGTGGGGCGCAGGGGCCCGCGGCTACTGACCCTCTTGTCCCATGTTGCAGTGCAGCAGTCAACGATATTTTTGTGCACTGCACAATCGCCTGTTCCGCGAGCAGGCGATGCGCGTCCGCCGGCGCGTGCGTCAATTCCGCCCGTTCAATCCTTGTTTACCCTCCTGCAAGGGTAATCGCGGCATGGTACGCCTTTCCTGGCGGCGCCGTTGCCGCTCAACGCGTTGATTCGACGGACGAAGCATGACCCAGCACGCCCGCCGCCTGTTCACTGCCCTCGGTCTGGCCCTGGCCACCGCTCTGGGCGGCGTCGCCAGTCCGGCGATGGCGCAGGTCCCGTACTTCCAGCTCATCCCGCAGAACTCGTCGAAGTACGCGGCGATCGTCGTGGACGCCAAGACGGGCGAGGTCCTCTACGCCAAGCGGGCCGATGCCCCGCGCTATCCGGCGTCGATCACCAAGGTGATGACGCTCTACCTGGCGTTCGAGGCGCTGGCGGCCGGCAAGATCGACCTCGACGAGCCGGTGATGTTCTCGCCGCGCGCCGCGGCCCAGCCCCCGACCAAGATCGGCGTGCGCGCGGGCGACTCGATCACCGTGCAGCAGGCCATGGAGGCCATGGTCACCCGCTCCGCCAACGACGCCGCCGTCGCCATGGCCGAGAAGCTGGGCGGCACCGAACAGCGCTTCGCCGCGCTCATGACCCTGCGGGCGCAGGAGCTGGGCATGACGAACACCCACTTCGCCAATCCGCACGGCCTGCCCGACAGCCGCAACATCTCCTCGGCCCGCGACCTGGCGATCCTGTCGCGCGCGGTGATGCGCGACTATCCGCAGTACTACCGCCTGTTCTCGACCAAGAACTTCGCGTTCCGCGGCCAGAACATCCGCAACCACAACGGCCTGCTCTACCGCATGGACGGCGTGGACGGCCTGAAGACCGGCTTCACCAACGCCTCCGGCTTCAACCTCGCCGTCTCGGCGGTCCGGGACGGCCGCCGCCTCATCGCGGTGGTGATGGGCGGCCCGAACGTGGCCACCCGCGACAAGGTCGCCGAAGGGCTGCTGCTGACCGGCTTCGAGGTGCTGGACCGACGTGCGCGGGGCGAACAGATCACCGTGGCGCAGAACTTCTTCGAGCCGCCCCAGCTCGCCGAGGCCACCCAGCCGTCGATGCAGCAGGGCGACACCGAGTCGGGCCTGACCGTCCGCCTCGCCTCCTCGCCGCCGCCGTCGCGCGCCTCCAGCATCCAGATCGTCGAGCCCCGCTCGGTGCCCAAGCTGAGCGGCCGGGGCAAGGCCGAGGCCGGCGGGCGCTGGACCGTGCAGGTCGGCACGTTCAACAGCCGCTCCGATGCGCGCGAGCAGCTCGCCATGGTCGAGAAGAAGTTCGGCAAGCACTTCGACGACGCCAAGGCCGTGGCCGAGAAGGACGGCGGCAAGTACCGCTCGCGCTTCTCCGGGCTCAGCGAGCAGGAGGCCAAGGACGCCTGCCGCGCCCTGAAGGCCAAGAAGCAGCCCTGCGTGGTGATGGCCCCCAGCCGCGGCTGAGCCGCGGCCTTCTTGGAAAATGTCTCGGCGCGGCTGAGCCGCGGCCTACTTCAGCAGCGTATCCCGCGCGGCGTTGAGCTGCGCGGCGAGGCCGGCGGTGCCGCCCTTGTCCGGGTGCACCGCGCGCATCAGGCGCGCGTAGGCGGCCTGGATCTCGTCCCGCGTGGCGCCCTCTGAAACCCCCAGGATGCGCCGCGCCTCCGCGACGCCCATCCGGGCGGTGGGGGTCGGCCCGCCGCCTGGCCCGGCCGGCGCCTTGCGGGCCGTGGCGGCGAACCAGAGGCCCAGCACCACCAGCACCACCACGGCGCCCCAGCTGCCGCGCACCCCGGCCCAGGCCGCGCCGGTGAAGGCGGCCAGCGCCGCCGCGCCCGACGCCACGCGCCAGTCGCGCCGCTTGAACAGCGGCCCGCGTCCCATGACCCAGAAGTAGAGCGCCAGGGCGGCCGCGCCCAGCGCGAGGTAGAGCATCCGCCTACTCGGCCGCGATCTTCTCGGCGTCGTCCAGGCCGTTGAAGCCCAGGGCGACCATCACCGCGCGCAGTTCCTGCCGGGCCGCCACGTGCTGCAGGCTCATGGCCACCGGCCGGATGCTGGGCGACAGGTCCGCCACCGTCAGGCCGAACGGGAACAGCTCGCGGTAGATCACCCGGTCGCGAAGGCCGGGGCCGACGCGGAAGCCGACCTTGCGGCTCAGAGCCTGCACCCGCTCGTCCAGGCGCTTGCGGTTGCGCGCCTCGGTGGGGGCGAGGCGGTTGCGCAGCACCACCCAGTCGATCTGCTTGCGGTCGGCCGTCGCCCGCTGCTTGCGGCAGGCCCAGACCGTCTCGGCGTAGAGGCTGTGGCGGGTGAGGTCGAGCGTCACCGGGTCGACCACGCCCAGCATGTCGAAGTCGACGAAGCTGTCGTTCATCGGCGTGACGATCAGGTCGGCCTTGGCGTGCGCCGCCCGGCTGATGGCGGTGTCCGCGCCGGGGGTGTCGATCAGCACGAACTCGGCTGCGCCGGCCACCTCGGCGAACGCCTCCTCGAACCGGGCGAGCTGTTCGGCGTCGGGGGCCTTGGCCAGGGCGTCCCCGGCTGAGCTGATCGGGTGCTCGACCGGCATCGGCGCCTCGGCCCCGTTGGCGGCCAGCCACTTGGCCCGGTTGGAGAAGAAGTGGCCCATGGTCTGCTGGCGCAGGTCGAGGTCCAGCACCGCCACCTTCGCGCCGGCGTGCAGCAGGGCGGTGACGATGTGGATGGCGAGCGTGGACTTGCCGGCCCCGCCCTTCTCGTTGCCGACCACGATGACGCTGGCCTGGCTCATGATTCGCAGCTCCCCGGACGGCCGCAGCCGACTCAATCCTTAACGGGAAATGAGCGCGCGCCGGGGCTTGGCGTCAACGCGCACTTCGTCGCCGTCTGTGGATGGACGCGGGCCCCGCCGCTGGCCCATAAGCCGGCCATGCCGCAGCCGCTTCCCGTCGTCCGTACGATCGCCGATCTCCGCGCCCGGGTGCGCGCCTGGCGGGCCGAGGGCCTCAAGGTCGGGTTCACGCCCACCATGGGCGCCCTGCACGAGGGGCACCTGTCGCTGGTGCGCCTGGCCCGCACGCGCGCCGACCGGGTGGTCGCCAGCGTGTTCGTGAACCCCACCCAGTTCGGGCCGGGCGAGGACTTCGAGGCCTATCCCCGCGACGAGGCGGGCGACGCGGCCCTCCTGGCCGGCGCCGGCTGCGATCTGCTCTACGCCCCCAGCGTGGCCGAGATGTACCCGCCCGGCGCCTCCACCACCGTGACCGTGGCGGGGGTCTCCGAACCGCTCGACGGGATCGCCCGTCCCGGCCACTTCGCGGGCGTCGCCACCGTGGTCACCAAGCTGCTGAACCAGTGCGCGCCCGACGTGGCCGTGTTCGGCGAGAAGGACTGGCAGCAGCTCCAGGTCATCCGCCGCCTGGCCCGCGACCTGGACCTTCCGGTGGAGATCCTGGGCGCCCCGACCGCCCGGGCCGAAGACGGCCTCGCCCTCTCGTCCCGCAACGCCTACCTCACCGCCCAGGAACGCCCCGTCGCCGGGCGGCTGAACCAGGTCCTGCGGCGGGTCCACGAGCGCCTGCGCGCCGGAGAGCGGGTCGACGCCGCCGAGTCCGAGGCGGTGGCCGAGCTGCTGGCCGCCGGCTTCGCAAAGGTCGACTACGTGGAGGCCCGCGTGCCGGAGACCCTGGACCGCCTGGGGCCCGGCCCGGCGACCGGCCCGATCCGCATCCTCGGCGCGGCCCACCTCGGCAGGGCCCGCCTGATCGACAATCTCGGGGACTGAGGGGCTACCAGGCCCCGGCTTCGCGGAGCTGGCGGGCCAGTTCCTCGGGGATCTCGCCGAAGGCGGCCTCGTCAAGGTCGGGCGGGGCGTCCTTGGCCTCCAGGTAGCGCCAGCCCTGGAACGCCCGGCGGGGCGTCGGCGCCACGCGCACGATCTGCTCGTCCAGGGTGATCTCGCAGCGCGCCGTCACGCCCTCGCCGACGGTGTTCACGTCCAGGATCTTCTGGCGGCAGAGGATCACGCCCTTGAACACCCGGTAGACCGACCCGCCGTCGATCATCTCGTCCGCGCGCTTGGGTGTCATGCGGGTGCGCAGGATCCAGGGCTCGCCGGGCCCGGCGTGCGCGGCTCGCCAGTCCAGCAGGTCCTCGATGGTGGCCGCGCCGACCACCAGCTTGATCATGTGCACCGGCATGGCGACGCCGACGCGGCTACTCGCCCGGCGCCCAGTGCGGCTTGCGGCGTTCGAGGAAGGCGCGGACGCCTTCCTGGCCCTCGTCGCCGACGCGGGCGGCGGCGATCCGCTGGGCCGTGAGCTCCATCAGCGCGTGATCGATCACCCGGCCCGACACGTCCTCGACCAGCTCCTTGCAGGCGGCCACGGCCTCGGGGCCGCAGGCCAGGATCTCGCCGGCGATGCGGTGGGCGACGTCGCTGAGGCCCGCCCCGTCGTCCACCAGTTCGGAGACGAGGCCGATCTTCTCGGCATGGGCGGCGTCGAACACCCGCGCCGTCGCGAACAGGGCGCGGGCGGTGCGCGGGCCGATGGCCTCGATCACATAGGGGCTGATCGTGGCCGGGATCAGGCCCAGCCGGGCCTCGGAGAAGCTGAACTTCGCGTCCCGCGTCGCGACCGCCAGGTCGCAGGCGGCCGCCAGGCCCGCGCCGCCGCCGAACGCGCCGCCCTCGACCAGGGCCACGGTCAGCGCGGGCAGGTCGTGGAGCTCCTTCAGCATCCGCGCCAGGGCGAAGGCGTCGGCGCGGTTGTCGCTCTCGCTCCGCTCGATGGCCGCCCGCATCCAGTCCAGGTCGGCCCCGGCCGAGAACGTGCCGCCGGCGCCGCGGATGAACACCACCCGCACGCCCTCGGCGCCCTTCAGCGTCTGGAACGCCTCCTCCAGCGCCGAGATCAGGTCGTCGTTGAAGGCGTTCTTCTTCGCCGGGCGGTTCATCGTCACGGTCACCGCGCCGGCCAGCGTCGCCTGGATATGCACCAGGTCGGTGGTGGCGCTGACGTCCGGAAATTCGACGAGCGGGTGGGCGATCTCGTTGGTCACTGGCGGACTCCTTGCTCGGCGGCAGGCATAGCGGTCGGCGCATGGCGGCGCTACCCTCCCGCGTCGTGGGTCCCTTGCCCGAAATCCCGGCCGATTCGGTCCTTGCCCGCCTGTTCCGCCAGCCGAAGGCGCGGGAGGCGACGATGTGGTTTTCGCTGCCCGGCGGCCACAAGCTGTTCGGACAGGGCGACAGCTCGGACCAGCTCTTCGTCGTCCGAACCGGCCGCCTCGGCGCCTTCCGGCGCGAGGAGGGGCAGGAGCCGCATTTCCTGGGCATCATCCGGCCGGGGGAGCCGGCAGGCGAAATGGCCCTGATCGCCGGGGTCTCGCACTCGGCCGACGTCTACGCCCTGCGCGATTCCGAAATCCTGGCGATCCCGAAGGACGCCTTCTTCGCCGCTTGCGACGCCGACGCCCATGTGATGACCGAGCTGGCGCGCCTGATGATCCTGCGCAGCCGTCAGGTGGCGCGGCGCGGCCCGGTGGGCGACCCGTCCGTGTTCGGCTTCGTGCCGGCCGGGCGGCCGGGTCCCATCCGGCCGATCGTGGAACGACTGGAACGCCAGATCGCGGCCCTGGGCTATGCGGTCACCACCGTCGGCGCCGAGGCGGCGTCGGCGCCCACGGAGTGGTTCTCCGAGGTCGAGCGGGTGCACGACTTCGTCCTCTACGTCGCCGAACGCGACGATACGGCCTGGGCGCCGTTCGTGCCCCGCCAGGTGGACCGGATGTTCCAGGTCGGGCGCGGCGACCGCCCCGCCCACATGGAGGGGCCACCCCCCGGCTCGGCGACCCTGCACGAGCAAGGGCTGGTCGACCTGATCCTGGTCCAGCCGTCGGGGCTGGCCCGGCCGCAGGGCTCGGAGGCCTGGCTGGACGGCACGCGGGCCGGCCGGGTCTTCCACGTCCGGCGCGGCGAGGAGGAGGATTTCCGGCGCCTGGCGCGGCTGGTGACCGGCCAGTCGGTCGGGCTGGTCCTGTCCGGCGGCGGCGCGCGCGCCTACGCCCACGTCGGCGCGATCAAGGCCCTGCGTGAGCGCGGCGTGCCCATAGACTACGTCGGCGGCTCGTCCATGGGCGCGATCGTGGCGGCCGGCGTCGCCATGGGCTGGGACGAGGCCGAGATGGACCGGCGCCTGCGCCAGGCCTTCGTGACCACCAGCCCCCTCGACGACATCGCCCTGCCGCTGCTGGCGATGACCCACGGCGTGAAGGTCAGCGAGCGGCTGGCGACCCATTTCGGCGAGACCCAGATCGCCGACCTGTGGCTGCCGTTCTTCTGCCTGTCGTCCAACCTCACCACTGGCGCCTACCAGCTGCATCGCCGGGGCCTGCTGCGCCAGGCGCTGCGGGCGTCCATCGCCCTCCCGGGCGTGATGCCGCCGGCCACCGACGGGCCCAACGTGCTGGTCGACGGGGCGGTGATGAAGAACTTCCCGGCCGACATCATGCGCGCCTCGCACAGCGGCCCCATCGTCGGCGTGGACGTCACCACGGCGCGCAGCATCACCGCCAAGGACGTGGCCCGGCCCTCGTCGGTCTGGCGTTGGATCCGGTCAGGCCAGTGGCGGCTCGGCCCGCCGATCGTCTCGCTGCTGATGCGGACAGCCACGGTCTCCACCGGCCGCGATCTCGCCGCGGCGCGGGAGGCCACCGACATCCTGATCCAGCCCGACGTCTCCGGCATCGAGATCCGCGACTGGGAGGCCTACGACCAAGCCGTCGAGGCGGGCTACCGCGCCACCCTGGCCGTGCTGGACGATGTCAGCCGGCCAATCCCCGAGCTGCGCCGGCGCCTGTCGCTGAGCGAGCGGGCGGCGGAAGGCGCCGCCCAGTCGCCCTTCATGGTCTCGGCGCACGCTGCGGCGGAATGAAGCTGCGGCCGTGTTTGCACGACGCCGCGGCGCGTCCCATATTCGATTTGTCTTTAACAGCTGAAAGGAGGTGACCCAGTGTCTCATAGTGAAAGCCGCGCTGCGGTGACCGTGACCTGGACCTCCGTGAACGGGGTCCGCGCCTGAGCCATTAGGCAGGTCGCGTACCGCTAAGCGGTCCGACTATGGAAAGGCCGCTCCAGCGATGGGGCGGCCTTTCGCTATTTCCGGGCCCGCTATTTCCGCCCTCTGCGCGCGCGCCACAACAGCCACAGGCCGGTCAGCAGCGCCACCTGGCCGACGCCCAGCAGCAGGGGGCCGGCCGCAAGCCCGAGCCGCCAGGCCAGCGCTTCCAGCGCCGGCGGGCCGCCGGTGTTCGCCGCCAGCACCACCGCCGTCAGGGCGGCGCCCACAAGCGTCAGGACCAGGCCCGGCAGCAGCGACCGGGGCGGGGCGGCGTCGTTCATGGCCTTCGGCTCCCTCGATTGGCGCGCGTGGTCTTTGGCGCGCCATCCCGACATCGGCCTTGACCCCGGTCAACCAGGGGGTGCGCGCGGCGCCGTCCTGCGCTATGGAAGCGGCGCAGGAGACGCGAACAGTCCATGGATCGGACCCCGTCCATCATCGCCGCTGACGCCGCCGGCCGCCGGGCCGACGCGGCGGTCGCGCGCGCGCCTGCCATGACCATGATGATGATTATCACCCGCCACGCGGGGCGACGGCGCACGTCCTAGGACGCCGCCACGATCCGATCGGATCGACGCCCCGGGCCCCTGGCCGCGGGGCTTTTTCATATGCGGCCGCCCCATCCAGGAAAGGCCAGTCCCATGATCCTCATCCACCGCATCGACACCGTCCGCCCCATGCGCCCCTGCGCCCCGCAGCGCCGGTCCGCCGCCCAGTCCGGGAGGGTCTGTCATGGAGGGCGCTGACGCACTGCAGGTCTACGTCTTCGCCGCGCCCCACCCGCGCGCTGCGCTGTCGGCTGTGGAGGACGCCCTCGACCGCTCGGCCGGCGAGCTGGCGGCGCTGCGGCTGAAGCCCGTCGGCCGGATCGTCGAGGCCACGCTGACCCTGCGCGGCCTCAGCGCCGCGGCCGCCGACGCCCTGGCCGACCGACTGTCGGGACAGGCCGGCGTCCACGCCCTGCGCCTCGAACACCTGCGGGGGCGGCCATGAGCGGCGTCGTCGAAGATCGCTGCTGGCTGTTCGTCGTGGAGATGGATCCCGGCGGCGACGGTTTCCTGCGGGCGCTCGCCCCGTTCCCGGTCCAGGGCGCGGAGGTCACCCGGCTCGACCTGCGGGCGGACGGCGATCTTGCGCGGCTGGAGATCGAGGCGCAGGGCCTCTGCGGCGGCCGGGCCGGGCGTCTGCAGGCCCGGCTGCAGGCGCTCACTGGTGTGCGGTCGGTCGCCTGCGGCTGGCGCTAACTGGTTCGGCGTCCGCCGGCTCGGGCGCCAGCACGCGGGACAGCACGGCGACGAAGTCGTCCAGCTTGAACGGCTTGGCGAGGAAGGCGTCCATCCCCGCCTCATGGCAGGCCGCCTCGTCGCTGGCCATGGCGTTCGCGGTCATGGCGACGATCGGCGTGCGGCCGAGTTCGCCCGGCAGCCGCCGGATGCGGCGCGTCGCCTCCAGCCCGTCCATCACCGGCATGCTGATGTCCATCAGGATCACGTCGAACGGCCGCGCCGCCGCCGCCTCCACGGCCTCGCCGCCGTGTCGGGCGCGGTGGACGCTGAAGCCCAGGGGCTTGAGGATTTCGGACGCCAGCAGGGCGTTGATGTCGTTGTCCTCGGCGAGCAGCACGTGCGCCGCCTGGGGTTCGTCGGCGACGGTCGGGGGCGGGGCGAGGGCGGCGGCGATCTCGCCGCCCGCCGCGAGGCTGAGTTCGAACCAGAAGATCGAGCCTCCGCCGGGGCGATCCTCCACGCCGATCCGCCCGCCCATCAGCTCCACGAGCTGGCGCGAGATCGACAGGCCGAGCCCCGTCCCGCCGTACTTGCGGGTGATGGAGCCGTCCGCCTGCTGGAAGGTCTGGAACAGGCGGGGCTTCTGGTCGTCGGCCACGCCGATGCCGGTGTCCCGCACCTCGACGCGCAACGCCGCGCCCCGCTCGTCGGGGCGGCAGCGGACCACCAGCTCGACGTCGCCCTGCTCGGTGAACTTCACGGCGTTGCCCACGAGGTTGAGCAGGATCTGCCGCACCCGGGTCGGGTCGCCGCGCAGCGACGCCTCCGCGCCCTCGTCCACCCGGCAGACGAGGCCCAGGTCCTTCTGCGCCGCGCTGGGGGCCATCAGCTCGACCACCTGCCGGGCGATGGGGCCGAGGCGGAAGTCGATCTGCTCGATCTCCAGCTTGCCGGCTTCCAGCTTCGAGATGTCGAGGATGTCGTTGATCACGCCCAGCAGCGCCTGGGCCGACACCTGCACCGTCTCGGCGTACCGGCGCTGGTCGCCTTCCAGGCCGGTGCGCAGCAGCAGCTCGTTCATGCCGACGATCCCGTTCATCGGCGTGCGGATCTCGTGGCTCATGTTGGCCAGGAACTGCGACTTGGCCCGATTGGCCGCCTCGGCCCGGTGCTCGGCGGCTTCCGAGCGGGCGAGGGCGGTCCGCAGTTCGCGAAGGGCGGCGTTGGTGCGGGTGTGGGCGTCGGCCGCGCCGTCGATCAGCTTCCGGGTGGCCAGGATGATGAGCCCGCAGGCGAGGGAGAACCACAGCAGGGCGGCGGCCAGGCCGAGGCCCGAGCGGAGCGTCAGTCCCGGCGCGGCGGCGGCGACCGCCGCCACGACGGCCGGCGCGGCCATGGCGACGCACACCCGGCGCGACATCCAGCCGACCGCGTTGGCGCTGGCCGTCAGCGTCGCCATGGAAAGGGCGAGGACCGTATAGGCCACCGGCCCGCCGTCCATCCGGACCATGGCGACCGGCGCGATCATCCAGACGCAGGAGCGGAGGAAGAGGCAGGCCGCGAGGCGGTTCAGGCCTGGCCCGGGCGGATCGGTGGCGGCGGTGGGGACCCAGCGTCGGAACAGCGCCTGCAGCGCCTGGTCCAGGGCGAACGAGCCGACGGCGAAGGCGAGCGCGGCGGGCAGCCCGGTCATCGTCGCCATCGCGCCGGCGACCAGCACGTTGAACAGCGCCGAGACCGGCCAGGGCTGGAGCGCGCCGACCAGGCTGGTCCGATAGGCCGACGGCGCATCCTGCTCGAGCGTGGTGTCTGGTCTCAAGTCGTGTCGGTCCCGTCGCCTGGCGGTGCGCACTCTGGCCGCGGGTCGTTAACCGCGGGTCTGTGGATTGGCGATACCTGCCCCGCTTCCGTGGGGCCGTTTGTCGCAGGACTTCAGGGCGGGTCCGCGCCTGGCTGCCCCCTCAGGCGTCAGCCGACCAGGCGCAGCCGCGTCGCCTCGCCCAGGTGTGGCGGCGCCACGTGGTCCCGGCCCGAGACGCCCGGCGGCCGAGGCGCTGTCGGGTAGCCGATGACCGTGTCCAGGGCCGGATAGGCGCTGATGGCGTACGAGGCCAGCTTGCCGCTCATCGTGGCGCCCTCGAAGCTGCCGACATTGAGGCCGGTGTAGATCCAGTCCCCGGCCAGGGTCAGGTTCTCGTAGCCCGAGCCCCAGGCCTCCAGCCGGTAGTCCACGCTGCCGGGGGGCGACGACACATACCGCTCGGTGGGGTCGATGTTGGCGCGCCAGAACTGGCTGTCGAACCGCTTCACGCCCTGGGCGCCGCCATCGCGGGTGTCGACCAGCAGGTCGAAGTCGAGGCCCATGGGATCGCCCAGCCCGTTGTTGGCCCGCACGGTGGCCTTGGGCAGCATCGTGCCGATGGCCGTCTGCAGGTACTGGATGCACTGGGCCTTCACCCGCTCGCTCTGCCGGCGCGGATAGTCCGTGTCGGTGAACGGCGGCGGCGGCTCGTAGTCCGGCATCAGGCCGCAGAAGTACCAGAGCGCCTTGGGCATGTTGTCGGCCGGCCAGTCCTCCCACTTCAGCAGGTCGGGGAAGTTGGCGTTGCCGTTCGGCGGGCAGAAGTAGGTGCCGCTCAGCGCCAGCTCGTTCTTCGCCGGGTTCAGCGGCTCGGCCCAGCCCAGCTCGTAGAGGTCGCGCGACAGCCAGACCTGCATCGCCTGGGTGGTCAGGGCGGGAAGGTGCTGGACCATGCCGCTCCAGGCCGGGTCATCGGCGACCAGGTCCTTGCAGAGGTAGGGGATGGCGCCCATCGAGATGGCGAAGACCAGCTCGTCGTAGTCGACGCCGGCGTGCAGCACCTTGGGCGTCTTCAGGTGCGGATGGCTCGCGTCGGGCCAGCCGTTCCAGTACGACTCCAGGTCGATGCCGGTGGCCCGCAGGTACTCGCCCTCGCGCAGCTGGTCGTACAGCGGGGTCTTCGGCCAGGACGGCAGGCCCTTCACGTCGATCAGCGGCTGGTAGCCGCGCTCCGGGTCCTTCAGCGTCGCCTGGACGGTCATCTCGACCGAGCCGATCCGGCGCCGGTCGCCGTAGGTCGGGCGCAGGGCCTCCACCTTGTGGAAGAACTCGAACTTCACCCCGCGGCGCTTCAGCACCTCGTACATCGGGGCGACGACGGTCTCGCCCGTGCCCGCGCCGAAGCTCCAGATCAGCGAGCCCATGTAGGCGCACGAGCGGAGGGTCCAGTCCAGGTAGCAGCCCGCGCCCATCCGGGCCGCCAGGCTCGTGTCGCCATTGGGGCTCTGGTAGCAGATGTTCACGGTCACCATGACCACCGGCGAGGCCAGGGTGGCCGGGTGGATGCCGTGGCGCGTGAGCCAGTCGCTCCAGTTCTCCTCGTCGAGCCGGTCGAAGCCCTGGGTCGCCACGTTGTCGACCAGCGTCCCCATGATCAGCGTCGCGTAGAAGTCGAGCGTCAGCAGCGCCCGCCGCAGGTCGTCGGCCTTGCTGGCCATGCCCGGGGCCGCCGCCGCGAACGCCTTGACGGCGCCGGCGACCAGCTTGCGCGCGCCCTGCACCTCGGCCACCAGCGGATGGCCGGGGCCTTCCGAGAGCGGGATGTCCAGGCTCTTGCGGGCGTTGTCGATGAACAGCTTCAGGCCGTCGCCGACCATGCCGGGCACGCCCTGCGCCGTGGTCAGCATCTTGGCGATCTCCTCGAGGATCGCCGCGATCGCCGTGCCGACGCCCTTGTAGGACGACCCGTCGGTCGGCGGGATATCGTTCGACGGCGTGCGCACGGGCCAGGGCTTCAGCGCGCCGTTGTCCCATTCCCACAGCATGGTCAGGTTCGACGGGAGGAACGCCTCCTCGAAGGTCGCCATCGGCTGGTCCGGCCGCCGGCCCAGCTCGGCGTACAGGTCCGACATCATCGGCAGGGCGTTGAAGTAGCTGCCCATGAAGCCGTGGATGCCGTGCTCCTCGATCCGCGCGTTCTCGCCGCGCGACGAGGCGCACTTGCCGCCCAGTCGCCAGCCGAGCTGATAGAGGGTGATGTCGTACTGCTCCTGCCAGCCGGGCTGGTTCGAGAGGTAGTACGCGGTGACCAGGCCGCCCATCCCGCCGCCAAGGATGGTGACTTTCTTCGGCGCCGTCGTGCTGGACATTTTCCCATACCGGGGCGTTCTTCCCCGGTCCCGCCTAGGTTGTCGTCCTAGGAAGGGTACCACCCAGACTTTTGCAGAGCCTTAACGATAAGGTCCAGGTTGGCCTTGCGGGTGAACGGGTGCCCGGTGGCGAAGGCCTCGAGGCTATAGGCGCTGCCCTGCGCCGGCGCCGAGCCGACCCCGCCGCGCGATCGCGCCAGCCGCTCGCCGTCCTCCAGCGCCCGCCGCGCCTCGTCCATCCGGTCGCCCGCCGCATGGCAGGCCGCCAGCAGGAAGTGCAGCGGGAAGCGGTTGGGCCCGCGCGCGCAGGCGTCGGCGGCGTCCCGCGCCGCGCCCTCGTAATCGCCGGCGATGAAGCGTGCGAGCGCCTTGCTGCGGAACCACAGCCAGGCGTGCGGGTCGTTCGGACTGGCCGCGATGGCCCGGTCCGAATAGGCGATCGCCTCGGCCGACTGGCCGTCGAACGCCAGCAGCCGGCCCAGTTCGCCCAGCGCCGCCGACAGGTAGGGGTTCAGCTCCAGCGCGCGGCGCTGCTCGGCCTTGGCCTCGGCGGGCCGCCCCATCATCGAGAGCACCACACCCAGCGTGTAATGGGCGAAGGCGTCCGAAGCGCCGGCCGAGACCGCCCGCAGCGCGATCCGGTGCGCCTCGGTGATGGCCGCGCCGGGGTTCTCGGCCGACCCGACCCACACGTCGAACAGCTTGCAGTGGGCCAGGATCGCCAGCGCCGACACGTCGTCGGGTTCGAGCTTCAGGGCCTGCTCCAGCAGGACCTCGGCCTGCCGCACGTCGTCGGGGGTGGAGCGCCAGAAGTGCCGACGTCCCCGCACGAACAGGCGCCAGAATTCCAGGCTGTGCTCGGGGGTCTGCAGCGCGCGCGATTCCTCGCGCTCCAGCACCGCCGGCTCGACGGTGCCGATGATGGCGGTGGTGATCTCGCCCAGGATCGAGAACAGGTCCGACATCGGCCGGTCGTAGCGGGCCGACCAGGCGCTGGTCTCCTCGGCGCCGTGGATCAGGTCGACCGAGACGCGCACCACGCCGCCCAGGCTGCGGACCTTGCCGTCCAGCACATAGTCCACGCCCAGCCGCTCGCAGATCGCGCCCGGGCCGTGCCCGACCACGTCGGAGGTCAGCAGCGACTGCCGCGGCATCACCGACAGCAGCGGCGACTTGGAGAGGCCCGCGGTCAGCTCGTCGGCCAGGGCCTCGGCGAACCAGGCCTGGTCGTCGTCGCCCGGCGGATGGGTGAACTCCAGCACCACGAGTCGCGGCCGCGCGGCGGGCGCGGGCGACTTCAACGCTGGCTTGTCCGTAATTGTGTTCATCGCGGAGGTTGTGAGACGATAGCCCACGCGCGGCACCGTCTCCACCGCAAATGGATCGCCATGACGCGTCGCCAGCTTGCGCAGCTTCATCATCACCAGGGTGATCGCGTCCTCGCCGACCACGCGGCCCGACCAGCAGCGGGCGATCAGGTCGTCGCGGCTGACGACGGCGCCCTCGGCCTGCGCCAGCGCCACCAACACCTGCATCACGCGGGGCTGCAACACTTCGCGCCCCCGCGGGGAGCCCACCTCCAGGGTGGGCGGGCGAACATCGAGCGCGCCCAAAGCAAAAGCGGCCTCATGGGCCAGCTGAATCGAACTCACAGTCCCGTTCCTGATGGCGAACACGCCGTTTTCGTCGTGCCGCCCCCCGTCCTACCGACTTACCACAACAGTTCGCGTCGCAAAGATCGGAGTCTGCTCGGGGAAAGATCGGATCGGGGACCTGTCGATTCGGCGCGGCGGCTGGTCTTGTGCGCTCGAGTTTCGACCGTTTCCGGATCGTGGGTGGACCCGACAGTTGGCCCGCGCTTCCCGGCCCCGTCCTCGCCGTCCCGTTCCCGCTGGTGCGCGGCGCTGGGGGTGGCGTCCCTGAGGCCGCCGCAAGGCGACCGGAACTCGTGCCGGGCGAACGCCGGATGGGTCCTCCCATTCGGCCCGGCCGATCCAGCTCCTGGGGGGGAGTCTGGATTGGCCAGCCCGCCCGGCGACAGGCCCGCGGAAGCCCTTGAGCCGCGCGCCTCCTCTGGAGCCCCCGATCTGGCCGGATCGGGGGCTTTTTTTCCGGCCCTTCGCGCCTCCGGGCGTCCTGGCTCAGCCGGTCTGGACGCCGGTGAGCCAGGCGCGGGTCTGCCGCTGGTAGCTGGGGCCGACCGGCACAGCAGCTCCGTCCGCCAGGATCAGCACCTGCCCGCCGGCGCCCGACGTCCTGAGCGCCCGCACGGCGGCGGGCCGCACCAGGGCCGAGCGGTGCACCCGCAGCAGGGCGGGCGGCGGGTGCTGCGCGGCGATCGACGACATGGTCGCCCGCAGGATGTGCGAGCGGCTGGCCGTGTGCAGCAG
>JBKOYY010000185.1:0-27508 GCA_046725615.1 Pseudomonadota bacterium
ACCGCTCAGCGATGATGCCCTCGTCAGCCTGCCCGCTGTGGCCGCCTGACCAGATCCGGCCCAGCCGGAGATCGCGGTGATCACACCGCCGAAGCTACACCACGGCTTGGGACACGATCACCTTCCCTCCTTGGGTACGAACAGGATCATGGCCAACAAGTCGACCGCTCTGATGAAAGCTTAGCCGCGAGAAGGCGCTCACAAAGACCGAGACCGGATAGCTGAGGGCGTTACGGTCGAACGGCTCGAACTGCCCGGCCTCGGCGGACCTGCGGTCGAGGAGTGTCTCTGTGGGTCCAGGACCTCGCTCTGGGGCCGCCGCACGATACGAAGGACCGGGACGAAGCACGACGCCGCCAACCTTCAAGTCGCTTCCTCGCACCAGCGCCGAGAGGCTTTCGACGGGGCGTTGACGCCAGTCCGTCTGGCGTTCTCCGCCGCGGCGGATTTGACGCTGGACCTCGTATTTGACCTCTACCCGTCCAAGCTGCGGGAATGCCCGCCGCACGGACTCCGGATGCGGGGAGACTTGCCCCAGCGACACCCCCGGCCGGCGGCGGCTCTCCAGTGCTGCATCCGGCGCAATCACTGTCCGATATCGAGTGGCAGGCTCAGGGCCTTCGCTGTCATCCAGGTCTCCCTCGCCCATCCCGTGAGGCAGTTTGATGATCAGGCGACGAAACGGCGCGGGGCGGTAGTCGCTCATGATCGAAAGCGCGACGAAGGCGCGCTCCTCGTTCACCCCAGCAGGATCGAGGCGGACCGTGGTCGTGTGGCCGGCGAGCGAAAGCGAATGCCGACCGGGCGCGAGTGTGAGCGGTGGGACCGAAAATGACGAGTCATCTCGCGTCGCCATCACGAGGTAAGCCTCTGCAGCGCTACGCCACATCTCCATGAGATCCGGCGAACTGAGAAGCATCGCCAGATGAAGCGCCGATGATCGGTCTGTCAGGCCTGCGATCGGCGCGATTTGCATCACGCCGGGCTCCCGCGTGCCGGTCTCCTCGAGGTTCACGAGGCCTGTGCCCGGCGGACTGTGAGTGGCCGACATGAATGCATCGGCAAGCCAACTGATCGCTCCAAAATAGAACCTCAGGAGCTCGCCGCTGCGGAGGTAAACGCGTCTACCCCCGTGTTCGCCTACCGTCGCCGTGGCCGCAACCAACGTACTGGAAAGTCGAGGGGCCCCAATTGGGCGGTGTCCTTGAGCGAGATACCGCCCTGGTCCTGAGTGATCGAACTCGCACATCGCCGTGGCGCGCAGGCTGGTAGCCTGACGCTCGTTAAGTCCGTTAGCCCGGCCAATGATCGTCTTTCTCTCAAACAGGGAGCCAGGTCGTAGTAAAGGCAGCTGCTCCAAAGGCACCCAGACCGCCACTTGGCGGCTAGAATTTCCCTCGGGTGTCAGAGCTGCGAACTGGCATTCTATCTCGTAGCCATCCGTTCGGGCCGCACTGCGCCTCATGCGCTCGTGGCCAATGACGACATACCGCTCGTCGCTTGGCAGCCACGGAAGGATGAGGGGGTGGTCGGCCAGCGCGACCGGGGCGGGCAAAGGCTCAGACACCTCCGCATAATGCCCAAAGAAGGTAACCAGCTGGCTACGAAGCCGAGCTTCAGCGCTTAGGCAGCCGCCGGCTCTTCATGGAAACTGCGGCCGCCAAAGACACAAATTCAACCCCGAGTTGCGTGGATCCTCCGCTGCCCGGTTGACGCCGGCTTCCGCGAATACACGACGCTTCATAGGATCATCTTCGAATCGTGCATCCGCAGATGAGCGCCGGCCGCTGCGGACGCACGTGCCTGTTTGATGCCCCTAATACGTGCTAGCGGCTCACCGACTGTTTCCGCGGATCATCGTCTGTTGAGTTTTCACACCGCCGCCCGTCAGCGCCGCCATGCTGGCCGAATGGTGCGGCGCGCGAAACGGCCGGGCGCGGCTGAGCTGGCCGCGGGCGATCAGGCCGGCGACCGAGTGCACCATCGAGGTCTCCAGCAGCTCGGTGGGCGTCAGTGGCGGCAGCAGGCCCGGCAGCCGCGCGGCCATCATCGACTTGCCCGAGCCCGGCGGGCCTACGAAGGCCAGGTTGTGGCCGCCGGCCGCGGCGATCTCCAGCGCCCGCTTGGCGTTCTCCTGGCCCTTCACGTCGCGCAGGTCGGGAACCCGCTCGGCGTCCAGCATCGGCCCCGCCTGGGGCGCGCTGAGCAGCTGGGTTCCCCGGAAGTGGTTGACCAGCGCGATCAGCGACGGCGCCGCCAGCACCCGCGTCTCGCCCGCCCAGGCCGCCTCGGGCCCGCACGCCTCGGGACAGATCAGGCCCAGCCCCATGCCGCCCGCGGCCACCGCCGCCGGCAGCGCCCCGGCCACGGGGATGATCCGTCCGTCGAGGGCCAGCTCGCCCACCGCCGCCCAGCCCACCAGGGCGTCGGCCGGCAGGATGCCCATGCCGCCCATTATGGCGAGAGCGATCGGCAGGTCGTAGTGGCTGCCTTCCTTCGGCAGGTCGGCGGGCGACAGCGAGACGATGATCCGCCGCGCCGGCAGCGCCAGGCCAAGACCCGCGAAGGCCCCGCGCACCCGTTCGCGGCTCTCCTGCACCGCCTTGTCGCCCATCCCGACGACGAAGAACTTGGACTCGCCCTGGGTGAACTGGACCTCGACCTCCACCCGCACGGCCTCGACGCCGCTGAAGGCCAGTGTCACCACCCGCGCCGCCATCCCTCAACCCCTTGTGGAAGCTCGAAAGTTATCCACAACCGAGCACGGTTCACGGCTCAGATCAAGAACGAATAGTGAACTTAGGGGGAAAGTGAGACAATTCCGTAACTTCCGGACGTCTCTTGAAATACACCTTAAGCTGCGGACCGCAGCGCTTCAACCCGCGCCCACATCACTTCAGTGGCGTCCACGCCGGTGAACCGCTTCAACGCCGGCGCGCCGGTCGGCGAAGTCACGTTGATCTCGGTCAGGTAGTCGCCGATCACGTCGATGCCGACGAAGATCAGGCCGCGGGCCTTCAGCTCGGGCCCGATGATGTCGCAGATCTCGCGGTCGCGGGCCGACAGCTCAACGGGATGGGCCTCGCCGCCCACCGCCAGGTTCGAGCGGATCTGGCCCTTGGCCGGCACGCGGTTGATGGCGCCCACGGGCTCACCGTCCACCAGCAGGATGCGCTTGTCGCCCTTGGTCACCGACGGCAGGAACTTCTGCACGATCACCGGTTCGCGACCGAGTTCGGCATGGATCTCCAGCAGGGAATCCAGGTTGGGATCGTCGGCCAGGTGGCGGGTCACGCCCGAGCCGCCGCGACCGTTCAACGGCTTCAGCACGATGTCGCCATGGCGCGCGCGGAAGTCGCGGATCGCCTCGCGGTCCCAGGTGATCATCGTCGGCGGCTGCAGCCCCGGAAACTTCGTGACGAACAGCTTCTCGGGCGCGCTGCGCACCTCGGCCGGGTTGTTCACCACCAGGGTCTTGGGGTGGATCGCCTCCAGGAAGAAGGTGGCGTCGATGTAGTGCATGTCGAACGGCGGGTCCTGGCGCATCAGCACCACGTCGAAGTCCGACAGCTCGACCCGCCGGACGGGCCCGGCCTTGAAGTGGTCGCCCTTGACCCGTTGTACCTGCACGTCGCGCCCGCGGGCGAAGACCCGGCCCTCATCCATGGCGAGGGAGTCGGTCAGGTAGACGAAGATGGAGTGCCCCCGCGCCTGCGCCGTCTCCATCATCAGGAAGGTGGTGTCGCCCTCGATGTTGATGCCCTCGATGGGATCCATCTGGACGGCGACCTTCAGAGACATGCGGGCGTTCCTCGGCGATCAGGATTGGAGCACATAGGCGGTCCTGGACGGCCGCGCTAGTTCAGCCTCAGCCTCACGCGCTCGCGATGGGCGCGAGCGGCCAGCGCCGCGCCACCGTCGAGTGTAGTCGCCCGCTGCAGGGCTTCAAGCGCCCCGGCCAGCGCCCCCTGCCCTTCACGGGCGGCCGCCACATCGAGCCACGGCCGGTGATCCAGCGGGTCCAGCAGCGCCCGGCGCAGGGCGGCGCGCTCCGCGCGGGCGAAGTCGCCGGCGGCGCTGGCCCGCGCGTAGCAGATGTTCTGCAGCCGCATCAGCACCGCCCGATCACTCACCGGCGCCATCAAGCGGTCGAGCCGGTCGGCGACGTTGGGTGTCAGCCCTGCGTGCAGCGCCCGGCGGGTCAGCTCGGACGGCAGCACCACGCGCCCTTCCGAAAAAGGGTCGAGCGCCAGCGGACCCTCGTCGGTCTCGATCCGCAGGAGGAAGTGCCCCGGGAAGTCCACGCCCTGAACCGTCAGGCCGCAACGGCGCGCCACGTGCAGGTAGAAGATCCCCAGGGTCACGGCGAGGCCGCAGCGGCGCTGCGCCACGGAGATGATGTCGGCGTTGCCGGGGTCGTCCAGGGTGAAGAGATCGCCTGACAGCCCCAGGTCGCCGGCCATGGTCTCGGCGAGCGCCTCTTCCGGGCTCTCGCGCTTCAGGCGTTCGGACAGCCGGTCGACGCCGATCGCGGCCAGCTCGCGCACCAGCGCGGGGTCGCGGGCGGGCTCCTCATGGATGGCGCAGGCGATCGCCGCCTCGAGCAGCGGGAACTCCCCTTCGCCGACGCTGCCCGCGTCGGTGAGGATGGCTTCGGCCTCTTCCCGGTCCATTTCGGCCAAGTCGCTCCCGTCAGGCGCCCTGCCAGGCGTCGGGAATATGCCTAGGAAGGCGCCCGGGCGCGAGGGCCAGGAGGTCGAGCCGAACGCCACACCCCTTGAGCGCGGGACGGCCGGCGGCGATGGCGAGGCCGGCGCGCCGCAGCCGCTCGCGTTGGTCGGACGTGACGGTCTCCAGGGCGACCTCCAGGGAAGCGCGACGCTTGACCTCCACAACCGCCAGAACGTCGCCGCGTTGCGCGAGCAGGTCGATTTCCGCCTGCCGCGTCTTCAGCCGGAAGCCCAGGATGCGATAGCCCTTCGCCATCAGCCAGATCGCCGCGACCACTTCGGCCCGCCGGCCGGAAAGCCGGGCCGCCGCGCCGCGGGCCGAACGTCCGCTCACGCCTTCAGCTCCAGCGCTCGCCGGTAGAGGTCGCGCCGGGGCAGGCCAAGGGCCTTGGCGACTTCGGCGGCGGCGTCGGCCGGCTTCAGGCGGGACAGCGCCTCGCGCAGCGCCGCGTCGGCGTCGTCGGCGCTCGCCTCGGTCTCGCGACCGGGCGCCACCAGGATCACGATCTCGCCCCTTGGCGCATCCAGAGCCGGATCGGCGGCCAGGGTGGCCAGGGGACCTCGGTAGAAGGTCTCGTACAGCTTGGTGAGTTCGCGGCAGACCACCGCTTCGCGGTCCCCGCCCAGCACCGCGGCCATGTCGGTGAGGCAGTCGGCCAGGCGCGAGCCACCCTCAAAGAACGCCAGGGTCGCCCGCACGCCGGCGAACTCGGCCAGGAAGGTCCGCCGCGCCGCGCTCTTGGGCGGCGGGAAGCCCACGAAGAGGAAGCGGTCGGTCGGCAGCCCGGCCGCCGATAGGCCGGCCAGCAGCGCCGAGGCGCCCGGGACCGGAAACACCGGATGGCCCGCCGCCGCCACCTCGCGCACCAGCCGATAGCCGGGGTCGGAGATCAGGGGCGTTCCGGCGTCGCTGACCAGCGCCACGCGCCCGCCGTCGGCCAGGACGGCCATCGCCTTGGGACGGGCCCGCTCGGCGGCATGCTCGTCGTGCCGCTCCAGCTTCGCCGACAGGCCGTAGGCCGAAAGCAGCTTGACCGTGACCCGGGTGTCTTCGGCCAGCACGAGGTCGGCCTGGGCCAGGACGTCCAGCGCCCGCAGCGTGATGTCGCGCAGGTTGCCGATCGGCGTCGCCACGACATAGAGCCCCGGCGCCAAGGGGGCGTCGTCGAGCGTCGGCGGTGGGAGGGCGCGGGCCATGGCGCGGAGGGTTCGCCGCTCCGGGGCGGAATAGCAAGGGCGGCGTCAGGCGCCGGCGGTCGCCAGGTCGGCGGTCAGGCGGTCCAGAACCTGCCGTCCTGCCGCGGTCGCGCGCAGCCGGGCGGGATCGTCTACCAGCAGGCCCAGTTCGACGAAGTGGCGCACGTCGGGATGCGTCGGCGTCAGGCCGAGGGCGGCCACCTCCTCGAACCTCACGCCCTCGGCGATGCGCAGGCCGCTCAGCAGGCGCTCCTCGGCGGCCTCGGCGAGGCTCAGGGTTTCCCGAACCGCGAAGCCGGTCCCGGTCTCGTGCACCGTGCGGATGTAGTCCGAAGGCCGACCCGCCGCCTCGGTCGCCACGCGGACGCCGCCCAGGGTCAACCGCCCGTGCGCCCCCGGCCCGGCGCCGACATAGTCCAGCCCTCGCCAGTAGACGAGGTTGTGTCGCGACCGCGCCGCCTCGCCCCGGGCATGGTTGGAGACTTCGTAGGCCTCGAAGCCCTCGGCCTCCAGGACCGCCTGGGTGCGCTCGTAGAGGTCTGCCGCAGGCTCATCGGACGGCGGTGCGAACCGGCCCCGGCGGACCGCCCGGTCGAAGGCGGTGCCTTCCTCAATGGTGAGCTGGTAGGGCGAGAGGTGCTCGGCCCCCAACGCGACCGCGCCCCGCAGCTCCTCGGCCCAGGCGTCGGGCGTCTGGCCCGGCAGGGCGTAGATCAGGTCGACCGAGAGCCGCCGAAACGCTCGCGCCGCCGCCTCGGCCGCCCGTCGGCCCTCGGCCGCGTCGTGGTTGCGGCCCAGGAACGCCAGCGCCGCGTCGTCCAGCGACTGCAGGCCCAGGGACAGGCGGTTCACCCCGGCCGAGGCCAGGGCGGCGAAGCGGCCCGCCTCGGCGTCGGTTGGGTTCGCCTCGAGGCTGACCTCCAGGTCCGCGGCTGGGCTCCAGAGGCGCCGCGCGGCCGCGACGATATCCGCGACCCATTCAGGCGCCATCAGCGAGGGCGTGCCGCCGCCGAAGAACACCGACACCAGCTCACGCGGTCCGGTCAGCGCGCGCTGGGCCTCCAGGTCGGCGACGATGGCGCGGGTCAGTTCCGCCGCCTCGGCCTCGCGGCCCCTGGCGCGGAAGACGTTGAAGTCGCAGTAGGGGCAGATCCGCGCGCAGTAGGGCCAGTGGACGTAGACGCCCAGCGGCGGGCCGGCGCTCACAACAGCGCGGCCTTGAGCTTCACGAACGCCCGGGCGCGGTGGCTCATGGCGTCCTTCGTGGCCGGGTCCATCTCGCCGAAGGTCAGGATCTCGCCCTCGGGGACGAAGATCGGGTCGTAGCCGAAGCCCCGGTCCCCACGCGGCGGGAAGGTCAGGGTTCCGTCGACCCGACCCTCGACCACCACCGCCGGGCCGTTCGGCCAGGCCACGGCCAGAGCCGAGGTGAACCAGGCCGAGCGGTCTTCCGCCGCCGCCTCCTCCAACCGCTCCTCGACCTTGCGCATGGCCATGGCGAAGTCCTTGCCGGGGCCGGCCCAGCGAGCGGAATAGATGCCGGGCGCGCCGTCCAGCGCCGTCACCGACAGGCCGGAATCGTCGGCCAGGGCGATCAGGCCCGAGGCGTCGGCCGCGGCCCGGGCCTTCAACAGCGCGTTGCCCGAGAAGGTGGCCTCGGTCTCCTCCGGCTCCGGCAGGCCCAGCTCGCCCGCGGCGACCAGCTCGAAGCGCCCGTCGAGGATCTCGGCCAGCTCGCGGGCCTTCCCCGGATTGTGGGTGGCGACCACCAGTCGGGTCCCGGCCTCAAGCTTCAGCGCCATCTCGATCCTCCTCGGCGGGTGGACCCTACCGCCGGCCGCGACCTGTTGCATTGCGAAAGTTTAATATCGTTACTCGATATTCACGTGATCGAAAATCGATGTGGGCGTATCGATAATCACATCGAAGCACGGCGCTTCACCCACCTGAATGCTGCAACGCAGCACAAACCGGAGACCACAAGATGTTCGCCCAAGCCATGACCTTCATCGACCGCACCGCCATGAGCCTGGTGCTCGTCCTGGCCGCCATGCCGATCCTCAGCATCGCCGCCCGCGCCGCCTTCCTCTAAGACTTCGATCGCAAGTCATGGGGATCGTCCGATCCGCCCCGGCCCTCGGCTGAAGCGCCGACCGCCGGGCGGGTCCAGACGAAGCGGGGAGCAGGCTTACATGCGCGCCTTGGGTCCGGGTTCGGTATCGAGTTTCCTGAAGATCATCCTCGATGTGGTCTTCGCGGCCCTCTGGATCGGCCTCGGCGTCGTCGCCCTTCTCACGCTTGCGGCGCTCCTCCTCAGCTACAACCCCGACCTCCTGGGCGACCTGACCAGCGCCGACACCGGCGAAACGGCCCGCAACAGCTCGATCCGCGAACTGCTCGAAAACGGCCCGGCGGTGGCCGGCGGCCTGTTGGGCATGGGCCTCTACGTCGGCGGCATCCTGGTGATCGTCGGATCCCTGCGCCGCATCTTCACCACCCTGACCATCGGCGACCCCTTCCACCCCGACAACGTGGCGCGCCTGCGCCTGATCGGCCTGATGCTCGCGGGCCTCGAACTGGGCCGCTACGCCTTCTGGGCCATCAGCGCCTGGGCTTTCTCCGGGGTGGACCGCATCCAGCCCTCGCTCAGCCTCACCGCCTGGTTCTCGGTGCTCGTGGTCTTCGTGCTCGCGGAGGTGTTCCGCGAAGGCGCCCGCCTGCGCCGCGAAGCCGAGCTGACGATCTGAGGCCCGGACAGACCCCCATGCCCATCCGCGTAAGCCTCGACCGCGTCCTCCTCGAACGCCGCATGTCGCTCACCGAGCTCGCCGACCGCGTCGGCGTCACCATCGCCAACCTCTCGATCCTGAAGACGGGCAAGGCGCGCGCCGTCCGCTTCTCGACGCTCTCGGCGCTCTGTCGCGAGCTCGACTGCCAGCCCGGCGACCTGCTGGTCTACGAGCCTGGCCCGGACGACGCGCCGTTCGACGACGAGGACTAGGCTCGCGGATAAAGGATGACCTGGGTGCAGCGGAAGGCGGCCATCAGCTTTCCCGTCGCCGCATCCTCGACCCGCGCGTCCCAGACCTGGGTCGTGCGGCCCCCATGCAGCAGGGTGGCCGTGCACACCGCCTCGCCCTCGCGCAGCGTGCCGGTGAAGTTGCACTTCACCTCGGCTGTCGTGAACCCGCTGGCCCCTTCGGGCCACGCCGTCGAGACGCCATAGGCGCAGAGGATGTCGGCCACCGACAGCACCGCGCCGGCCAGCAGGTAGCCGGTATGCGCCACCAGGTCGGGCCGCACGGTGAAGCGGCCGACCACCCGGCCGTCCGCGACCTCGGTGATCTCCAACCCGATGTGGCCAGGCAGCTTGCCGACGTTCGCGTCGTTCAGCTTCTGGACGCTGGTGTGATTGCTGGTCGCCGGCATGTCGGTCCTCCGACGACAGGGTGTCGCACGAAATCCGCACAAGCTGAACCTTGGCCTAACATTGACCTTGGGTTGTCGGTTGTCGCGCCGAAGGTCGCGCTCGCGCCATGTTGCGTCGCAACAACACTCGTGCGGCATTGCAGCGCACATCAATTCATCGGCGATGGAATTCCTTGAACACGCCGAGGCGCGGGCCTATCTGCGCGGCACGTTGCACCGCAACATGGAGTGAAGCCATGATCGCCCTGATCGAACGGTTCCTCGACGCGCTGTTCGCCCCGCTCGCTCGCGAGCTCGAACGCGTTCCGCCGCAAGCCCTGCGCTTCGGCGTCTTTTTCTAAGAGAGACGGAACCCGGGCCGAGAGCCTGCCGGGTTCAGATGGAAACATCTGAACCCGACAAGCTGGCTCGGTCTCTTCGTAAGAGCGCGTCACGCGGCGAAACCGGCATCCGCTTTCGCCTGACGCGCTCTCGCCGGCGGCTCAGCCGCCGGTCGCCGCCCGCTGCATCACGCACAGCTCGCCGATGCCCTTGCGGGCCAGCGAAAACAGCGCCTCGAATTCGGCCTGGCTGAAGCCGCGCTTCTCGCCGGTGGCCTGCACCTCGACGATGTCCCCGGAGCCCGTCAGCACGAAGTTGGCGTCGGCCTCGGCGTTCGAGTCCTCCTCGTAGTCGAGGTCCAGCACCGGCGTGCCGGCGAAGATCCCGCAGCTGATCGCCGCCACCTGGTCGAGGATCGGGTCGGTCGCGATCACGCCCTCGTCCCGCAGGTACTGCGTCGCCAGCCGCAGGGCGACCCAGGCGCCCGTGATCGAGGCCGTGCGCGTCCCGCCGTCGGCCTGCAGCACGTCGCAGTCCAGGGTGATCTGCCGCTCGCCCAGCGCCTTCAGGTCGATGATCGCCCGCATGGAGCGGCCGATCAGGCGCTGGATCTCCTGCGTGCGGCCCGACTGCTTGCCCTGGGCGGCCTCGCGCCGGCCGCGGGTGTGAGTGGCGCGGGGCAGCATCCCGTACTCCGCCGTCACCCAGCCCTGGCCCTTGCCGCGCAGGAAGCCGGGGACGCCTTCTTCGACGCTGGCGGTCACCAGCACCTTGGTGTGGCCGAACGTCGCCAGGCACGAGCCTTCCGCATAGCGGGTGACGCCGGTTTCCAGCGTGACGGGGCGGAGGAGGTCGGGGGCGCGTTCGGACGGGCGCATCTGCGGTGCTCTCTGACGGTCCGGCGCCTTGCGCCGACGAAGGTCGCGCTTATCCTAGATGACGAAGGTCCAGTCCATGGGCGCCGAGAGACACCAGCCGCACGCCGTGCCAACGCCATTGCTCTCCCGCGGGCCATCGCTCGCCGATATGGACGCCCGCGCGCGGGAGATCTTCCGTCGCATCGTGGAGAGCTATCTGGAGACGGGCGAGCCCGTCGGCTCGCGCACCCTGTCGAAGGGCGGCCTGTCGCTCTCGCCGGCCTCGATCCGCAACACCATGCAGGACCTGACCCAGCTCGGCCTGCTGGGCGCGCCGCACGTCAGCGCCGGCCGCCTGCCCACCCACGCCGGCCTACGCCTGTTCGTCGACGGCCTGATGGAGGTGGGCGACGTCGCAGACGACGAGCGCCGGGCGATCGAGGCGCGCCTGCTGGCGCACGGCCGCAACTACGAGGACGCCCTGAACGAGGCCTCCGCCATCCTGTCCGGCCTGGCCGGCGGCGCGGGCGTCGTGGTCAGCCCGATGCGCGACGCGGGGGTCTCGCACGTGGAGTTCGTGCCCCTGTCGGGCGACCGGACGCTGGCCATCGTGGTGCTCGACGACGGGGCGGTGGAGAACCGGCTGATCCGCCTGCCCGAAGGGGTGACGCCGTCGGCGCTGCAGGAGGCGTCCAACTTCCTCAACGCCCGGATGCGCGGCCGCACCTTCGCCGAGGCCAAGGCCGACCTTCGGGTCGAGCTGGACCGCGCGCGCCGAGAGCTCGACACCACCGCCGCCCGCCTCGTGGAGGACGGCCTGGCCGCCTGGAGCGGCGGCGAGGCGGAGGATCGCGCGCTGATCGTCCGCGGCCGCGCCAACCTGCTCGAGGACCGTGAGGCCCTGGAGGACCTGGAGCGCGTCCGCTCGCTGTTCGAGGATCTGGAGCAGAAGGAACAGCTGATCCAGCTGCTCGACGGGGTCCGCGACGGCCAGGGGGTTCGCATCTTCATCGGCGCCGAGACGCGGCTCTTTTCCCTTTCGGGTTCCGCTGTGATCGCGGCGCCCTATATGTCGGGCTCGCAGAAGGTGGTCGGCGCGATCGGCGTCATCGGCCCCGCCCGACTGAACTATGCCCGGATCATCCCGTTGGTGGATTATACCGCCCGCGTGCTTGGTCAGGTGATGAACGCGTAAAGGGTCACTGAGAAGACATGTCCGAAGAGAACACGCCCGTTGACGGCGCGCCGACCGACGGCAGCGACGCCGACGTCCCCGCCCTGCTGGCGGAGATCCAGGCGCTGAAGGAGCAGGTGCTCCGCTATGCCGCCGACATGGAGAACACGCGCCGTCGCGCCGAGCGCGAGGCGAACGACGCCCGCGCCTACGCCATCCAGAAGTTCGGCAAGGACCTGCTCGCCGCCGCCGATTACCTGGCCATGGCCACCGCCCACGCCCCGGCCGACCATGCCGACAGCGTGGTGAAGAACTTCGTGGTCGGCGTGCAGATGACCGAGAAGGAGCTGCAGAGCGCCTTCGAGCGCAACGGCCTGAAGAAGATCGCGCCCAAGCCGGGCGACAAGTTCGATCCGCACCAGCACCAGGCCATGTCCGAACAGCCGGCCGAGGGCGACGTGCCCCCGGGCGCGGTGCTCCAGCTCATGCAGCCGGGCTACGAGCTGCTGGGACGCCTCGTGCGGCCGGCCACGGTGGTCGTGGCGGCCAAGGCCGCCGCGGCCCAGCCGCGATCGGACGGCGGGGCCAATCCCTACGCCGCGGGCGAGGACGGCGACGCCGGCGGGTCGATCGACACCCGGGCCTGACAGGCTTCCGCCCGATCCTCCTCAATATGGGTGGGGCAGACTCTTAACAGGCGAGTAACCTTGACCCCGGTCAAGCCGCGCCCGCGCCACCGGCATAGCCTCCAGCCCGAAGGCATTTGAGGAGGCTGCAATGGGAAGACTTCAGAAGGGGCGCGCTCTGCTGGCGCTGGCGCTCGCCGCCCCGCTCGCGTTCACGGCTCCGGCGGCGCTCGCCGGACCCGTGGCGGCCGGGTTCGACTCCACCGTGATCCCGGCCAACGACGACGGCTCCTACGGGCCGGCGGTGAGTCCCGGGTTCGCCATGAACTTCTTCGGGACCACCTATTCGAACTTCTACGTCAACAACAACGGCAACATCACGTTCAGCGGCAACATGGGCACGTACACGCCGTACGGCCTCGGCGCCGGCTACGTGGGCCAGCCGATCATCGCCCCATTCTTCGCCGACGTGGACACCCGCGGCTTCGGCAGCGGCCTGACGGCGTTCGGCACAGGGACCTACGCCGGTCGGGACGCCTTCGGGGTCTCCTGGCGTGACGTGGGCTACTACGGCTACCACACGGACAAGCTCAACACCTTCCAGCTGATCCTCACCGACCGTTCGGACATCGGGATCGGCGACTTCGACATCTACTTCAACTACGACACCATCAACTGGGAGACCGGTGACGCCAGCGGCGGTTCAGGCGGCCTCGGCGGCGTGTCCGCGGCGGCCGGCTTCTCGAACGGCACCGGCATGGCCGGGACCTACTACCAGCTGCCCGGCTCCCTGGTGAACGGCGCGCTGCTGGACGGCGGCTCCAACGCCCTGGTCCGCAACACCAACACGGGCGTCCTCGGTCAGTACCGGTTCACGGTCCGCAACGGCGTCGTCGATCCGGGCGATCCGGGCGCGATCCCCGAACCGGCCACCTGGGCGATGATGATCATCGGCTTCGGCGCCGCCGGAACCGTGCTTCGCCGTCGGCGCACCCTCGCCCTCGCCTAGCGCGTCGGGTCCATAACGAACCGCAAGGCGCCCCATGGTCATCCATGGGGCGTTTTGCCTGTGGGTGAGGCCACCGCGGGCTTCCACACCCTTAGGAATTCGCTAATGTCGCAAGTCCCCTCCCTTCGGGGCGTGCGCCGGCTCGGGTGATTCGCCGACGGCGCGCGATTGGCGAGCCGGGACCGATATGAAGCTGACGATTGAACGCGCCGCTTTGCTCCGCGCGCTTGGACATGTGCAGAGCGCCGTCGAGCGCCGCAACACCATTCCGATCCTGTCGAACGTGCTCCTGTCGGCCGACGGCGACCGCCTGACCTTCTCCGCCACCGACCTGGACATGGAGATCGTCGACGAGGCCGTGGCCCAGGTAGACCAGCCGGGCCAGATCACGGCGCCGGCGCACACGCTCTACGAGATCGTCCGCAAGCTGCCGGAAGGCGCCGACGTCTCGCTGAGCTTCACGGGCGAGGACCCGCGCCTGACCGTGGCCGCCGGCCGCTCGCGCTTCAACCTGCCGGTGCTGCCGGCCGGCGACTTCCCGGTGATGTCGTCCGAGGGCTTCGCCGGCTCGATGGCCGTCGACGTGAACGACCTGATCCGGCTGATCGACAAGACCCGCTTCGCCATCTCGGCGGAGGAGACCCGTTACTACCTTAACGGTCTCTACCTCCACACCATCGTGGTCGACGGCCAGGCCCGCCTGCGCGCGGTCGCCACCGACGGCTCGCGACTGGCCCTGGCTGACATGCCGGCCCCCGAGGGCGCGGCCGGCGCGCCGGGCGTCATCGTGCCCCGCAAGACCATCGGCGAAGCCCGCCGCCTGCTGGAGGACGCCGGCGAGACCGTCGACCTGCAGATCAGCCCCCAGAAGATCCGCATGGAGCTGAACGGCGCGGCCCTGACCTCCAAGGTCATCGACGGCAACTTCCCCGACTACGGACGCGTGATCCCCAAGGACAACAACCGCACGGTCTTGGTCGACGCCAAGCTGTTCGCCCAGGCGGTGGACCGCGTCGCCACCATCTCGGCCGAGAAGAGCCGGTCGGTCCGCATGGCCATCGAATCGGGCCGCGTCGTCCTCACCGTCCGCAACATGGAAGCCGGCCAGGCGGTGGAAGAACTCGAGATCGACTACGACGGCGAGCCCTTCGAGCTGTCGTTCAACGCCCGCTACCTGCTGGACATCACCGACCAGATCTCCGGCGGCACGGCCGAGCTGCGCTTCGGCGGCCCGAACGATCCGGCCCTGGTGCTCGATCCGGCCGACGCCGACGTCCAGTACATCCTGATGCCGCTGCGGGTCTGATCCCGCTCAGGATCCGACGAACAGATGTCGTGACGGGCAGAGATTCGCCACGGGACAGTCCTCGCACTTGGGCCGGCGGGCGACGCAGACATAGCGCCCGTGCAGGATCAGCCAGTGGTGCGCGCGCACCAGGTACGGCTCCGGCACTACGGCCATCAGCTCGGCTTCGACAGCGTCGGGTGTCTTGCCCTTCGCCAGCCCCAGACGGTGCGAGACGCGGAAGACGTGGGTGTCGACCGCGATGGCCGGCTCGATCCTGAGCTCGTTCAGCACCACCGAGGCGGTCTTCCGCCCGACGCCCGGCAGGGCCTGAAGCTTCTCGCGCTCCAGCGGCACCTCTCCGCCGTAGTCGTCCACCAGGATTTGGGCCGTGCGGATGACGTTCTTGGCCTTGGTGTTGAAGAGGCCGATCGACGAGATGTACGGCTTCAGCCCCTCCTCGCCGAGCGCCAGCATCTTCTGCGGGGTGTCGGCGACTTCGAACAGCTTGGCCGTCGCCTTGTTGACCGACACGTCCGTCGCCTGGGCCGACAGCGCCACCGCCACGACCAGGGTGTAGGGGCTGGAATAGTCCAGCTCGGTGCGCGGGTCGGACTCCTGGGCCTCGAACCGCTCGAACAGCTCGGCGATGCGCGCCTGCTCGGCCGGCTTCAGCTTCTTCGGAGCGGGCCGCTTCGCCTTCGGTGCGGGCTTGGCCACGTCAGCCGCGGTCCACGGCGAAGGGCGAGAAGGCCTGCTGCACCGGCATCAGCTCGAGCGTGTTGACGTTGATGTGGGCCGGCAAGCGAAGGACCTGCTCGCACACCAGCGCCACGTCGTCGGCGCTCATGGCGTGGACGCCCTGGTAGACCTTGCCCGCTGCGCCCTCGTCACCCTTGAACCGCACCACCGAGAACTCCGTCTCGGCCATGCCCGGCTCGATGGACGTCACCCGGATCTTCGTCCCCAGCAGGTCGGCGCGCAGGTTCAGCGAGAACTGGCGGACGAAGGCCTTGGTCGCCCCGTACACGTTGCCGCCCGGATAGGGGTAGGTCGCCGCCACAGACGAGATGTTGATCACGTCGCCGCGGTTGCGCGCCACCATGCCCGGCAGCACCGCCCGGGTCATGCGGACCAGGCCCGTGACGTTCGTGTCGATCATCGTCGTCCAGTCGTCGAGGTTGGCCTCGTGCGCCTTGCCCAGGCCCAGGGCCAGGCCGGCATTGTTGTAGAGCACGTCGATCGCCTCGAAGTCGGCCGGCAGGCTGGGCAGCAGCGCATCGATCGAGTCCGCCGAGCGGACATCCAGCTCCCGGGTCAGCACCTGGTCGCCCAGCTCCGCCGCCAGCGCCGCCAGCCGGTCGGCGCGGCGTCCCGTGGCGATCACCCTGGCCCCGCCGGCGACCAGCCGCCGGGTCATGGCCTCGCCGAACCCTGACGTGGCCCCCGTCACCAGGGCGATCCGGCCCTCGGCCCACCGCTCGCTCATCATTCCACCTTCGCCACGGAGTCCACGATCTGCGCCGCCGCCTCGGGCCCGACGAGCCGTCGCACGATCCAGGCCGCGAGGTCCTGGCAGGCCAGGCAGCCGCCGCCGGTGGCGACATTGCCGTGGATCACCAGGGGCCGCCGCTCGGTGCGCACGCCCATCGCCTCCAGTTCGGCGAAGATGCTGGGATAGGTGGTTGCGGTAAGCCCTTCAAGCAGGCCGAGCGCCGCCAGCACCAGGGCGCCCGAGTCGATGGCGGCCACCATCTGCCGGGCGGGGTCCAGCTTCAGCGCCGCCAGGAAGGCCGGGTCCTTGATCTTGGCCCGGCTGCCGGCGCCCGAGACCACGAAGACCGCGTCCGCGCCCTGCGCCCATTCCAGCGGCTCGTGCCGGTCGATGGCGAGACCCGAGTACGAAGTGATCCGCGGCGTGTCGGCGCAGATGCGCACGTCCCATTCGCCCGCGAAGGCGGCGTAGGTCGGGTCCTTCACTCGGTAGAACAGGTCCCAGGGCAGGAACAGGTCCACGTCTGTGAACCCGTCGTACGCGACCATGGCGATCTTCATGGCAGGTCTCCTTGCTGAAGCCGGAATCTGGGGCTGGGGGAGCCTTCCACGTCAGCGCCACTTCCTCGCCTGTGGACTTGGAGCCTGTCCGGCGTAGTGTCCGCGCCATGCCCGCGGCCCTCTACATGGACGCCGAGATCCGCCCGAACCGCTCGCTCTCGCGGCGCGGATTCACGATCCTGATCTCTGTGGTGACGGTCACGAACGTCGCCGCCGCCCTGGTCTTCCTGGCGCAGGGGGCGTTCCTGGTCCCCATCTTCATGGGCGCCGACGTGCTGGCGGTCGTCGTGGCCTTCATGGTCAACTATCGGTCGGGCCAGATGGTCGAGCGGGTGCAGGTCAGCGCCAGCCACGTGAAGGTGACGCACGAGGCCGGCGGCGCGGTGCGGCTGGTCTGGGAGAGCCCGACCGCCTTCACCCGCATCACCCGCGAGCACGACGAGGAGGACCGGGTCATGGCGCTGGGCCTCGCCCTTTCGGGCCGCGAGACGCCGGTGGCCGCCAGCCTCAGCCCCGGCGAGCGCCGTGAATTCGGCCGCGCGCTGGAAGACGCCATCTGGCGGGCGCGCCGGCACCGCGACTGAAAGGATCTTCGATGCGTGCGTTGATGCTGGCGGCCCTGGCCGCCGCTGTCGTGGCCGGCGCGGCGAACGCCGCCGAGCGGCCGCGGGCCCGCGACCTCGGCATCGCACCGGGCGTGCTCGCCACGGGCCCGAACAACGCCATCACCGACGTGCGCGGCGTGCTGGTGGGGCAGGTCACCCGCATCGAGGGCGAGGATGTCCGCACCGGCGTCACGGCCATCCGCCCGCACGGCGGTAACGTTTTTCGGGACAAGGTCCCTGCCGGCCTCGCCGTGGCCAACGGTTTTGGCAAGCTCACCGGGATCAGCCAGATCGTCGAGCTGGGCGAGATCGAGACTCCCATCGTGCTCACCAACACCCTGTCGGTCTGGCGGGCGGCGGACGCCCTTGTGACCTGGACCCTGGCCCAGCCGGGCAACGAGACGGTTCGGTCGGTCAACGCCGTGGTCGGCGAGACCAACGACGGCTACCTCAACAACATCCGCAAGCGCGTCATCACCGAGGCCGACGTGCTGACGGCGCTGCGCGAGGCCAAGGCGGGTCCGGTCGAGGAGGGCGCGGTCGGCGCGGGGACCGGGACCATGGCCTTCGACCTGAAGGGCGGCATCGGCACCAGCTCCCGCGTACTGCCGGCCACGCTGGGCGGCTACACGGTCGGTGTCCTGGTGCAGAGCAATTATGGCGGCTCGCTGGTCGTCGACGGCGACCCCGTCGGCCGCCGCACGGGGCGCTTCTACCTGCGGGAATACGCCCCCGCCGGTGCGTCAGCTCCGTCTGTCGCCGACGGCTCGATCGTGATCGTCATCGCCACCGACGCGCCGCTAGGCGACCGCGCCCTGACGCGGCTCGCGCGGCGCAGTTTCGCCGGACTGGCGCGGACGGGCTCCGCCTTCACCAACGGCTCGGGCGACTACGCCATCGCCTTCTCCACCGCCGACGCCGTCCGCCGCACGCCCGAGCGGCGCCAGGGGGTGGCCAAGGTCGAAGAGGTGGCCAACGACGAGACCTCGCCCCTGTTCGTCGCCGTGGCCGACGCCACCGAGGAGGCGATCTACAACTCCCTCCTCAAGGCCCGCACGATCGAAAGCCGCGACCTCAACGGCAAGCCGGTGCGCGGCGAGGCGCTCGATCCCAAGCTGCTTCGGAAGCGCTAGGCGGCGGGCGTCCCCGCCACCGCCGCCTTCAGTTCGGCCAGCCGCCGCTCGTCCGCCGGGTGGGTGGAGATCACCTCCGGCGGCTTCTGCGCCTCGGCGCCGCGGGCGACCATCCGCTCCCAGAACCGCACGGCCGCGTTGGGGTCCAGCCCGGCCTTGCGCATCAGGTCAACGCCCACGCGGTCGGCCTCCAGCTCGTGCTTGCGCGAGTAGGGCAGGATGACGCCATAGACCGCGCCCATGCCGAGGGCGGCGCCGATCTCGTCGGTGTATTCGCCCGCCTGCTCCGAGATCAGCATCTGGGCGAGGGCGACGCCGGCCTGGGCGGCGATTTCCTGGCTCATCCGCTCGGCCGCGTGGCGCGCCAGCACGTGGCCGACCTCGTGACCCAGCACCGAGGCCACCTCGTCGTCGCTCTGCGCCAGCTCCAGCAGGCCCCGGAAGAAGCCCACGCGGCCGTTCGGCAGGACGAAGGCGTTCAGCTCGGGGCTGTCCAGCACCGTGAACGACCAGTCGAGGTCGGTGCGGCCCGAGGCCTTCACCAGCGGCGCCCCGATCCGCGCCAGCCGCGCGTGCGCCGCGGGGTCGGCCACCGGCTTCACCTTGGCCAGCACCTCGTTCCAGGCCTGGTCCGCCATGCCGGCGAGCTGGCCGTCATCCACCACCACGAACTGCTTGCGGCCCGTGGCGGCGTTCTCGCTGCAGCTAGCCAGGGCCGCCGCGCCAAAGCCGGCCAGCACCCACCGCCGCGACAGCCCGCAGCGCCCGCACATCAGAGGATGAACTTCGACAGGTCGGCGTTCTTCGACAGCGCGCCGATCCGCTCGGAAACGTAGGCCGCGTCGATGACGATGGTCTCCCCCGTCCGGTCGGCGGCCGTGAAGCTGATCTCCTCCATCACCTTCTCCAGGACGGTCTGCAGCCGCCGGGCGCCGATGTTCTCCACCGCGCCGTTCACCGCCACCGCCGCGTCGGCCAGGGCGTCGACCGCCTCGTCGGTGAAGCTCAGCGTCACGCCCTCGGTGGCCAGCAGCGCCTGGTGCTGGCGGATCAGGTTCGCCTCGGGCTCGGTGAGGATGCGGCGCATGTCGTCGCGGCTCAGGGCGTGCAGCTCCACCCGGATCGGCAGCCGCCCCTGCAGCTCGGGCAGCAGGTCGGACGGCTTGGCCACGTGGAAGGCGCCCGAGGCGATGAAGAGGATATGGTCGGTCTTCACCGGCCCGTGCTTCGTCGAGACCGTCGTGCCCTCGATCAACGGCAGCAGGTCGCGCTGCACCCCCTCGCGGCTGACGTCGGCGCCCTGGCGCTCGGACCGGCTGGCCACCTTGTCGATTTCGTCCAGGAAGACGATGCCCTGGTTCTCGGCCAGCTCCAGCGCCTCGGTTGTCAGGGCCTCCTGGTCCACCAGCTTGTCGCTCTCCTCGGCGATCAGCGGCGCCCAGGCGCCCGACACCGTGGTCTTGTGAGTCTTCGTCCGGCCGCCGAACGCCTTGCCGAACATCTCGCCGATGTTGAGCATCCCCATCGACGCGCCCGGCTGGCCCGGGACGTCCATCATCCCCAGGGGCGAGGACGTGTCGGCGAGCTGCAGCTCCACCTCCTTGTCGTCCAGTTCGCCGGCCCGCAGCTTCCTGCGGAAGCTCTCGCGGGCGGCGGTCGAGCCGGGCCCGGTCAGGGCGTCGAGTATGCGCTCCTCGGCTGCCGCCTCGGCCCGGGCGCGCACCCCGGCCCGGCGCTTCTCGCGCACCATCTGGATCGCGCTCTCCACCAGGTCGCGGACGATCTGGTCCACGTCGCGTCCGACGTAGCCGACCTCGGTGAACTTGGTGGCCTCCACCTTCAGGAACGGCGCCTGAGCCAGTTTCGCCAGCCGGCGGGCGATCTCGGTCTTCCCGACGCCGGTGGGGCCGATCATCAGGATGTTCTTCGGCGTCACCTCGTCGCGCAGGTCGTCCGGCACGCGCCGACGCCGCCAGCGGTTGCGCAACGCCACGGCCACGGCGCGCTTCGCCTCCGCATGGCCGACGATGTAGCGGTCGAGTTCGGAGACGATCTCGCGGGGGGAAAACTCGGTCATGCCCGCTAGATAGGGGATCAGCCTGCGCCTGACACCCCTGGCTGCGCGGTCGGCGCCGCGGCGGGCGGGGTCTTCAGCGGCGGCCCGGGCAGCAGCTCGTCGAACAGCAGCCGCCAGCCGGCCGCGTCGTTCCGCCAGATCCGCACATAGTGGCCGCGCCGCTCGCCCTCGGGCCCGGCCCAGCGCGCCACGCCGTAGGTCCAGGCGAGGTCGCCGGCGCTCGACGCCGAGCCGCCCAGCGGGGCGTAGGTGATCGAGGTGGCCCGGCGGCCCAGTTCGGCCTCCAGCTCTTCGCGGCTGGCCGGCGGCTTCGCCCTGGAGCCCACGATGCGACCGTCCTCGGCCAGCGCACCCAGGAACGCCGCCTTCACGTCAGACTTCGCCGCCGCGTGCAGGGCGGCCTCGGCGGCGCTCACTTCGGCCATCGCCTTTGCGGGCGAGCCAGCCTGCCGCGACGACAGCCGCGCATAGGCCACCGGCGAGTCCTTCGGCGCCGCGCCGGTGGTGTCGCTGGGCGGTCCGCCGTCGAACACCCATTTCCACGTCCCGTCGGGCTGCTTTGCCCAGACGGTGAAGTAGTAGCCCCGCGCCTCGTCGTCGAAGGTGTAGGGGCCGGTGGTGAAGCCGAGGTCGCCCGAGCGGGCGATCCCCGCCCACAACGGCCACCAGACCAGCGCCGGCCCCTTCGGCCGCGGCTGTCCGTAGAGCGCGTGCGCCAGCACCGGCTCGGGCGCGAAGACGATCCCGTCCGGCGCCGAGTGTTTCAGGAAGCTCGGCTGGATGCCCAGCGCCAGCCCGTCGGCGGCGAAGGCCCGCTCGGCCGCCACCACCGGGGCCGGGTCGATCTCGGCGGCCGTGGCAGGCCCGGAGGCCGCCGCCGACGCCAGCAGCAGCGCGGCCAACCCCAGGCTACAGCGTTTCAACGGTCAGGTTCCCGTTGGTGTAGACGCAGATCTCGGCGGCGATCGCCATGGCCTTGCGGGCCAGGGCCTCGGCGTCCAGCCCGTCGACGTCGATCAGCGCCCGCGCCGCCGCCAGGGCGTAGTTGCCGCCGGAGCCGATGGCCGCCACGCCCTGCTCGGGCTCCAGCACGTCGCCGGCGCCGGTGACCGTGAAAATACAGTTCTTATCAGCTACAATCAGCATCGCTTCGAGCCGCCGGAGGTACCGATCGGTACGCCAGTCCTTGGCCAGGTCGACGCAGGCGCGGACCAGCTGTTCGGGGTACTGCTCCAGCTTGGCCTCAAGGCGCTCGAGCAGGGTGAAGGCGTCGGCGGTAGAGCCCGCGAAGCCGGCGATCACCCGGCCGCCCGCCAGCCGGCGCACCTTCTTGGCGCCGCCCTTGACGATGGTCTGGCCCATGGAGACCTGGCCGTCGCCGGCGATCACCGTGCGGCCGTCCTTGCGGACCGCCAGGATCGTGGTTCCGTGCCAATCGGGAAAGGTTGAGGTATTCGACATCGGCGCGATGTGAGCAGCACGCTCCCTCGGGTCAAGTACGCCACGACGAGACCATGACTTTCACCGACGAAGAGATCGAGCGGTACGCCCGCCACCTGGTGCTGCGCGAGGTCGGCGGCCCGGGCCAGCAGAAGCTGAAGGCCGCCAGCGTGCTGATCGTCGGCGCCGGGGGCCTGGGCTCGCCGGCCGCGCTCTACCTGGCCGCCGCGGGCGTCGGCACCCTCATCCTGGCGGACCCCGACGACGTCGACCGCTCGAACCTCCAGCGCCAGGTGATCTACGCCGACGACGACATCGGCCGGCCGAAGGTGGAGGCCGCCGCCGACCGCCTCTCGGCGCTGAACCCGCACGTGTTCGTGGCCGGCTTCCAGGGCGCCTTCGCCGACGACACCGCCGACCGGCTGGTGGAGGGCGTCGACCTCGTGCTCGACGGCACCGACGAATTCGGCGTCCGCTTCTGCGTCAACGCCGCCTGCGTGCGCCACGGCAAGCCGCTGGTCTCGGGCGCCATCGGCCGGTGGACCGGCCAGGTCGGCGTCTTCGGCCGCCAGCCCTGCTACCGCTGCCTGGTGCCCGAGGTCCCGCCCGACGCCGAGACCTGCGTCGCCGTCGGCGTCGTCGGCGCCCTCGCGGGCGTCGTCGGCTCGATGATGGCGCTGGAGGCGATCAAGCTGATCACCGGCACGGGCGAGCCCCTGACCGGCCGCCTCCTCGTCTATGACGCCCTCGCCGCCGAGACCCGGACGGTGCGGGTGGCCGGCGACCCGGAATGCCCGGTGTGCGGCGGAGGCGGCTGAGGCCGGCGCCCCGACGCGACGCCCCGACGCGGCGGCGCTACGACTCCGCCGCGATGCTGCGAAGGGCGCGTTCGAACGCGTCGGCGGGCTGGCCGCCGGAGATCAGGTATTTCTCGTTGATGATCACGGCCGGGACCGAGCTGATGCCCGCCTCGTACCACTGGCGCTCCAGCGACCGGACGTGGTCGGCGAAGCGGCCCGAGGCCAGCACCTCGCGGGCCGCCACGGGGTCGAGCCCGGCGCGTTCGGCGGCGGCGACCAGCACCTCGTGGTCGCCGGGGTTCTCGCCCCGCGTGAAGTAGGCCTCGAACAGGGCGTGCTTCAGCGGCAGCTGGCGCCCCTTGAGGCCCGCCCAGTGCAGCAGGCGATGGGCGTCGAAGGTGTTGTAGATCCGGCTCTCGGGCGTCATGGCGATGGTGAAGCCCACCGCGGCGGCCCGGGCGCGGATCTGCTCGCGGTTCGCCGCCGACTGCTCGGGCGTCGCGCCGTACTTCTGGAACACGTGCTCGCCGATGTTCTGCCCCTCGGGCGGCATGTCGGGATTGAGCTCGAACGGCTGCAGGGTGATCGTCGCGTCGACCAGGTCGCCGACGCGCGCCAGGGCCTCCTCCAGGCCGCCCAGGCCGATGACGCACCAGGGGCACGACACGTCGGAGACGAAGTCGATCTTCATGGGCTTGGTCATGGGGCCGGCTCCGTGGCGAACGAGGCCTTGCAGGCCTCGTCGTAGAGACCGCGGTCCGCGGGCGGAATCAAGAGCCGGCGACGGCGGGACGGCCGCGCCGCGACAGGGAGGCGCGCGGGCCGAGGCTGGCTTTCCGGCCGCCCAGCCGCTAGCAGGGCGCCCGATGATCCGCCTCGACAACATCTCCAAGCAGAACGGCCACCAGATCCTGTTCATCGAAGCCTCGATGGGCGTCCAGAAGGGCGAGAAGGTGGGGCTGGTCGGCCCGAACGGCGCCGGCAAGACGACGCTGTTCCGCATGATCACCGGGCAGGAGCAGCCAGACGACGGACTGGTGGCGATCGATCCCGGCACGACCATCGGCTACTTCAGCCAGGACGTCGGCGAGATGTCGGGCCAGAGCGCGGTCGCCGCGGTGATGGACGGGGTCGGGCCCGTGAGCGCGCTGGCGGCCGAGATGCACGCCCTCGAGGCGGCGATGGTCGACCCGGACCGGGCCGACGAGCTGGACGCCATCATGGAGCGCTACGGCGACGTGCAGCATCGCTTCGAGGAGCTGGACGGCTATGCCCTGGAGGCGCGGGCGCGCGAGGTGCTGGCCGGCCTGAGCTTCAGCCAGGAGCGGATGGACGGCGACGTCGGCCTGCTGTCCGGGGGCTGGAAGATGCGCGTGGCGCTGGCCCGCATCCTGCTGATGCGGCCCGACGCCATGCTGCTGGACGAGCCCAGCAACCACCTCGACCTCGAAAGCCTGATCTGGCTGGAGTCCTTCCTCAAGTCGTACGACGGCGCGCTGCTGATGACCTCGCACGACCGCGCCTTCATGAACCGCATCATCGGCAAGGTGGTGGAGATCGACGGCGGCCAGCTCATCACCTATTCGGGCGACCTCGACTTCTACGACCAGCAGCGCGCGCTCAGCGAACAGCAGCGGCAGGCGCAGTACGAGCGCCAGCAGGCGATGCTGGCCAAGGAAATCAAGTTCATCGAGCGGTTCAAGGCGCGCGCCAGCCACGCCGCCCAGGTCCAGAGCCGGGTCAAGAAGCTGGACAAGATCGAGCGCGTCGAGCCACCCCGCCGCCGCCAGTCGGTGAGCTTCGAGTTCCGCAGCCCGCCGCGGTCGGGCGACGACGTGATCAGCCTGCGCGGCGTCCACAAGGGCTACGGCGCCCAGCCGATCTACGAGGGCCTCGACTTCCTCGTGCGCCGCAAGGAACGCTGGTGCGTGCTGGGCGCCAACGGGGCGGGCAAGTCGACGCTGCTGAAGCTGGTGGCCGGCGCCATCGCCCCCGACCAGGGCGTGGTCAGCATCGGGGCCAGCGTGAAGATGGGCTATTTCGCCCAGCACGCCATGGACCTGCTGGACGGCGAGGAGACGATCTTCGAGTCCCTGGACAGCGCGTTCCCGCAGGCCGGCCAGGGCGTGCTGCGCACCCTGGCGGGCTGCTTCGGCTTCTCGGGCGACGATGTGGAGAAGCCCTGCCGCGTCCTGTCGGGCGGCGAGAAGGCGCGCCTGGTGATGGCCAAGATGCTGTTCGACCCGCCGAACCTGCTGGTCCTGGACGAGCCGACCAACCACCTCGACATGGCGACCAAGGAGATGCTGGTCGCGGCCCTGGCGAACTTCGAAGGCACCATGCTGTTCGTCAGCCACGACCGCCATTTCCTGGCGGCCCTGTCGAACCGCGTGCTGGAGCTGACCCCCGACGGCGTCCACCAGTACGGCGGCGGCTACACGGAATATGTCGCCCGCACGGGCCAGGAAGCCCCGGGCCTGCACCCGGCGGGGTAGGGGGGCGGGGGGCGATCCGGGGGCAGCCTCATGGGATCGCCGGCAGCTCGGCACCTTACGCCCCCACCCCCTCTTGAGGGAACAACGGCGACGGCGGCGCCCTGGTCGCGACCCAGAATCTAGGTCGGCGGGCGAATAAGAGTGAGCTTGCGGCTTGTAACTCCGAGCGGACGTTTATGGGGTTCCGCTCCCCGGCCTGTGGGCAACTTCGATAAGTAGCGATCGTCGTCAGGGATCAGTCCGCTGCTCATCAGCGCCCCAAATGTTGCGCTTCTCGGTCGGCGGTCCATAATCTCGACAAGTCCAAAGGGGACGGGCGGGCACGATGCTTACGAGAATAAATCGAGTCAAGCGGCTTGGTTTAGTATTCGCCGATTTTTCGTGGGTGAATTCGGTTGTTCCATTCAAGAAGTTCAATCTGATCTACGGTTGGAACGGGAGCGGGAAGACGACCTTCACCCGCCTTTTCGACCAGCTCGCCGCGCAAACCGACGCTGAGCTTGAATTTGAAGTGGAGGATGACGCAGGCACGACCTTCAGCAGCGGTGCCGCCTTTCCATTTCCGATCCGCGTATTCAATCAGGACTACGTACAGAATAATGTCCGCGTCTTAGAGAGCTCGGCCCGCTCAATCTCTGTGTTGCTCGGTGAAGAGAATAAGGAACTGGCCGCTCAAATTGAGGCGGACGAGCGCCTCCTCAACGGCGACCCAAATGACCAGAGCAAGATCGGTCTTGTCCGAGAACTCGAAGGCTTCAAGCAGAAGAAACAGCGCAAAGAGCGCGGCAACGACACGGCGTTCACTGACATCGCCAAGACCATAGGCGCGGCCATCGTCGGGAGCGGTGCGGCGTCGCGAACCTATCGCAGCCCCGACGCGCGTAAGGATTTTCAAGCTATCAAAGAAGCGAAGCTGCTTACCGACGATGAGCGCGAGCAGCATATCCTTGCCTTGAAGCAGGACATGCTGCCCGAACTAGACGCGGTGAAGCCGCCGCTAGTTTCCATTGGAGGCAAAGACGCCGACCTACTCGAGGTCCTGAAGGCTATGGTGATCAATGCCGGTCGACTCTGCGCAGCAACGGTTGAGAGCGAGATCATCGACCGCCTGGCGTCGAACTATGACATCTCCGAGTGGGCTGAAACCGGTCTCGATCTGCACAAGAAGCACGCCTCGTCCTCGTGCGAGTTTTGTGGGAACCCGCTCGGTAGCGGACTCCTCCCTAGGCTTGCGCGCCACTTCAGCGATGCCGATCGTCAGCTGAAGACTGAAATCGAAGCTCAGCTTGTCGAGCTGAGAGAGGTTCACCGCGTCCTCACTTCACTCGAAGTGCCGGACGGTGCACGTCTGTATAAGGAGCTACAGAAGCCGTACGCTGAGGCGGTTGCAGCGGTAGGCTCGGCACGCTCCAGCCTGATCGCGCAAGTGACGGCCGTTGGTCAGGCCCTTCAGGGCAAGAAGGCTGTGACGACAGAGTCGGTCGAGTTCAACTTGCCGGTGGATGTTGAACCGTTGGCCGCTGCCCTGACGGCAGCGAATTCCGTGCTTCTAAAACACAATGAGAAGTCGAAGCACTTCATGGTCGCCCAACGTACTTCAGTGCAGGCGATCAAGGCGCACTATCTCGGCACTATCTTCGAGGATGTAACGAGGAGGAATCGCGAGATCGCTGAGCTCGAAGCAGATCTCGCAAAACGCGAGGCGGTGATCGCGGCGAAGCGACTTCGGATCACCACCGCCCGCGCGGAAATCTCGTCAGCGCATGCCGCGTGCGAACAGATCAACGAAGGTGTGAAGACGTTCCTTGGGCGAGCCGAACTAACGTTCGTTCCCGATGAAGTCGCGGAAGGGGACGAGAAGGATCAGGTGGTCGGCTACCGCATAATGCGCGGTGAGAAGCCTGCGATCTATTTGAGCGAGGGCGAGAAGACGGCGCTGGCGTTCGTCTATTTCGTCGTGCACCTGAACGACGGACAATTTCCAAAGTCCGATGGCATCGTTGTTATCGACGACCCTATCTCAAGCTTGGACGCGAACTCGCTCTATCAGGCGTTCAGCTTCCTCAAAAACGCCGTCGGCGACTGTCGCCAAGTGTTCGTCCTCACCCACAACTTCGATTTCCTCAAGCTGCTTCTGAACTGGCGGAAGAGCGCTGGTGGGGGTGGCTACTACATGATCAAGAACTATTTTGATGGTGATCAACGGCGCGCCAGGATCGTCGAAATGGATCGAGAGCTCGCGAAGTATGAGAGCGAGTATCACTACCTTTTCAAG
>JBKOYY010000137.1:0-14241 GCA_046725615.1 Pseudomonadota bacterium
GGCGAGTCCGGCGCCTGGCCGACCGGAAGGCGAGCGACGCCGCCGAGGCCGTGGGCGCCGCCGAGGCGCGCGTGGAGCGCGTGCGCCGGCTGGGCTTCGACCTGCCGCCGTCCGGCCTGCCGGCGGGCAAGATGGTGCTGACGCTGGAGGCGGCGGGCTTCGCCTGGCCGGACGGGCGGGCCGTGCTGTCGGGCGTGGACCTGCGGATCGCCGGCCCCGAGCGCGTCGCCGTCGCCGGCCCGAACGGCGCCGGAAAGACCACCTTGCTCCGCCTCGCCGCCGGTGAGCTGCAGCCGACGGCCGGCGTCGTGGCGCGGGGCGTCCGCGCGGCGTTCCTCGACCAGCGCACGGCCCTGCTCGGGGATGAGCCCAGCCTGGTCGCGGCGTTCCGGCGGCTGAATCCGGCCGCGAGCGAGAACGCCGCCCGCGCGGCCCTGGCCCGGTTCCTGTTCCGCAACACCGCCGCCGACAAGCCGGTCGCCAGCCTCAGCGGCGGGGAGCGCCTGCGGGCGGCCCTGGCCTGCGTGCTCGCCGGCGATGCGCCGCCCCAGCTCCTGATCCTGGACGAGCCGACCAACCACCTCGACCTGGACTCGATCGGGGCGGTGGAGGCGGCCCTGCGCGGCTACGACGGCGCCCTGCTGGTGGTCAGCCACGACCACGAATTCCTGGACGCAGTGGGCGTGGAGCGGGTTCTGCGCCTCCCCGCGGCGGGGGAGGCGCAGCTCTGATTAGCCCAGTCCCTCCGCCAGCAGGACGATCGCGTCCGAGGCCGCGAAGCGGTCTTTCGCGATCTCCTGGTATTCCGGCGAGTTCGCCCAGGCGAGGGCGGCGTCCCGGCTGTCGAAGGCCAGCAGGACCAGCTTGCGCCCGTCCCAGTCCCCCTCGAGCGCTTCAGGGGTCTCCTCCGACACCAGCAGCCGGCCGCCGTACTGCCTCAGCACCGGCATGAACGCCGCGGCGTAGCGGCCGTAGCGCTCGCGGTCGTGGATCGCGATCCGTCCGACGAGGTAGCAGGTCATGCCGCCATCGCCTTCTTCACGACCCGGAAGACCGCGTTCGCCCGGGCGCACGGCTGGCCGTCGGCGGTCACGAAGGCCTGGGTGAAGCAGAGCGTGCCGCCCGGCTTCACGAACACCGTGTCGAACTCCAGCCACTGGCCGGTGTGGGCCGACCCCAGGAAGTCGACCGTGAGGTTCACCGTCACCAGGCTGGAGACCTCGCCCAGCCGGCGCACGCACGACAGCCCCATGGCGTTGTCCGCCAGGGCGGAGATCAGGCCGCCGTGGACGAAGCCGCGGCTGTTGCAGTGGGCGGCGCCGGCCCGCAGGCCGAGCACCACGGTGTCCCCCGAGAGCCGCCGGTAGATCGGCTCCCAGGGATCGGTGACGGGACTGCGGCGCTCGTGCCGCTCGAACCCGGTCGGCACGCCGAGCGGGGCGTCCATCACGCCGCTCCCGCCAGCTGGGCCAGGCTCTGCAGCGTGCCGTGGCACGCGCGCGCGGCCTCGGCGCCCTTCACCCGGAAGTGGGCGTGGAAGAAGCCCTGGTGCACCTCGTGCTCATGGAAGTGGTGCGGAGTCAGGACAACCGAGAATACCGGCGTCTCGGTGGCGAGCTGCACCTGCATCAGCGCCTGGACGACCGTCTGGGCGACGAAGTCGTGGCGGTAAATGCCGCCGTCCACCACGAAGCCGGCGGCGACGATGGCCGCGTAGCGGCCCGTGCGCGCCAGGGTCTGCGCGTGCAGCGGGATCTCGAAGGATCCGGGGGTCTCGAACTTCTCGATGGCCGAGGCTGGGATGCCGAGGGCCGCCATCTCCTCCACGAAGCCGTCGTAGGCCTCGCGGACGATCTCGGCGTGCCAGAGCGCATGCACGAAGGCGATGCGGCCGGCCCGATAGGCGCCGTTGGCGGTGGGGAATTCGAGGGTGTTCAGTTGGGTCATGGTCTTCTCCCTGACCGGGTTCAAAGGACCACGACTCAGGGAGTAGGCCGCGCGCACGGGTGACGGACTCCGCCCACCGCGAACACGACCGTTCTCATAACCGGACTATGACCGTCGGTCCCGGGATCGCACCGGGTCTGCTCGTCCCTGGCCCCACCTATGGCGAGGAGCCAGGCGCCCGCGGACTCGTCCCGCCTTCGCCGAAGCGTCGGTGGGCATTACCGCCGGTGGGGAGTTGCACCCCGCCCTGAGAACGCAGACCGCCGGACCTTCCGACGGCAGGATCACCATAGGCCGGTTCCGTCGCGGCAAACAAGCGTTTGAATCTAGATGAGGCCACGCCTGACAAAGCGGCCTCTGGCCCCCGCTGGCCCGCGCCTGCACCTCTGGAGCCTATCCATCGCGGAGGCCGCATGTTCGACCACCTGTCCCTCGGCGTCCGCGACCTGGACGCGGCGCGGCGCTTCTACGACGCCTTCTTCGCGCCCCTTGGCGCCGCCGTCTCGGCCGCCAGCACCCGCGAGCTTGCCTATGGGCCCGGCGGTCAGGGCGGCCACTTCTACCTCTATCCGGTGGCGGGCGAGCAGGTGGCCGGCCTGGGCGCGCACCTGGCGTTCACCGCGCCCAGCCGTGCGGCGGTGGATGCGGCCTACGCCTCAGCCGTGGCGCAAGGCGCGACGGCGATCCGGCCGGCCGGCCCGCATCCCGATATCGCGCCCGACTATTACGGCTGCGTGATCCTCGACCCCGACGGCAACAAGCTGGAGATCGTCGCCAACACGATGCACTGACCGGTCATGCGGCCGTCGGGCCGCCGTGGGCGTCGGGCGCCGGTTCTGGGCGCTCAGGCGCGCCGGTTCAGGGTGATGGCCGTGGCGGTGGAGGTCTGCACCTGGGCGCCGGCCGCGCCATAGACGGTGGCTTGGCTGCGCTGGTTGGCCACTTCCTCGGCGATGCACTTCACCAGGCCCTCGGTGACGATCCGCGCCGCCTCGATGGCGCGGCCCTGGCGGGCGAGCACGGCGTCGAACGCCTCGGTGGCCTGGGCGAGCCGGGCGCGAAGCTGGACGGGCGCGCCTTCCACCAGGCGCTTGTCCGCGCGGACGCGCGCGCTCTCGTGGCGGTAGAGGTTGGCGAGCCGCGAGGTCTCCTCCAGCAGGGCCGCCGCGTCCTGCGGCCGGCGCTGTTCGAAGGCCAGGGCCTGGGCGGCGATCAGCTCGGTGAGCCGCTCGGTGAGGACGATGAGCTGTTCGCAGCGGTCGGTGGCGTCTTGGGCGGCGAGGGCCATCAGGTCAGTCCCTGCATCTTCAGGATTTCGCGCTGGATCGTATCGGCGAGGCCGATGCCGCCGGCCTTCGTCATCTGCTTGCCCATCGCCTCGGTCATCAGCGAGCGGAACATTTCCTCGCCTTCGCCGCCGCCGAAGGGGCCGTCGGTCTTCACGCCCTCGAACATCTGCTGGAGCATGATCGACAGGAACTGGCTCTCGAATTTCTGGGCCGCGTCCTTGGCCTTGCCGCGGGCGAGGTCGGCCGTCGTGGCCTGGGCGGTCGGCGCGAGCAGGGTGGGGGAGACGCCGATGGGGGCGGAGAAGCCGCTCATCACATCACCTCGATTTCGGCCTGCAGCGCGCCCGCAGCCTTGATGGTCTGGAGGATGGAGATCATGTCCCGGGGCGTCACGCCCAGGGCGTTCAGGCCGGCGACCAGGGTGGCCAGCGACGTGCCCGACTTCACCGTCAGGAACTGCTTGCCCTTCTCCTCCTCGACCGAGACGTCCGACTGCGGGACCACCGCGGTCTGGCCCTGGCGCGAGAACGGCGCCGGCTGGCTCACGGCCGGGCTCTCGCGGACCGTGATGGTCAGGTTGCCCTGCTGGATCGCGACGGTGGAGACGCGCACCGCATCACCCATGACGATCACGCCCGCGACCTCGTCGATGACGACCTTGGCCGCATTGTCGGGCTCGACCGACAGGTTCTCGATCTGGGCCATGAAGCCGACCAGGTTCTGTCCGGCCGGGGCGCGCACCGAGATGATGGTCGGGTTCTCGGCCACGGCCGAGCCGGGGTAGCTGGCGTTGATCACGTCGGCGACGCGCCGGGCCGTGGTGAAGTCCGGGTTGCGGAGGGTCATCCGCAGCTGATCCATGCTGGCGAGCTGGAAGCCGAGCTCGCGCTCGACGGTCGCCCCGCCGGCGATCCGGCCGGCGGTCGGGACGCCCTTCAGCACCGTCGAGCCGGAGGCGCCGCCGGCGCTGACCGAGCCGGTCTGCACCGTGCCCTGCGCCACCGCATAGGCCTGGCCGTCGGCGCCGAGCAGCGGGGTGACGAGCAGGGTGCCGCCCAGCAGGCTCTTGGCGTCGCCCAGCGCCGACACCTGGGCGTCGATCTGCGCGCCCGGGGCGGAGAAGGGCGGCAGCTTGGCCGTCACCATCACCGCCGCGACGTTCTTGGTGTTGAGGTTGGCCTCGCGCACGTTGACGCCCAGGCGCTCCAGCATCGCCTCGAGGCTCTGCTTGGTGAACGGCGCGTTCCGCAGCGCGTCGCCCGTGCCGTTGAGGCCGACCACGATTCCGTAGCCGATCAGCTGGTTTTCCCGCACGCCCTCGAAGGCGACGATATCCTTGATGCGCGACTTGGCGCTCGCCGCCTGCGGCAGGCAGGCCGCGGCGGCGAGGATCAGGGCGGTGAGGAGACGGGCCGGAATCATGGGCGCCTTCGTGCGGAAGAGGTCGGCGCCTGCTTCGCGAGATCCGTGCCAGCCGAAAAGTCATGTAAAAACAATGCAGCGCCGAGCGGGGCGGCAAGTTCGACTAGGCAGAATCCTCCCCTTGTTAACCATGCTGCAAGTTTGACCGGCGATCCTGCAGGTCGAGAGTAGAGGGCCCAGGCGTCCATTCCCATGAAGGTCACCGGAACAGGCGGTCTTTCCCAGTCGTCCGGCGTCAAGCCGGCGCGGGGCGGCGGCGGGGGCGAAGGCTTCCGGATCGCGGGCCCCGCCGCGCCGTCCGCGCCGGCGCAGGTCGCCTCGGCGAGCGGTGTCGCGGGCGTGATGGGCGTCGAGGCGCTTCTGGCGCTGCAGGACGTGGGCTCGCCCACCGAGCGCAAGCGCCGCTCGGTCAGCCGGGCGGGCCGACTGCTCGACTCGCTGGATGACCTGAAGATCGCGCTGCTGGGCGGCGACCTTTCGGCGACTCAGGTCGAGGCCCTGGCCCGCGCGGTCCGCGAGCAGCGGATGGCGACGGAAGACCCGAAACTCGAGGCGGTGCTGGACGAGATCGAGACTCGCGCCGCAGTTGAGCTTGCCAAGCTGGAAGCGGCGCGCGGCCGTGGATGAAACCTGCGGCGCACCACCGCCGTTGAAACCATCGGTCGTTTTGCTATACAGCCCGCGCGTGTCTCAGGGTTCCTAGGGGCGTGAGGTTTTCATGAAGACAGCCACGGTTTTGGCTGAAGGTCCTGAATACCGTCCTTCCGAGGACGAGGAATTCATGAACGAGCGCCAGCTTGAGTATTTCAAGCAAAAGCTTCTGGCGTGGAAAGAGGACATCCTCCGCGAATCTCGCGAGACCCTCTCCCATCTGCAGAAGGAAACCGAGAACCACCCTGATCTGGCGGATCGGGCGTCCTCGGAGACTGATCGAGCGCTTGAACTCCGTACGCGAGACCGTCAGCGCAAGTTGATCTCCAAGATCGACGAAGCCCTGCGCCGGATCGAGGACGGGTCGTACGGCTTCTGCGAGGAGACGGGGGAGCCGATCGGCCTGGCCCGACTCGATGCGCGTCCGATCGCGACGCTGAGCCTGGAAGCTCAGGAGCGGCACGAGCGCCGCGAGCGCGTCCACCGCGACGACTGATCGCCGATCCCGGGTATTTTTGCCCGCCGAGACCGGCTAGGCTATATATGCTCAAAGTGAGCATTAGTCCGGTCGGGAGTTGGCGGTGACGAAGGCGTTCCACTCGATTCATACCCACGGCTTCGTCCGCGCGGCGGTCTGCACGCCGTCGGTTCTGCCAGGCGACCCGGGCTTCAACGCCGACGAGACCCTGCGGATGGCGCGACAGGGCGACGTCGAGAGCTGCGACCTGATGCTGTTTCCCGAGCTCGGGATCTCGGCCTACGCCATCGACGACCTCCTGCTGCAGGACGCCCTGCTGGCCCGCGTCGACGCCGAACTTCGCCGCATCGTGGAGGCGAGCGCGCATCTGAAGCCGGTGCTGATCGTCGGCGCGCCGCTGGTCCACAACGGCCGGCTCTACAATTGCGGCGTCGCCATTTCGCGGGGCCGGATTCTGGGCGTCACGCCCAAGAGCTTCCTGCCCAACTATCGGGAGTATTACGAGAAGCGCTGGTTCGCGCCGGGCGCTGGCGTCACCGGGCTCGAGATCACGGTGGCTGGCCAGACGGCGCCGTTCGGGACCGACCTCATCTTCGCGGCCGAGGATCTGGCCGACTTCGTCTTCCACATCGAGATCTGCGAGGACTTCTGGGCGCCGACCCCGCCGTCGACCCAGGGCGCGCTGGCCGGCGCGCTGATCCTCTGCAACCTCTCGGCCTCGAACGTGGTGGTCGGCAAGGCCGACGAACGCGAGCTGCTGTGCGCCAGCCAGTCGGCGCGCTGCCAGGGGGCCTACCTCTATTCCGCCGCCGGCCCGGGGGAGAGCACCACCGACCTCGCCTGGGACGGCCAGGCCTCGATCCACGAGCTGGGCCGCCGCCTGGCGCAGACCGAGCGGTTCCCCGCGGTCTCGGCCATGGCGGTGGCCGACATCGACGTCGAGCGCCTGCGTCTGGAGCGGATGCGCACGCCGACCTTCAACGACGCCGCCGCCGCCGCCGGCCACCCCGAGCGTCGCTTCCGCCGGATCGGGTTCCGGCATCAGCCGCACTTCGCTGACGTCGGCCTGATCCGGCCCCTGGACCGCTTTCCCTTCGTGCCCGACGACCCGGCACGGCTCGACAAGGACTGCTACGAGGCCTTCAACATCCAGGTGCACGGCCTGGCCAAGCGGCTGCAGGCCACCAAGTCGAAGCACATCTGCATCGGCGTCTCGGGCGGCCTCGATTCGACCCATGCGCTCATCGTGGCGGCCAAGGCGTTCGACGCCGTCGGCCTGCCGCGCACCAACATCCTGGCCTTCACCATGCCCGGCTTCGCCACCAGCGAAGGCACCAAGGCCAATGCCTGGGCGCTGATGCGCGGCCTGGGCGTCACCGGCGAGGAGATCGACATCCGGCCGACGGCGCGGCTGATGCTGGAGGAGATGGGACACCCGTTCGCCAAAGGCGAGCCGGTCTACGACATCGCCTTCGAGAACGTGCAGGCGGGCCTGCGGACCGACTTCCTGTTCCGGCTGGCCAACCAGCGCCACGCCTTCGTGCTCGGCACGGGCGACCTGTCCGAGCTGGCGCTGGGGTGGTGCACCTACGGCGTCGGCGACCAGATGAGCCACTACAACGTCAACGGCTCCCTGGCGAAGACCCTGATCCAGCACATGATCCGCTGGGTCGTGAAGACGAAGCAGTTCGACGAGGGCGCCTCGGCGACCCTGCTCTCGATCCTCGACACCGAGATCTCGCCCGAACTGGTGCCGGCCGACGCCACGGGGGCCATCCAATCGACCCAGGCGAAGGTCGGGCCCTACGAGCTGCAGGATTTCAACCTGTTCCACATCACCCGCTACGGCCTGAGGCCCTCGAAGGTCGCCTTCCTGGCCTGGCATGCGTGGCACGATGTGGAGCGGGGGCAGTGGCCCGAGAATTTCCCGGACGAAGCGCGCAACCAGTACGACCTGGCGACCATCAAGTCGTGGCTGCGGGTCTTCCTGTTCCGCTTCTTCGAGATCAGCCAGTTCAAGCGCTCGGCCATGCCCAACGGGCCGAAGGTGATCTCGGGCGGGGCCCTCAGTCCGCGCGGCGACTGGCGCGCGCCGAGCGACGGCGTGGCCCGGGTGTGGCTGGACGAGCTGGAGACCAACGTCCCGTAGGCGACCGCCGCGTCTCCGGTTGTCGAAGCTGCGCTCAGCGCAGCGTCAGCGCCTGCTTCAGCGCGCGACGCTCGCCCTCGGCCGAGCGCCACCGGCGGGTCAGCGCCCTCACGGCCGGGAGGACCCACGCCGTCCAGTATCCGAATGGAACATCCTTATGGATGCGGTGCAGCTCTTCCATGGCCATCTCCCGGCGGGGTTGTCTTCTGAGAGGGAAGATGGTCTTCACCGGTGTTCGCTACAAACGCGTTCTCCTGTCGTATCCATAAGGTAGACTTATGGCTGATCCGCTCGCTTCCCTGCCGCTCAGCGCCTTCCGGGTGTTCGAGGCCGCCGCCCGTCACGGCAGCTTCACCAAGGCGGCGGCCGAGCTCGGCATGACCCAGGCGGCGGTGAGCTGGCAGGTCAAGGCGCTGGAGCAACGGCTGGACCAGCCGCTGTTCCGCCGGCTCCCCCGCGAGGTCGCCCTGACGGCGGCCGGCGAGCGGCTGGCGCGCGCGGCCACCGAGGCGATGACCGCCCTGCGCAGCGCGGTGGCCGACCTCTCCGACAGCGGCGAGGGGGTGCTGAGGATCACGACCCTGCAGACCTTCGCCTCGCGCTGGCTGGCGAGCCGCCTGGGGATCTTCCAGGTCGCCCATCCGGGCATCGCCGTCCGGCTCGACACCGACTCGCGCGTCGTGGACCTGCTGCACGGGGAGGCGGACCTGGCGATCCGCGCCTCGAACCGGCGGGAGTGGCCGGGCATGGAGAGCGTGCTCCTGTTCCCCTCGGCCCAGACGGCGCTGGCGACACCCGAGGCGATGGCGCGCCTGCCGGCCGATCCGCGTCCGGCCGACCTGCTGTCCGTCCCGCGCGTGGGTCATGACGCCGAGTGGCTGGCGTGGTTCTGCAACGCCGGGGTCGACGCCGTGGGACCTGCGCCGGACGGGCTGCGGCTGATGGCCGACAACCAGGTGCTGGAGGTCGCCGCGGCCCAGGCCAGCGGCGGGGTGGCGATCGGATCGCCGGCGATGTTCGCCGCCGACATCGCGGCGGGACGGCTGGTGCAGCCGTTCGAGGTCTATATCGCGGAGGAGGGCGGCTACTGGCTGGTCTATCCCAAGGACCGCCGCCGAGCCCGCAAGATCGCGGCTTTCCGCGACTGGCTGCTGGGCGAGGTGCAGGCCGACGCCACAGCGCAGAAGCTGCTGCAGCGCCGGCCCATCCCCACCACGGGGGACTAGAAGCGGTAGCTCGCCGTCACGCGGAAGCTGTCGACCTCGAAGTCGTCGTCGGTGCGCCGGAAGTCGGTGCCGGCGGTGTTGACCAGCAGGAACGGATTGGTGGCCGCGGTCGTGCCCGAGTTCGAGGCCCGCACGCCGAAGTCGTCGTCGTCGAGGCTGGTGCGCAGCCACTCGACGCCCAGGGTCACGTTGTCGGTCAGCTTGCGTTCGTAGCCGAGGCCGAGCTGGTAGCCCTTCGCGTCGCCGCCGCCCGACCGCGGGAAGGCGTTGACCGTGTTGGTGGTGGTGAAGCTGTGCTTCATGTTGCCCTGGGCGTAGCCGCCGGTGGCGTAGACCAGGTTGTCGCCGAAGGCGTAGCCGCCGCGCGCGCGGACGGCGAACAGGTCGGTCAGCTTGCGGGTGAAGTTGTAGGCCGCCGGGGTGGTCGAGAACGCGGTCACGGCGTCCTGCAGCTCGACGCGGCTGTATTCCACCACGCCGCCGACCACGAACGCGCCGATCTGGTAGTCGTAGCCGGCGCGCACGCCGATCTCGACGTCGGTGTCGTCGTCCTTGCGGCAGCCGCCGCCCGCGGCGTTGGTGTTGAACGCGCCGCCGCAGAAGCCGGGCGAGAAGGCGTCAACGCCCGCGGCGGTCCGCACGGTGTCGCCGAAGTTCCCGTCGAGGTTGGTGTCGAAGCCGATGGTCTCGCCGCTGCTCTCGTTGCGGTCGGCGTAGCCGAGCACGACGCCGACGTAGGCGCCGGTCCAGTCGGCGTCCTGGGCCTGGGCGGCGGAGGCCGCGGCGAAGCCGGCGAGGGCGGCTGTGGCGAGAAGAAGGGTGCGCATCTGGGGTGGCTCCGGGTCGTGGTGTCTGGGGGACGGCGAAAGCGCGTCCGTGCCCGGCTCTACGGCCGCTCAGGCGCCCCGGATGCGGCCACTCGACACAGGAGAGGTCAGGTGTGGCTTTCCACCCACAGTTGTCCGTCAGCCCCGCCGGCCGACCGCGGCCGCCGAGGGGAACGGCTCGCGGCCCTGGTCGAGCAGGGCGGGGACGATCTGGTCCACCGTCTCCACCGCCACCCAGGCGTTCATGAAGTCGGGCGGCGTCAGCTTCTCGTCCACCGTGTGCTGGAACAGCCGGAACAGCGGGTCCCAGAAGTTGCGCGGGTTGTAGAAGACGACCGGCTTGGCGTGCAGGTCGAGCCGCCGCCAGGAGAGCAGCTCCACGACCTCCTCCAGGGTGCCGATGCCGCCGGGCAGGATCACGAAGCTGTCCGAGCGCTGGAACATCAGCATCTTCCGCTCGTGCATGTTGTCGACGATCACGTGCTCGACCTCGGCGAGGGCGCGCTCCTTGGCCACCAGGAAGGTCGGGATGATGCCCAGCACGTCGCCGCCGGCGGCATGGGCCGCGCGCGCCGCCGCGCCCATCAGGCCCACCCCGCCGCCGCCATAGACGAGGCGGATGCGCGCGTCGGCCAGCGCCTTGCCCACCCCGCGGGCGGCCTCCAGGAACGCCGGGTCGGCCTCGTCAGAGGATCCGCAGAACACGCAGGCCGATTCCAGGCGCTGGCTGAGACGCCCCATGACGCAGACTCCAGAGGAAAACGAAACGGGCCGCTTGCTTGCGCGCCGTACAGGGCCAATTAGCTAGGGCCAGGCTTGAGGAGTGGCAAGCAGACCGTGAACGCCCGGCGCGCCCAGATCATCGTAGTCCCGATCGCCATACGCCCGCTCCGGCGGCTGGCCGGAGGCTGAGCGCGTGGTTCACGGACACATGGCGCACGCGCGCTTCCACGGCCCCGGAGCCGTGGAGGCGCAGGCCGCCACCTTCGACTTCTGGGGCTCGATGCGCGACCTGCTGGCGCTGGTGATGCGCTCGGGGGCGCCGCAGCTGCGGTTGCGGATCACCGTGGCCCTGGTGCTGGTGCTGGTGGGCAAGCTGGCGGCGGTGATCGCGCCGGTGATGCTGGGCGAGGCGATCAACAGCCTGACGCCCGCCGCCAGGGGCGGCGTGGTGCTGGGCGCGGGTTTCGTGGGCCTGGCGCTGGGGTTCGCGGGGCTCCGCTTCCTGGCCGCCTGCGCGCCCTACGCCCGCGACGCGATCTTCACCCGCGTCTCGCAGTCGACCATGGCGCGGGCCGCGGTGGAGAGCTTCGGCCACGCCCTGTCGCTCTCGCTCGACTTCCACCAGACCAAGCAGTCGGGCGCGCTCTCGCGGGTGATCGACCGAGGCGCCCGCTCCACCGACTTCCTGATCCGCAGCCTGATCTTCAGCCTTGGCCCCACCTTCGTCGAGCTGGTGCTGGCCATGGGCGTGATGGCCGTGCGGCTGGACTGGCGGTTCGCCGCCACCGCCTTCGTCACCCTCGTCATCTATGCGGTCATCACCTTCCGCATCACCGACTGGCGTCTGTCGCACCGGCGCGAGCTGAACGAGAGCGAGACCCGGGCCGCCGGCCTCTCGTCGGACGCGCTGATGAACTACGAGACGCTGAAGGCGTTCGGGGCCGAGCACCGGCTGGTGGACGCCTATGGCGAGGCCATGGGTCGCTATGTCGACGCCAGCGCCCAGGCCAACGGTTCGCTGAACCTGCTGAACGCCGCCCAGTCGCTGATCCTCAACGTCGGCCTCGCGGCCATGACCGTGATGGCCGGCCTGCAGGTCGCCGACGGCCGGCTCAGCATCGGCGACATCACCATGGCCGTGTTCCTGCTCTCCGGCCTCTATGCGCCGCTCGGCATGCTGGGCTTCCAGTATCGCGAGATCCGCCAGGGCCTGATCGACATGGAGCAGATGGTCGCCCTGCGCCAGATCACGCCGGAGATCGTCGATGCGCCCGACGCCCGCCCGCTGCCGCCCGCCAGCGGGCAGGGGGCGGCCATCGCCTTCGACCACGTCAGCTTCCGCCACGATGCACGCTCGTCCGGCCTGCTGGATGTCAGTTTCGAGGCGCGGCCGGGCCAGACCGTCGCCCTGGTGGGGCCTTCGGGTGCGGGCAAGACCACCGCCGTGCGCCTCGCCATGCGCCTGCTGGACCCGCAGGAGGGCCGCGTCACCATCGACGGCGTTGACATGCGCGACGTGCCCCAGGCCCAGCTCAGGCGGGCGGTGGCGCTGGTGCCGCAGGACGTGGCCCTGTTCAACGACACCCTCTTCGCCAACATCGCCTTCGCCCGGCCCGACGCCAGCCCGCAGGAGGTGCGCGCCGCCGCCGACGCCGCCGAGCTCGGGCCGTTCATCGACGGCCTGCCGAACGGCATGTCCACGCGCGTCGGGGAGCGGGGGCTGAAGCTGTCGGGCGGCGAGCGGCAGCGGGTGGGGATCGCCCGGGCGCTGCTGGCGGGTCCGCGGCTGCTGATCCTGGACGAAGCCACCAGCGCCCTCGACGGTCCCACCGAGGCGGCGATCCAGGAGACCCTGCGCCGGGTGAAAGCGGGGCGCACCACCCTGGTGATCGCCCACCGCCTCTCGACCATCGTCGACGCCGATCAGATCCTGGTGCTGCGCCGCGGGCGCATCGTCGAGCGCGGGACCCACGCCGAGTTGCTGGAGCACAAGGGCGAATACGCCGCCCTCTGGCGGCGCCAGACGCGCGAGAGCTAGATCGTCGCCGACAGCGGCGGGATCTCGCCGCGGCTCACCGCCAGCCCAAGCGACAGGCTGCGACCGATCATCCGCGAGCGTTCGACGAAGTGATCGGCCGCCTTGGGCGGACAGACCTCGCGGGCGGTCTTCTCGAACAAGGCCAGCCAGATGGGGAAGTGCTCGTCGCGGATATGGCCGTTGCCGGCGTGCGCCGCCATCGGCGAGCCCTTGAACCGGCCCGTCATCAGCGTGACCGACGACCAGAAATCGCACAGCTTGGCCAGGTGCTCGTCCCAGTCGGCGATGGCGGCGTTGAAGATCGGGCCCAGAACGGCGTCCTGGCGCACCCGTCCGTAGAACGTGTGCACCAGGGTCCGGATCATGGCCTCGTCGATCCCGGCGGCGACGCCGGGGCCGACGCGCAGGCGAGGCTCCATCAGGCCGCCTCGCGCCAGTGCGGCTCAAGCGGCTCGTGCGGCCAGACGGCCGGGACCTTTACCGGCTCGGCGATGCCGGCCAGCTCGTTGGCGAAGCCGTGGTTCACGTCGCGGTGGTGGGCCTCGTCGGCGCGGACCACCTCGACCACGTCCCGAAGGGTGGCGTCGGCCGGCAGGTTCCAGTAGCGGCGGGCGATGGCCGGGGCCGGCACGTCGGGCGAACGGCCCTCGTCGATCTCGGCCAGATAGTGGGTGTAGCTGATCACCGCCTCTTCCTCGAAGTAGCCGACCACCCGGTGCGCCGTCCGCGGCGAGACCAGATAGAGGCCGAAGAAGAACAGGTAGAAGATCCACTGGGCGGCGACGACCACGAAGCGTTCGAACGCGGTCGGCTTGGCCACCTCGATGAACGTCATCAGGTGCATCCGCTCGTTCTCGGCCTCGTCCATCAGCGTCTTGATCCAGCCGCGGTCGTCTTCCATGCGCCGCAGGCACTTCAGGTGGTTCAGCGTCGCGCCGACCATGCCCGGCACCGCGGCCACGGTCTCCAGCACCACGGCCCGGTGGCCATAGCGCTTGGCGAAGAAGGTGTCGGCGCAGAAGCGCAGCGCCTTCACGAAGCCGAAGGCGATGCGGTCCGACACGCCCCGCGGGGCGTAGTGGACGGCGTAGTCTGCGAGGGGGGCGATCATGGGGATAATCCTTCACTCACCGGCCGCTGGGGAGATCGGCCGATAGCGGTCAGATAGTGGCCGCCCGGACGCCGCGCCATTTGGGAGCGACCCCTACGTGTCGCTACGGAGACGGCGCCGTGGCGCTCAGGCGATCGCCTTGCCCATCCGAACCAGCGGCACGGGCGCGCCGCCCCTCGCGTCCTCGATCGCCTCGATGTCCGCATAGCCGCACTGGCTGTACAGCGCCCGCCCCGAGAGCGTCGCCATCAGCTCCAGACGCCGGAATCCTTCGGCTCGGGCCGCCGTCTCGCAAAGCTTCAGGATCAGCCGGCCGACGCCCCGCCGGGCGAAGTCGGGATGGGTGTACATGGCTCGCACGCGGGCCGCGTCCACCACGG